>DASZCN010000097.1:0-39494 GCA_035943095.1 Gemmatimonadales bacterium | reverse complement strand
GCCCCGACGCTCGAGCGCGCCGCGCGGATTCTGGAAGGCCGCGCCCGCCCTCGGGTTGGGACGTTGCCTATGGGCAACCCACTGTACGAAGGAAGAGCGCGGCGCGGCACGCCGATCGCGCGGCCGTGGGGTGGTGGGGCGCGGCGAGCAGCGGCTCGTTTGGGCGTCTCGGTGCTCGGCGCCCCGCCTGCTCCAAACAAAAGGATTGACTGTAGGATGGTCGCGGCGTGGGAGCGCGCCGCCTAACGGATCGCGCTTGAGCTGCGGGCGCAATGCGCGCGGGCGCGCCAGCGCCCGCTAGGTCTGGGTGTGGAAGGGCGCGCAAAGGCAATTCTACCCCAACAATGAGCGCCCGCCAGCTCCAAGCGCATGTTAGACGGCGCGCCCTGCCCCGACGCTCGAGCGCGCCGCGCGGGGCTCGAGGGCCGCGGCGGCATCGGGTTGGAACGTTGACTCGGGCAGCCCACCTCACGAAGGGCGGTGCGCGGCGCGGCACGCCGACCGCGCAGCCGTGGGGTGGCGGGGCGCGGCCAGCTGCAGCTCGTTCGGGCGTCTCGGCGCTCGGCGCCCCGCGTACTCACCAAACAAGAGCATGGACTGAAGGATGATCGTGGGGTGGGAGCGCGCCGCCTAACGGATCGCGCTTAAGCTGCGGGCGACTCGCCCGCCGGCGCAAGGCCGTTGGACGACAGTCCGTGGCCGCCAGGGCACAAACACTCCGTTTCCCTTAGAGCGATCACCGCCCGTCAGCTTCAAGCGCATGTTAGGCAGCGCCATTTTCGTTGCCTCTCTTCAAGTGGAAGGCATCGATCCTGCTCAAGTCCCGCTGGGTGGTATCAATCTGTCCCTCGAGCTCGCTAAGCAAGGCGGCTGCACCAGGCCCAGCCGCGCGTACCCCGCGCAGTCGCTCCACTGTATGGCGATACGCGGCGAGGTCATCTCGCAGCTCCTGCTCCAGCTCGTGCGCGGCGGACCGATCGGCGCGAGCTCGTTGCCAGAGGTCCTCACGCTCAACCTGGCTGCGGTCCCGCAACGGTTGTGAGTAGGCCTGGAGCATCCGCTGCGCCGCCAACGGGTCCTCGAGGAGCAAGCGCTCCACGTCTTCGAGGACCTTGCGGAGCCGGTCGGGACTCCCGCCTAGAAGCGCGGCAGTCTTGGCTTGTTGACGTTCGTTGAAGTTGCGCCAAAAGACCGAATTGCGATACGCGCCCGAGACAATGACGACGACCGTAATGATGAATACAAGCCCGTCGACGAGTGGAGTGTCAGGTAATCCCGGCACATGCTTCAGCACATACTTCTGGATGCCCGTCACTAGGACGGCCAGGGCGAATACTGTCGCAGCGAAGCGTGCGACACTCGAGAGTAGTGGTCTAGAGGTCATTCCTGACGTGCCGGCGCTGCCTAACGGATCGCGCTTAAGCTGCGGGCGACTCGCCCGCCCGCGCATCTGCCATTGAACGATAGTTCGTGCCCGCCAGGGCACAACACTCCGCTTCCTTTGAAGCGATCACCGCCCGGCAGCTTCAAGCGCATGTTAGGCATCAGCGCGCGCCGAGCGTCAGTGTGAAGGACCGCATAGCGCGCGAAAGTCGGCAGCGGGGTCAGTAACGACGTCGTCTGAACCACGAGGGTACCCCGGCCCCTTGAGGCGAACGTCCTTGTAAAGCCGACCGCCAGTACTATCAAAGTATTGGCGTGTCTCCTGCTGGGTGCCATTGACAGCTCCTAGGGTCTCAAAGCGAAAGCGGAGCCTTCCGCGCGTGTCATAGTAGTATCGTTGCTCTGAGTAGGAGTCGCCGGAGCCTCCCGCGACGACGTACTTCCGCACGCGCCCGGCCGAATCCGCGTAGAGGTGCGCCGTGATCGTCACGGCCCCGCCGTCGCACTCTGCAGAATCGGTGTGGACGGCGAGGTTGTGTTGCCGAGCGGCGGTCTCGACCTCCTCGGTGATTGCCTGGATAGCGCGAATGGCAGGATGGTTACGCCAGTTCGCAGCCGTCAGGGGCTGCTGCCCGGGGCTGGCAAGGGGCAGGAGCAGAGCAATTGTCAGAAGGGGGAGCCGCATGGTGCCCATGTCGCCAATTAGGTCGCGCTGATGCCTAACTATGTTTCGACAGCTTAGTCTTCTGAGGCCGCCGACGCAACGGACTAGCGAGTCCGCCGCATCCTGTCAGCCTAATTCGGGTCTATGTGCGTCGATCGGGGGTAATGGGCGGCAGCAGGAGCGGCCTAATTGATGGGACCAGGCTGGGTACGCTGGTGAGGATGGCCGGCGCGAACAGCCGATCCGCCGGGCTGCGTACACCGCGCCCGCCACGGTTCAGGACGTGCGTGTAAATCATGGTCGTGCTGACATCCCGGTGGCCGAGCAGCTCCTGCACCGTCCGGATGTCGTAACCGTCTTCGAGCAGATGGGTAGCAAACGAGTGCCGCAAACTGTGGCACGTCGCTCGCTTGGAGATCCCGGAGCGCTGCAGCGCCGCGCGAAACGCCCGCTGAACGACGGTCTCGTGCAAATGATGGCGCCTGGGCTCGCCGCTCGCTACACTCGCCAACTCCCTTTGGGCTGGAAACACCCATTGCCACCGCCACTCGGCGGACGCGCCGGGGAGCTTGCGGTCGATGCCGCCCGGTAGTTGCACACGGCCAGCCCCACGGGCTACCTCCCGTTCGTGAGCTTGCCGCACCCTCCCCAGATGCTCCAGCAACGGGCTGATCAGCACTTCCGGAAGCATCGTCCGCCGGTCTCGATCCCCCTTCCCGCTACGCACCACGATCTCCCGTCGGGCCAAATCGATGTCCTTCACCCGCAGCTGCAACGCTTCGAGCAGGCGCAAACCCGATCCGTACAAGAGCGCCGCCACGAGCGCCGGCGTGCCGGTCAGCGCGCCGAGCACCGCCTGCACCTCGTCACGCGTCAGCACAACGGGTAAACGCTTGGACCCCTTCGCGCGAACCACACCGTCGAATAAGCCGAGCGGCTGCCCCAGAACGGCGTCGTAGAGGAAGACGAGCGCGGACACCGCTTGGTTCTGCGTCGAAGCGCTCACGCCGCGTTCGACCGCGAGACTCGTGAGAAACCGCTCGACGTCGCGTTTGCCGAGCTCGAGTGGGTGCCGCATGCCGCAAAACCGCACGAACCGCCGCACCCACCCGACGTATGCCTCCTCGGTCCGTCGGCTGTAATGGCGCACCCGAATCGCCCGCCGCAGGAGTGAAAGCAGGCGGGGACTGGACGGAGAGACGCGCCCGGCGGTCATCCCGTAACCTCGGGAAGACCGCCGGAAACGACGTCGTCACAAAGACGCCGCTACGATCCTTTCTTGCGGATGTCCCTACAGCTGATGCACCACCTTCGTCGCGGCGTGCTCCGTGATCGTCGTCCCCGCCGGCGCTTCCGCCGCCCGCAGCACGCGCCGAATCATCGCCAACCCGCGGCCCAAGTCCGTCACGCTGACCTCGATGTCCGCCGCCACGACCACCACGCTCCCACCCACAATCCCCATATGTGTCCCCTCGTCACCCGTCTCCCCGATGCCCTCGGCCTTGAGCGCCTGGTTCAAGGGATCGGCGAAACGCGCGCCGCGCTCGATCGGCTGGATATTCCCGGGCATCATCACCGTCAGCCGGTGCATCACGGCTTGTACACGCCCCACACGCCGCGCAACACGTCCGAGATCTCCCCCACCGTCCCCCGTACCCGCACGGCCTCGATAATCGGCTCCACGAGCGGCGCGGAAGGGCTGCTCGCGGCCTCCTTGAGCCGCGCCAACGCGCCTTTCACGCGTCCCGCTTCCCGTTTGCCCCGGATCTCGCCCACGCGCCGCCGCTGCGCCGCCGCCAGCGCCGAATAGTCCGGCGCGGCGATCGACGGGATCCCTTGATCATCCTCATACTGGTTCACCCCGACCACCACCGCTTCCCCCGCCTCGATCGCACGCTGCTCGGCGTACGCGCTCTGCGCGATCGCCTCCTGAAACACCCCCCGCTCGATCGCCCGCGCCGCCCCACCCGCCCGCTCGATCTCGTCCAACAACGCCCGCGCCTCCCGCTCCAGCCGATCGGTGAGTGCCTCCACGTACCAGCTCCCGCCCACCGGATCGACGGTCTCGGGGATCCCGGTTTCATGCGCCAGAATCTGTTGGCTCCGAAGCGCCAGCGTCGCACTCTGCTCGGTGGGCAGCGCGAGCGCTTCATCGTACGCGTTGGTGTGCAGCGACTGCGTGCCGCCCAGCACCGCCGCTAGCGCCTGAATCGCCACCCGCACCACGTTGTTCTTGGGCTGCTGCGCCGTGAGCGTCGACCCCCCGGTCTGGGTGTGAAACCGCAGCCGGCAGGCCGCGTCCTCCGCCCGAAACTGCTCCTTCATCAGGCGGGCCCAGAGTCGGCGCGCGGCTCGGAACTTGGCCACTTCCTCGAACAGATCGCTGAACGCGGCGAAGAAAAATGAGAGCCGCGACGCGAACGCGTTCACGTCGATCCCCATCGCCACCGCCCGCCGCACGTACTCGAGCCCGTTCGCGAACGTGAACCCGAGCTCCTGCGCCGCCGTCGCCCCCGCCTCCCGCATGTGATAGCCGGACACCGAAATGGGATTGAAGCTCATCCCCCGCGCCGCCACAAAGCGGCAGAGGTCGGTCGCGAGCCGGAGCGAGGGCTCGATCGGATAGATGTACGTGCCGCGCGCGATGAATTCTTTCAGGATGTCGTTCTGTACCGTCCCCTGCAGCTTGTCCGGCGGTACGCTCTGCTCCTCGCCCACCACGAGGTACATCGCCAACAGGATCGGCGCCGTCGCATTGATGGTCATCGACGTCGAGACCTTGTCGAGCGGGATCTCGTGGAACAGGCGCTCGAGATCGTCCACCGTATCGATCGCCACCCCCGCGCGCCCCACCTCGCCCTCGGCCATCGGGTGATCCGAGTCGTATCCCATCTGGGTCGGCAGATCGAACGCGACCGAGAGCCCGGTCTGGCCCGCCGCCAGCAGATGGCGGAACCGCGCGTTTGTCTCCTCGGCGGTGCCGAACCCGGCGTACTGACGCATGGTCCAGAGCTTGCCGGCGTACATGGTGGGATGGACGCCGCGCGTGTACGGGAACGCGCCCGGGCGGCCCAGCTCGCGCCCGGGATCGCCCCGCCAATCTTCCGGACCGTAGACGGGCTTGCGCTCGCTCACTTCACCGCGACCGCTTCCGCCGCCAGAATGCGCGCCGCGTACGTGACGTCGTCCTTGCTGCCGATCACGAGCGGGGTGTGCTGATGCAGGTCGGTGGGCACGATGTCGAGGATGGAGCGACATCCGTCCGTCGCCCGGCCACCCGCTTGCTCCACGAGCAACGCGAGCGGCGCGGCCTCATACAAGAGACGGAGCTTGCCTTGCGGGTGGTTGGTGTCGGCCGGATACAGGAAGATGCCGCCGGAAATGAGATTGCGATGGAAGTCCGCCACGAGAGAGCCGATGTAGCGCGCGTTCCTGGGCTGGATCTTCCCTTCCCCGTTCTTGAACGCGCCCACCACGCGCTGCACCGGCGGGGTCCAGCGGTTCCAGTTGCTCTCGTTCACGCTGTAATACTTGCCAACCGGCGGAGAGGTGATGTCGGGATGGGACAGCAGGAACTCACCGATCGTCGGATCGAGTGTGAACCCGTGTACCCCCTGCCCGGTCGTGTACACGAGCATCGTGCTCGATCCGTACAGGATGTACCCCGCCGCCACCTGCTTCTTCCCCGGCTGCAGACAGTCCGCGATGCCCGCCAGGCCGTTCCGCTTGGTGATCCGTTTGTGAATCGAGAAGATCGTCCCGATCGAGACGTTGACGTCGATGTTGGTGGACCCGTCGAGCGGATCGTACAACACGACGTACTTGCCGGTGGGCTTCCCGGGCGGAACCGGCACCGGCACCGTGTCCTCCTCCGAGGCGGTGATGCACACGCGGCCGGTGTACTGCACGCTGTTGCGCACGGTCTCGTTGGCAAACAGGTCGAGCTTCTGCTGCAGGTCCCCCGAGACGTTCACCGCGCCGGCGGCGCCCAGGATGTCGGTGAGCCCGGCACGGCGCACGTGGCGGGAGATGATCTTCGCGGCGAGGCAGACGTCGTACAGCAGGTTCGACAGCTCGCCCGTGGCCTCCGGGTAGAGCCGCTCCTGCTCCATGATGAACCGCTCAATCGTGATGACTTCGGAGCCGTGCATCATGCCCGTCCGTGGAGAAGGTGATGGTGCCGCGCTCATCGGTCCGGAGCACCGCGATGCCGTGTCGCGCGAGCCGCCCCAGCACCTCGGGCGTCGGATGCCCGTAGCGGTTGTGCCGTCCGACGCTGATCACCGCTTCGCGCGGCGCCAGCTCGTCGAGCCACGCGTCCGACGTCGCGCTGCGCGAGCCGTGATGCCCCACCTTGAGCAGCTCGACTCGACCCACCCCGCCCGCGAGCCACGCCTCGACCGGCAGCCCCGCGTCCGCCTGGAACAACAGCCGCTCGTCGCCATACGTGACCAGCAGCACCACGCCGTGCTCGTTCACGTCGAGCGGCAGGCGCAGCCACACCGAGTCGGGGCTCAAGACCTGGAGCACCACGCCGTCCAGCTCGATCCGGTCGCCCGTGCGGGCCGCATGCCAGCGCGCTCCCGACGCCTCGACCGTCGCAAGAAACTCGAGATACAACGGCCGTCCCAACGGCTCGCCCGGCTCGAGCACGATCTCGGGGTCGAACGCGTCCACCACGGCCGGCAGGCCACCGAGATGGTCCGCGTCGCCGTGCGTCGCCACGGCCACGGCCAGCCGCTCCACGCCGTGCCGGCGCAGGAACGGGACCACCACGCGCCGCCCCGCATCATCCCCGGGAATTCTGGGACCCCCGTCGATGACGATCCAGCGGCCGTGCGGCGTGCGCAACGCCGCCGCGTCGCCCTGCCCGACGTCGAGAAAATGTACCGTCAAACAGACGCAATCGTCGAGTGCGAACGCGTCCTTGAGCGACGCGGCCACAAGCACTGTGCTCGCGAACGCGACGCGGGCGCCGATCAGCCAGGGGCGGCGTGGCGAGTGCCACAGCCACCACGCCAGCGCCGCCACCCCCGCCCAGGTCGCGGCCGCGGGCCAGCCCGCCATCATCGTCACGTGGCCGCCCGGCACCGCCGCCGCCCTGCGCGCCACCAGATCCAGCAGCCCGAGGCCGAGACCGGACCCGGCGGCGACGAGTGTGGCCATCCCCTTCGCGATCCACGATAGCGCGAGCGCCAGGGCGAGGCCGGGGACCACGACCGCGGACAGTGGGATGGCGACGAGATTCGCGAGCACGCCGATCGGCGCTACCGTGCCGAACGCGAGCGCGCTGATCGGCGCGGTCAAGAGCGTCGCGGCGATGGACGGGGCGACCAGGCGCAGCCACAGCGGGCGACCGCGAAACGCGCGATCGGCCCAGATCACCGCCCCCATCGCCGCGATCGAGAGCCACGCCCCCACGGCACGCATCGCCCAGGGATCGACGAGGAGCACGATCAGGGCCGCGACCGCGAGCGTCCCCGCCGGCGCGACGATGCGCTGCCGTACACGCGCAACGTCCGACAGAACGAGCATCGCCACGGCGCGCAATGCCGGCGCCGGAAATCCGATGAGCCAGAGGTACAGGACGAGGACCACGCCCGCCGTCCCCATACGGGCGCGTGGCGCCAGCCGGAGCTTGGCGAGGAGCAGCGCGAGCCACGCGGCGAGAAATCCCACGTGCAATCCTGAGATCGACAGGATGTGGGCGAGCCCGGACCGGGCGTAACGCTCGCGCAGTGCGGGGTCGAGGTCGATGTTCGGCGCGAAGACGAGGGCGTCCACGAGCGGCGCGCGCGAGCCGAACAGCGCGGTGGTGCGCTCGGCCAGCCGATCGCGCACGGCGCCGCGCCCGCGCGGGATACCGTCGAGCTGCCGAGTGCGGCGCACGACCAGCACGCCGCGTGACCCAGTGCCTGCCCATCGGCCCGCGACGACCCACGTCGTGCCGCCGTGCGCAGGCGTGCCTTCGGGCCAGCGTAATCGGAGCTCGCCGCCGCAGGTGCCGGGAAGGACGTCCGCGTCTATGACACCGCCGGTCGAGTCGACGGGATCGGCGAGCCGGACGATCGCTCCCCGCGCGCTTCGCCCTTCCCCGGCCTTTGACCCTTCCCCGGCCGTCCACCGCCCCACACACGTCGTGGCCTTCTCGCGAGTCGCCGCCGTCCCCCACACGCTCCCGGCGACGAGCATGACTCCAATCGCCGCCCCGAGCGGTGCGGTCCTAGCCACGAGGAGGGCCGCCCCCAAAACGGGGACAACCACGTACCACGCACCACGCACCGCCAGAGACGGATCGAGCCCCGCGTAGAGCCCAACCCCAAATCCGATTGTGACGAAGAGAACCGGCGGCCTCATCCGAGGGGGCCGCCTACTCGACTAGAGGAGCTGCACTGCCTTTGCGCCGCAGCGTGGCGCCAGCCCCACGCGACGGAACCCGTCGAGCAGCGCGACGTCGAGCTTGGCCTTCTCCTGATCGCTGTCGAGCCGCAGCTCGACCAGCACTTCGCCCTGCGACGTCGAGACGTAGTTCGGGGATAGCCGGTTGAGCGCGAACACGAGCACGTCGCCGCGGCAGGTTTCGCAACCGCAGAACCGGGGCAGCTGGGGACGGAGCTTCTCGTACTCCCGCTGCAACACCTCGTACGTCACGTTCGTCACCCCACGACCGCGAGCTCCTGCCCGAGCGCGCAGGCCGTGAACGTCGCGCCCGTGGTGCCCGTGAGCCGCACGGCGCGATAGCCCCCGATCCACCGGTCGGGCCCCGGGACGAGTGCCACCTTGTTGGTGCGTGTGCGGGCCTGCAGCAGTCCGCCACGCTTGGCGCGGCCTTCGACCAGCACCTCGTGCGTGGTGCCCACCAGGCCCACGTTTTTCTGGCGCGCGATCCGTCGCACGACGGCAATGAGCCGCTCGAGCCGCTCCCCCGCGACGTCGTCCGGCACGGCGTCCTTGAGTCGCGTCGCGGGCGTTCCTTCGCGCGGCGAGTACTTGAACGTGTACGCGTCGTCGAATCCCACCTGCTCCACGAGCGATAAGGTCTCCGCGAAGTCGTCCTCGGTCTCGCCGGGGAACCCGACGATGATGTCGGTCGTGAGCGCGATGCCGGGCACCGCTCCGCGTAATGCCGCGACCACGCCGAGGTAGCGGTCGCGGTCGTAGCGCCGGAGCATCCGCTTGAGCACGCGCGAGCTGCCGCTCTGGACCGGCAGGTGCACGTGCTCGCACACGGCGGGGGTCCCGGCCATCGCCCGCACCACGCCGTCGGTGAAATCCGTGGGATAGGGCGACGTGAACCGCACCCGCCGGATGCCCTGGACCGCCCCCACGGCGCGCAGCAGATCCGCGAAGTCGTGCACGCCGTCGTCAAAACTATTGACCGTTTGGCCAAGGAGCGTGACCTCCGTGGTACCGGTGCCGGCGAGGTCCGTCACCTCGCGCACCACGTCGGCCAACTTGCGGCTTCGTTCGGGTCCGCGCGTCATCGGAACGATGCAGAAGGTGCACCGATAATCGCAGCCGCGTTGCACGGTCACGTATGCCGAGGGGGCGGTCTCGCGGACGGACGGGACATCCTCGTAGTGCTCCCAACTTTTGAACGCGGTGTCGGCCGCGCGCTCGCCGGCCCGCGCCCGGGCGATGAGCTCGGGCAGCCCGCGGTAGCCGTCCGGCCCCACCACGAGATCCACCTGAGGCACGCGCTCGAGCAGCCGCGGCCCAAGCCGTTGCGCCATGCAGCCCACGACGCCGAGCACGCCGCCCGGCTGCTTCACCTGCTTCAGCTCCCCCAGGCGGGAGAGCACTTTCTGCTCGGCGTGCTCCCGCACCGCGCACGTGTTCACGAGCACGACGTCCGCCTCGGCGGGCCCAGCGGCGGCCACGTACCCTTCCCGCTCGAGCACGCCCAGCATGAGCTCGGAGTCCGAGACGTTCATCTGGCAGCCGTAGGTTTCGATGTAGACGCGCGGCATGGGGCTAGAAGATAATAGAAGGGGCCGGGGGGCTCAGCTAGCGGACCGTGATCTCGAAGCGGGCCCTGCCGTCCCAGTCCCCCACCGGGAGCTCGACCGTCAGGTAGTCTTCCGTGAGGACCTCCACTTTGCCCTCCCCACGGCCGCAGACGACGCCGTCTGCCCGGCGACCGATGCGTGTCACCCGGTAGGCTCGCTCCTTGGCTTCGCCGAGCTCGCGCAGCTCGCGCGCGCGATCGCGCACCATCGCAGGGGCGACGGGCTCCGGCAATCGGGCCGCAGCCGCGTCCGGCCGCTCGCTGTACGGGAACACATGCAGATAGGTGAAGGGCAGCGCGCCCACGAGCGCGAGCGTAGCGCGGTGGTCGGCGTCCGTCTCCCCGGGGAACCCCGCGATGATGTCCGCCCCAAGCCCGAGCGCGGGCATGCGCGCGGCGAGCCACTCGAGTCGCGCGCGGTAGGAGCCCGCGGTATACCAGTGGCGCCCCATCCGCTTCAAGATGCGGTCGGATCCCGACTGGAGCGGCGCGTGCAGATGGGCGGCGACGTGCCGCGGTGCCTCGATCAAGAGCCGGGCGATCGTGTCATCCACCTCGGTGGCTTCGATGGAGGAGAGCCGGAAGCGAACCTGGGGCACACAGCTGATCAAAGCTTCGAGGAGCTCACCCAGTGAGCGGCGGGTACCGCTCCCTGCTCCCCGCTCCCTGTCTTGCCCATACGTCCCGATATGCACTCCCGTGAGGACGATCTCCGCGTGATGCTGCGCGAGCCTTCGAGCCTCCTCCACCAGCTCGGGAGTCGATCGCGATCGATTGGCGCCTCGCGCGATCGTCGTCGCGCAGAAGGTGCAGTGCTCGTCGCAGCCGTCCTGGATCTTGAGGAGGCCGCGGGCCCGCAGCCTCTCGCGCTGTAGGGGCGCAGCATGATGCGCCCCGACTTGGTTCGCAGGCGCCGCCACACCCGCCGCCCGCAGCACCTGCGTCGGCTCCGCGCCGCCCACCACGGCCCGCACCGAGGGCAGCCTGGCGATGCGCCCGTCGTCGAGCGCGGCGGCGCACCCCATCACGACCGTCTCGAGGCCTCCGCTGCGGCGCGCAAGCCGCCGCACCAGGCGTCCCAGCTTGGCCTCGCTCTCGTGCGTGACGGTGCAGGAGTTGACCACGGCGACATCTGCTGCGGCGGGGTCCAGGACCACCGCCGCGCCGGCGTCCTCGAACGCCTGGCGCACGAGCGCCGTGTCGTATTGGTTCGCTTTGCAGCCGAAGGTGTGGAAGTAGACCTTCACGGCCGGACGGTGATGCCTACGAGCACCGTCCAGATGCGCTCGGTGAGCCCGGTTCCGCGTCTCTCCAGGCGCTCCACGCCCAGGTCGAGCGAGGCGCGCCCCTGAGCGAAGGTGCGCCCGGTCCCCGCAGTCGCGGCGACCTCCGTGGGCGCCGTGGTCCCCGGTCCAAAGGGCAGCTGGCCGCCTCGCACCCCGAGGCGCAGTGGCATCCGCCCCGATCCGATCTCCGCCCCGCCCGACCAGCTCCACGTGTTGAAAGCGCCCGGGCCCGTGCGCGACCACGAGCGCCAGGCGACCGATCCCCCGATCTTCACTTTCGGGCTCGGCGCGAACAGCAGGCCGCCGCCGGCCCCGCGGGGCAGGTCGGTGAGCGCGGTCGTCGTGTCGCCGGCCTTGGCGCGCAGGCGGCCGTCGGACCGCGCCCAACCCGCGAGCGAGAGCCCCGGAGCGACGCCGATCAGGATGCTCCCCGAAACCCCGAACCCGCTGTAACGCACTTCGGCGAGCTGTCGGACGGTGTGGAACGTGGTGTCGTCGAACCGGCGCTCCGCCGTCTCGCGCGTCGAGCCCGCCAGGAGGTGGATCCCGGCGCCGATCGCAATGCGGCGCGTGAGCCGGCTGGCGGCGGCGAGACGCAGATCCGCCACGCTGCCGTCGCTCGTGAGCTCGTCGGTGTAGCGCTCGAGCGTCCCACGCAGGAGGGTGGAGTCGCGCTCCGTCACGTCCCACGACTTGTCGAGATACGTCGTGAATCCCGCCGCCACGGCGAGCCGCGGCGCCACGCGCCCCGCGACGTTCAAGAGCGGGAAACGCGTGCTGCGCACGCTCGTAGTCGACCCGGCCAGGTCGGCCTGGCGGTACGACGTGCCTTCCATGGCCGTCGCCGTGAGGGTCCCCAGGTCGGCGAGCGGCGCCTCAGTCAGGGTCGACAGCGGATCGAACGGTGTGAACGCCCCCCCGGTGGAGCGGGCGCGAACGGATTCATACCGCCCGGGCGTGCCGAGCCCGAGGATGCCGAATTGGGAGTCCTGGCAATACAGGCGGGTAGTCGGATAAACGGTTAGAAGGACCAGGGCCAGAGCGCCGCCTCTAACCGTCCAACCGTCTAACCGTCTGACCGCCTTCATTGACATCCTCTCAACGCCCTCCGAACGGGTACCGCCGCACGAACGTGATTTGCAGCGATGGCCGGAACGCCGCCGCGATGGTCGGATAAAACCGTATCTCAGCGAACGACTGGGCTTCGTTCTTCGGCTTGAGCACGAGCGTGGTCGGTTGCGTCGAGTCCGCCGCCCAGGCCTGCAGCACGTTGGTGACCTCGATCCGCACGGTATCGGTCGCGCCGATGTGGATCATGGTCGAGTTCGTGTGCAGCACATCCACCGCAATGGGCGACTTGGCTCCGAGGTCGACGAGCACCGCGTGCACTTCCACGGCGAAGGAGTCGATCGGCGCCCCTCGCGCCGCCACTGCCGGCACGAGGATCAGGGTCGCTCGGATGATCTGGGACGAGTCGCGAATAACCCTCGGAAACGCGACCCGCACGATGCTCCGAGCCGAAGGCGCGCCTCCGACGGCGAGCGTCGAGTCGATGGGAGGAGGCGGCGGACTGCTCACGAAACTCGCGAAGGCCGCCTGAAACGTACCGAGGGTGCGGGGCACCGACACCCCGGACGAATCCACCTGGACGTACCACGTCAATAGGGGTCCCGAGAGGACCGATGTCAGCGTCGTCTTGGCGATCGTCACGCTCGCGAGCGAGTCGGCGCTGATTCGGATTCCGTACGCGACACTCCCGGAATCCGCCGCGATGTAGCGCGCCGCCGTGGAATCGAACTTCATGAAGAGCGTGAGCAGATGGCCGGTCGTGTCCACCGCTGCACTATCCCCCGTCACCGAGTCCTTGCGGTTCGGTTTCGCGAGCAGCGTATCGATGTTGAGCGTGCGCACCAGCGAATCGGTGAACGCGCCACTCACGTCGGCGAAGGTCGTGGTCGAATCGATGGTCTTCGGCAGCCGGTAGAACCGCAGCGTCAGGTTGGTCGCCGTGCTGTCCCTGCGGGAGATCACGAATTGCAGCTTGGCGGAATCGGAGCCCAGGATGGGCCCCGTCGTCGTGTCGTTGGGGTTGATCCGGAACCGACTCCCAGGCCCGTTGATCCGGAAGATCGGCCGGCCGTCCACCACGCCGGGCAGGTTCGCGGCGAGCAGCACGGCGGACTGGTGGGGCAGCACGTAGCCACGGAACGATGAGTCCCGCGAGAGGTCGTAGAGCACCGTATCCGCGATCGTGAGCTGGTTGCCAGGGCAGTACGCGGGGCACACCCCGGGGGTGGTGAGGTCTTCCACGCAGGCCGCGGCGATTACCGCGGCGCCGATCAGGAGGAGCCGACGCCGGATCACTTGGTGAGCGCCGCTCTGGCGAACGCGTCCGGCAGCAGGTCGCGCAGTACCCAGCGCCGTTCGGTCTTCGGGCCCACGGCGATCACCTCGAGATCGAGGCCGAACTCGGCCAAGAGCTGCCGGCAGGCCCCGCACGGCGAAGCCGGCGGATCCACGTCGGTCGCCACCACGATACGGCTGAACCCGCGCGCCCCGTCGGCCACGGCCGCGCCAATGGCCATCCGTTCGGCGCAGATCGTGAGGCCGTAGGACGCACTCTCCACGTTCGTCCCCACGTACACACGCCCGTCCGCGGACTCGAGCGCGGCGCCCACGCGGAACTTGCTGTACGGGCAGTAGGCGTGCTTCTGCACCTCGCGCGCGCGGCGTACCAGCTCAGCCGTCACGCCCGGATCTCCGGCAGGAAGGACGCGCCCACCGGCGACGGCACGCCGAAGTACTCCGCCACCGTCGCCCCCAAGTCCGCGAACGTGCGCCGTTCGCCCAGCGCCACCGGCGTGACCCGCGGGCCCAGCGCCAGCACCGGCACCGCCTCCCGGGAGTGATCCGTCGAAGGCGTGGTCGGATCGTTGCCGTGGTCGGCGGTCAGGATGATCAGATCGTCTCCCGTCACGCGGGCCTCGAGCCGGGGGATCCAGGCGTCGAGCTCCCGCAATCCTTCGTGAAACCCCGCCACGTCGTTCCGGTGCCCCCAGCTCTGGTCGAATTCGATCACGTTCACAAAGATGAATCCCACCTTGGCCTGCTCGAGCGCCCGCTCGATCAGCCTGTACGCATCGGCGTTCGTCGGCGTGTGCTCACTCGTGATGTTCCGGCCCGCGAACAGGTCGTCTACCTTGCCGATGCCGATACGGGGGATCCCCGCTACGGCAAGCCGATCGAGCAGCGTTTCACCCACCGGGGCAATCGAGAAATCCCTACGGCGTGGCGTGCGCTCGTACGCCCCGGGTTTCCCGTTGAACGGCCGGGCGATCACTCGACTCACCGCATGCTCGCCCACCAGGAGACCGCGCGCCGCCCCGCACGCCCGATACAGCTCCTCGAGCGGCACCGTTCCCTCATGCGCCGCGACCTGGAAGACCGAGTCCGCCGACGTGTAGACGATCCACTTCCCGGTCCGCTGGTGCTCCTCGCCCAGCTCCGCGATGATCTGCGTGCCGGAGGCCGCCTTGTTTCCCAACCAACCGCGACCGGTGCGGCGCGCGAACTCGTCCAGGAGCTCCCGCGGGAAGCCGTGCGGGTAGGTCCGGAACGGCCGCTCGAGCAGGACGCCGCAGATCTCCCAATGTCCGGTCGTCGAGTCCTTGCCCGCCGAGGCCGGCAGGGCGATGCCGTAGGCCGCGGTCGCTCTGACCCCGGGCGCAAGCCCGGGGATACTCCGACTCTTTCCCAACCCGAGCCGTTCGAGGTTCGGCAGCCGAAGCCCGCCCACGGCGCGCGCCACGTTGCCCAGCGTATCGGACCCCACATCGCCGTAGGCGGCCTGGTCCGGGCACGGCCCGATCCCGAGCCCGTCGAGCACGATGATCGCCGCGCGGTTCAATCGTAGATGCGGGGCAGCCGTGGGCCGAGGGACGTGAGCACCGCGCGCTGCAGCTCGCCGCTCCAGGCGGAGAACTCTTCCAGGGTGATGCGGCCCTCCCCGCCCTCCTCGCCTTCTCCGATCAGCGTCGCCACATCCCCCACTCGCGCCGGGCGCTCTCCCGTATCCACCATCATCAGGTCCATCGTCACGGCGCCGACGATCGGGCAGCGCCGCCCGTCCGGGCCCAAGAGGACCGCACCCCGGCCCGACAGCCCCACCGCCCGCCGCACGCCATCGGCGTACCCGATGCCGAGCGTCGCGACGGTCGTGGCGCGCGTGGCGCGCCAGGACGCGTTGTAACTCACGCTCTCTCCCGCCGCCACACGTCGCACGGTGAGCACGCGCGCCCGCACGCTCACGACCGGCCGGGGCTCTTGGAAGCCCTCTCCGGGCGAGCCGCCGTACAGAAAGACGCCCGGCCGCACGAGGTCCAGCGCAAAGCGCGGGTCGGCGAGGGCGGCGGCGCTGTTCGCGACGTGCAGCACCGCGGGCCTGCGCTCGAGCCGACCCACCGCCCGCTCGAAGCGCTCGAGCTGCAGCTCGGCCGAGCCGTCGCGGCGGTCCGCCGAATGGAACTGCGTGTAGCAGCCTTCGAGCGCCGGCGTATTCGCCGCGGCCCGCACGGCGTCGATTTCATCCCACCGGATGCCGGAGCGGCCCATCCCGGTGTCGATCTCCAGGTGGAACGGACGAGCGCCTCGGCCGGTCCACTCGATGATCGCCGCCGCGTCGCCGAGCGCTGGCGTCAGGCGGAACCGCTCGTACTCGGCGAAGAGCGCCGGCTGCCCCGGCATGAACACCACGACCGGACGCGTGATACCGGCGGCGCGGAGCTCCGCACCTTCGTCGAGCGTCGCGACGCCGTAACCCCAGGGATCGAGCGCCTCGAGGGCCCTGGACACGGCGGCCGCTCCCACCCCGTAGGCGTTCGCCTTGACGACCGGGAGCAACCGCGTGCCGGCAACCCGGGCGATCGTGCGGGCGTTCTCGGCGATGGCGGCGAGGTTCACTTCGACCCACGCACGAGACGGGGAGGGCGCCGGACGCCCGCGGATTGACCCGTTCACAGGCGCGCGTATGATAACGTGGAAATCTAGGACGTAAAAGGGGTTGGGGCGGACCGGATGGCTAAACGCAAGAAGAAACGGGAGCGGGGCACTGAGAGGGAGCGGGGAGCGGGGAGCGGTTCCCTCCATGCCTCGACACCCCTCGGGGCGGCGTTTCGACTCCAGGAGCGAGCAGCGGAGGTCGGGTTCGATTGGCCAGACGAACGCGGTCCCCTCAAGAAAGTGAAAGAGGAAGTACGGGAACTGGAGGCTGAGCTGTCCGCGGAGGGTACCGCTCCCCGCTCCCTGCTCCCGTCGTTACACACCGCTCCCCGCTCCCCGCTCCCCCGCGTTGAAGAGGAGATCGGCGACCTCCTGTTCGCCGTCGTGAATCTCGCACGCAAGCTCGACGTGGATCCCGGCGCGGCCCTCGAGCGCGCGAGCGACAAGTTCACGCGACGGTTCGACGCGGTGAAGCGTCTGGCGAGGGAGCGCGGGATGGATGTCGGACGCGCTAGCCTCGAAGAGTTGGACCGACTCTGGGACGAAGTGAAACGGCGGTAGAGGACGGTGGAGGGTTCTACCACCCTCTCTCACGGCCACAACTTGTACAGCGTCCGAGGGAAGGCGATCGCTTCCCGGATGTGGGGAATGCCGCAGATCCACGCGACCGTGCGCTCCACGCCGAGCCCGAACCCCGAGTGCACGAACGTGCCGTATTTCCGGAGGTCCAAATACCAGCTGTACGCCTCCTCGGGCAGCTTCTCCGCACGGATCCGCGCCAACAGCTTGTCGTAGTCGTCTTCACGCTGGCTCCCGCCGATGATCTCTCCGTAGCCTTCGGGCGCGAGCATGTCGTTATTGAGCACCGTGCGCGGGTCCGCGGGGTTTTCCTTCATATAGAAGGCCTTTACGGCCTTCGGGTAGTCGAACACCATCACCGGGCGGTCGTACTGCTTCGCCAGCAGCGTCTCCGCCTCTCCTCCCAGATCCTGTCCCCAAGTGATGTCGCTCCCTAACGCCTGGAGCTTGGCCACCGCGTCGGTATACGAAATACGTGGGAACGGCGGCTGCACCGCGACGAGCGGCTTCACGTCGCGCTCGAGCTCCACGAGCTCGACTTTCCGGCGATCGAGCGCGCGCGCCACGATGTAGGAGACGAAGTCTTCCTGCAGCTTCATGTTCGCCTCAGAGTCGTTCCACGCCACCTCGGGCTCCACCATCCAGAACTCGGTGAGGTGGCGCCGGGTCTTCGACTTCTCGGCCCGGAACGTGGGGCCGAAGCAGTACACCTTCCCCAATGCGGCGGCGGCGGCCTCGACGTAAAGCTGACCGGTCTGCGCCAGGTACGCCTTGCCGAGGTCGAAGTAGTCGGTCGCGAACAGGGTGCCCGCGTGCTCGCCGATCGATCCCGTGAGGATCGGCGTGTCGACCAGGGTGAAGTGCCGCTCGTAGAAGAAGTCCCGGATCGCCTGAACCACCTCGTGCCGCACGCGCGCGATGGCTACCTGGAGCCGGCTGCGCAGCCACAGGTGACGGTGCTCGAACAAAAACGCGGTGCCGTGTTCCTTGGGCGTGATGGGAAAGTCGCGGCTCGGCCCCAGGACCTTCAGGTCCTGCGCGGTGAGCTCGACGCCACCGGGAGCGCGCGCATCGGCCCGTACGGCGCCCGTGACTTCCACGGAAGTCTCCTGCGTAAGGCTCCCAAAGGCATCCCACGCCGTCTCGGGGACGTCCTTTTTGGAGAGGACCACCTGCAGGTACCCGGTCCCGTCGCGCAGCATGACGAATCCGATCTTGCCGGACGAGCGCGTGGTCATCACCCAGCCGCGCGTGAGCGCGGTCTGGCCGACGAGCGATGGCAAGTCCTCGATCCGGTGGAAGGCGGGCATGGGCGCGGGATGTTAGTGGGCCGTGACGCGACTGTCAACGAACACTGCGTGGTATGTGGTGAGTGGTTCTCTCCGGTGACAACCACTCACCACGCATTTCCTGGCTACCCTACCCTGAACAACTCGAACCCCCGCTCGTACCGCTGTACAATCCGCTCCCGGTACGCCGCGTCTTCCGGACGCACGAGCGCCGGATCGCGCGCGATGATCTCGCCCGCTGCCCGGCGCGCCGCTTCGAGCAGCGGCAGGTCGGTCGCGAAGTTCGCATACCGGAGCGGGACGCCACCCGACTGGCGGGCCCCCGCGAGCTCGCCCATCCCGCGCTCCTGGAGATCGAGCTCGGCGATCTTGAAGCCGTCCGTGGTCGCGGTGAACGCCTGCAACCGGGCCGCGGCTTCGGGTGCGTCGGACAAGAGGATGCAGTGACTCGCGGCCGCGCCGCGCCCCACCCGCCCTCGCAGCTGGTGCAGCTGCGCGAGCCCGAACCGCTCGGCGTGCTCGATCAACATCACGGTCGCGTTGGCGACGTCGATCCCCACCTCGATCACGCTCGTCGCCACGAGCACGTGCACCGCGTTGTCGCGAAACGCTCGCATCGTATCGTCGCGCTCGTCCGGCTTCAGCCGTCCATGCACCAGGCCGATCTCGAGCTCGGGGAACACCTTGGCGAGCCGACCCGCCATGGTGGTCGCTGCCTTGAGATCGGCCCGCTCGGACTCGTCGATCACGGGATAAATGACGTACGCCTGCCTCCCGGCCGCGCACTCCGAGCGGATGAACTCGTAGATCTTCTGGCGGGCGGATTCCGTGCGCAGAGCCGTCTTGACCGTGCCCCGGCCCGGCGGGCGCTCGTGCAGCTGCGTGACATCCAGGTCGCCGTACAGCGTCAGGGCGAGCGAGCGCGGGATCGGCGTCGCCGAAAGCAGCAGGACGTCGGGCGCATCGCCCTTCTCCACGAGGCCCGCGCGCTGCTCTACGCCGAACCGGTGTTGCTCGTCGATTACCGCCAGCCCGAGGCGCCGGAACGTGACCGATTCCTGGATGAGGGCGTGCGTCCCTACCACGAGGCGCGACGCTCCCGCGGCGATCCGCTCGCGTGCGGCCGCCTTTTCCGCGGGCGTGAGCCGCCCGATCAGGAGGTCGGGCCTCAAGGCGAGCGGCTCGAGCAAACGGGTCAGCGTCGCGACGTGCTGCTCCGCCAACAGCTCCGTAGGCGCCATGATCGCGGCCTGGTAGTCGTTCTCCACGGCGAGGAGCATGGCGAACAGCGCGACCACGGTTTTGCCCGTCCCCACGTCGCCCATCAACAGGCGGTGCATGCGTAGCGGCGCGGTCATGTCCTCCGCGATCTCGCGGATGGCGCGCCGCTGGTCCGCCGTCAGCTCGAAGGGCAGATGATCCTTCAGTCGCGTGGTGAGCTCTTTCCGGAGCGCGAACCGGATGCCGGCGCGAGCGCGCTTCGCGAGCGCGCGGGCACGCGCCTGGACGAGCTGCTGATCGAACAGCTCGTCGAACGCGAGGCGGCGGCGGCCGGCTTCCGCATCGGCCACACTCGGCGGCCGGTGCACCGCCGCGAGCGCCGTCCGCAGCTCGGCGAGCCCGGCCGCGGCGCGGAGCGCCGGGGGATGCGGATCGCGCACCAGGGCGAGCAAGGCGTCGAGATGCTGGTGCACCAGACCGCGGATCTGGCGGTGGGTGAGACCCTCCGTAGCTGGATACACCGGCAGCACCAATCCATGATCGGGGCCGCTCTCGCCCGCATCCGCGAGAATCACGAACTCCCGGGGCACGAGCTGGCGCCCGTGGTAGTAGCGCACCGGTCCGGTCACGAGCAGCAGCTGATCTTTTTTGATCTGGCGCTCGAGAAAGGGCTGGCCCGGCCAGGCACACTCGAGGGGACCACTGTCATCGCGGAGGACCGCCCGGAACACGCGCAGCCCCCGGCGCGTGGGGAGAATGCCCGTGCTCACCACGCGCCCGACGCAGGTGACCTCTTGCCCGACGTGCGCCTTGGTGAGGGGCGTGACCGTCGTCGCGTCGAGATAGCGATGGGGCGCGTGGTACAACAGGTCGCCCACGCTCCGGATCCCGAGACGCGCGAGCGCCTCCGCCCGCTTCGGCCCCACACCCTTCAGGTACTTCGCCGACGTCGTGAGCTGTAGAGTCAAACCGCTTCTCCCCTTCCCCGGCTCATAACCCTTCCCCGGCCTTTCACCGTTCTATCAGCCTTTTCGCGAACCGTAGCGCGTCGAACACCTGAAGATCGTCCAGCCCCTCTCCCGTCCCCAAGAAGCGAATCGGGACTCGTACCGCACGCTCGAGCGCCACCACGCTCCCACCCTTGGCGGTACCGTCGAGCTTCGTGACGATCAGGCCGGTGAGCGATACCGCTGCGGCGAACGCGCGCGCCTGCTGCACCGCATTCTGCCCCACGGTGGCGTCGACCACGAGGAGGGACTCGTGCGGCGCACCGGGCTGCTGCTTCGCCACCACGCGCACGACTTTTTTCAGCTCGTCGAGCAGCCGCTCTTCCGTATGTAAGCGACCGGCGGTGTCCACGAGCACCGTATCGATGCCGCGGCCACGTGCCGCCGCGATCGCGTCGAACGCCACCGCCGCGGGATCGCCCGTGCCGGTGACACACGGCACGCCCAGCCGATCCGCCCACAGCTTGAGCTGAAGCGTCGCGCCCGCGCGGAACGTGTCCGCCGCCGCAAGCAGGACGGTTCGTCCGGCCTGCTCGAGCCGCCGGCCGAGCTTGGCGACGGCCGTCGTCTTTCCCACGCCGTTCACGCCGAACACGAGCATCACGGTGGGTGGTGTCGTGGCGCGTACGAGCGCGCCGGGATCAAGGCCCGGAGGCGAGGCGCTCAACGTCGCCGCCACCGCACGCTCGAGTGCGGCCCGAAAGTCGCCGTCCGTCGTCCGCGACACCTCGGTCAGGATGGCCTCGGTCGCGTCGACACCGAAGTCCGCCTCGAGCAGGATGCGCCCGGCTTCTGTGCGCTCGACTGCCGTCGACTTGCCGAACACGCGCGCCAGCCGCTCCCAGAGGGCACTCGCCATCAGGGCAGCCCCTGGCGCCGCCGCCACGCCCACTCCGTCGCGAACGCAAGCGTCGCAAGGACGAAGAGCCACCACCGGTCCCGCAGCGCCACAGGCACGGACCGCCCGTCGGCCGCCCCCGGCTGGGAGGTGAGTACACGAGCGGCCGGCCGCCACTCGTCCGAGTAGTCGTCCACGACGACCAGGCCATGCTCCGGTCCATCCCGCACCGAGTAGCGGTACGCGCCCGGCGGCAGGTGCAGCTCCGCCCGCCCGCCCGCATCGAAGCGTAGCGTATCGACGCGCTGCCCTTTATCCGTTGCGAGCGACAGAACAATGTCCCGCGCCGTGCCCGGAGTCTCCCAGCGCCAAACAAGCGGCGTCCCGTTCGGAGTCTCGTACGTCACCGGAAGGAACCGCTCCCTGCTCCCCGCTCCCTGTTCCAGCAACCAATCCGACACTCCAGCTACGAGAGCCCGATACGCTTCGCCGCTCGCCCCTCCCCGGAACGCCCAGCGATACAACCCGCCCGCCGCAATCACCGCACGGCGGCGCCCGTCGCGCTCCGACAACACGAGCACCGGACGCGGCGGGCCGCGACGCGCGAGTCGGGCAGCCAGCACGACGACCGCGGAGCTGTCCGGCGGGAGCTCGGCGAGCGACGCCGCTGGGGGAAGCGAGTCCCAGGCGACACCCGCGAGCGCCGCAGCCAGCGGCGAGGGACCGGGCGGTTGCACGTACCAATCGCCGTCCTGCCGACTCCCCCCCGGGCCGGGCCAGAGCAGCATCGCACCCTTGGGCACGAACCCGGTGAAGGCGGCGGGGTCGCCGGCCTCGATCAGGAGCTGAGCCGACGCCACCGCCCGTGCCACCTCCCCCGCGGGCCGGCTCTCGAGTGTCACCGCATCGCGCCAGCCTTTGCCCGGGCGCTCCGTCTCGACGAACGTCCGCACGGGCAGACGCGCCACGTCCGCCAGGGTGCGGGCCAGGAATCGGGTCTCCCAGTCGGGCGGCGATGCGAGGAGCACGACGGATGGCTGGGGACTCACTTCGATCACGAACCGCCGTGCGTCGTCGCGGGGCTCGGCGTCGCCGGCCACACCTTCCAATCGCACTTCCAGCACCTGCCAGCCCGCGGGTAGAGAGGCCCGTGAAGGGCCGGTAAGAGGCCCGTGAGAGGCCGGGGAAGGGGGAAGGGTGAACTCGGTGGTTACCATCCCACTGTCCGGTAACACAACCGGCCGAGAGAGGAGTCGCTTGCCCGCGAGGCTCAGCGCGAGCGTCGCTTTTCCCGCTTCCCCTTTCCCCGGCTTTTTACGGGCCTTATCACCGGCCTCCTTACCGGCCGTGCCGTAGGTGACGCTGAGTCGGAGACTATCGTCCGTTCCGATTCTCCGCGGAGCAGCGATATCGGAAACGAACGCATCGAAGAACGGTGCGCGGGGGAGCGACACGATCCGGGCGCGGCGGAGTAGATCCGGGGGGATATCTGCCGCGTCGCTGATGGCGCCGTCCGTGACGACGACCATGGGCCCGCCGCGCGCCGCGGCGGCCGCCACCGCGGGTGCCAGCCGGCTCGCGCCGTCTCCGGGTGGCAGCGTGTCGAATCCGGTCACGCGCTCGCCAAATCGCCAAATGGTCCCCCCCCCCTGTGCGATCCGCCGCGCGGTGTCCAGCGCCTCGCGCCACCGACCCTTCGGCTCCGCCATGCTGAGCGACGCGTCGAGCAGCACGAGCGGCGCGCCGCCACTCGACTCGTGGCGCGCGGCCGTCGGGTTCCAGGCGAGCAACGCGAGCGCGCTGAGCCCGGTGGCGCGGAGCGCGGTGAGACCGAGCGTCACGTGGCGGCGCATGCCAGCGCCTCGCGCAACGTGAATCGTCCTTCGTGCAGTGCCCGGCCCACGATCGCACCCGCGAGCCCGGCGTCCCGGGCGCGCCGTAAGTCGTCGACCGACGCGACGCCACCGGACACGATCACGTCCAGCCCGAGAGCCGCGATGGCCCGGGCGCCCCCGACGTCGGTTCCCACGAGTGTTCCGTCCCGGGTCGCATCGGCATACACGACGGTGCGCCCTCCGGCCGTGAGCACTCGCCGGGCAAGCTCGAGCGGGGTGATGTCGAGCACGGCGGTCGACCCGCGGGGTGCCACGCGCCCGTCCCGCGCATCGATGCCCACGGCGAGCCGTTCCGTTCCGTGCTGGCCGATCAGTCTCGCGACCAGCGCCCGATCGACCGCGCCCGCGCTGCCGATCACCACGCGGCGCGCACCCCAGGACAGAACCTCGGCGATGTCGGTTTCGCTGATCAGGCCTCCCCCGACCTGCACCCGGGGCTTCGATCCCGCAATCACCCGGCGCGCGAGCGCGCGGTTCTCGCCTTTGCCGAGTGCTCGATCGAGGTCCACGAAATGGATCCAGCGGGCCCCGTCGCGAGCGTACTGCTGCACGAGAGCGACGGGATCGGCGGCGGCGGAGCGCGCGACGCGCCCGCCCAGGACGTCAACGGCGGGGTACACCTCCACAGATGAAACGGAAGCTAATCGCGCGTGGTAGCGACCGCGGGACCTGCCGGCGCGGCGACGGGAGTCTTCGGCTCGAGTTGGGTGAGCAGGTGGTCGCGCACAGTCGCGTATTCGGCCTGCAGCCGTTGCGGCACCGGCGTTCCCGCCCCCATGTCCTTGCGCTGCGGGTTGGTCGGGCGGCCGTTCACCAGGAACTCGTAGTGCAGGTGCGGTCCGGTCGACAGTCCGGTGGACCCGACGTAGCCGATCGTCTCACCCTGCTCCACGTGCTCACCGGTGTGCAGGCCCTGGGCGAACGCCGACAGGTGCCCGTACCGGGTGCGGATGCCGTTCGCATGCCGCACGTCGATCACGTTCCCGTACCCGCCGTCTTCACGACCCACGCGCGTGACGATGCCGTCCGCGGTGGCGCGCACCGGCGTGCCGTACGGGGCGGAGAAGTCCACGCCCTCGTGGGCCCGCCACCGATGCAAGATGGGATGAAAGCGTGCGCCGAAACGGCTCGAGACCCGGCGGAACTGTAATGGCGCGCGGAGGAACGCGCGCCGCAGCGACCGCCCGCGCTCGTCGTAGAACCCGGTGACTCCTCGACCCTGGCTCTGGTCCGGATCCTCGAAGTAGAAGGCGTAGTCGGGCACCCGCGCCACGTCCACACGTGCCGACAAGATGCGCCCAAAGCGTCGCTCGCCCTCCGACGAGTCCAAGCGCTCGAACAGCACCGTGAAGCGGTCGCCGGGGCGGATGTCGCGCGTGAAGTCCACCTCCCAGTCGTACACGTCCGCGATCGCCCACGCCAGCTGGCGCCGCTCGCCGACGGGGAGGAACGAATCGGCGACCGCCTTATCGAGCGCATCGTACAGCGACGTCTCGATTACGCCGGTCACCCGAATGCGGGTGATGGTCCACGGAATCGTTTCGACGGTTTCGGTCCAGCCCCCCCCCTCCCTCTGGGCGTCTCGCACGAGGCCCAGCCGACGCTCGGGCGACAACCGTACGGTCACGCTCGTCGTGACGCTGTCGGCTTTCAGGCGACGGAAGTGAAACGCCAGGCCCGGCCGCAGGCGCCGCACGGGCAGGTTGTGCGCCGCGCGCAGGAACGCCGTGTAGTCGCGCCCGCGCACGCCGCCCCGCGCCAGGACGTCGCCCAGCGTCTCGCGCCGGCCCAGCGTTTCGGTGAAGTCGACGTAGGCCGCGTTCACCACGAGGGGACGCGCGGTGAGCGGCCGTCGCCAGGGCCACGCGTCGCGCGCGGCCCAGACGAGGCCGCCGGCGACGAGCGCGCCGGCGACGACGTAATGGCTCAGCCGCCAGCCCCCCCCCATCAGTCCATTTGCCGCCGGATGAACGTGGGGATCTCGAGCTCGTTCATTTCGGCTGGCGTCGGCGGCGGAGGCGTGGGCGCCGACCGGCGGGCCGGCTGCTCGGCCGGTCTCATGTACGCCCCCGCTCCTGCTCCGGGCGCCATCGGCGCGCCCCGCGTCGCCCGGTCGCGGAAAGGGAGGACGCCCGGCGCTCCCCGCGCCGGCATTTCCGCGCCCGCTGGCCTGTCGAAGCCGGTCGCGATCACCGTCACGCGGATCTCACCGTGCATGGCGGGATCGTTCACGGTCCCGAAGATGATCTCGGCCTCTTCTCCAGCCGCGTCCTTCACCACGTCCGAGATCTGCGTGACCTCACCGAGCGTCAGGTCCTCGCCGCCGGTGATGTTGATCAGCACGCCCGTCGCACCGGTGATCGAGATGTTGTCGAGCAGCGGCGACGAGATCGCCTGCTGCACGGCTTCCATGGCCCGGTTCTCACCCCGCCCCATGCCCGTGCCCATGATCGCCGCGCCGCCGTTCTGCATCACGGTGCGCACGTCGGCGAAGTCCACGTTCACGATGCCCGTGACGGTGATGAGCGAAGAGATGCCCTGCGTGGCGTGCAACAGGACTTCGTCCGCCTTCTTGAGGGCGTCCTGGAACGGGATGCCCTTGCCGACGACCGCGAGCAGCCGTTCGTTCGGCACCACGACCATGGTGTCGACGTGCTTGCGCATCTCGGCGATGCCCATTTCCGCCTGGCGCATCCGCTTCCGGCCTTCGAACAGGAACGGCTTGGTCACGATGCCGATGGTGAGCGCGCCCAGGTCGCGCGCGATCTGCGAGATGATCGGCGCGGCCCCGGTGCCGGTACCGCCGCCCATGCCACAGGTGACGAACACCAGGTCCGCGCCCTGGAGCCCGTGGAGCACTTCGTCGCGGTTCTCCTCGATCGCCTGGCGACCGATTTCGGGGCGCGCGCCCGCGCCCAGCCCGCGGGTGAGCTTCTTGCCGATCTGCACCTTCACGTCGGCCTTGTTGTTGAGCAGGGCCTGCGAGTCGGTGTTTACGGAGATGAATTCGACGCCCTGGAGTCCCTCGTCGACCATGCGGTTCAGGGCGTTGCCGCCACCACCCCCCACGCCGACGACTTTCATCCGCGCGTTCTGCGAGACGGTCTCTTCGAGCTCGAAGATCATGGCTCCCTCGGGTGACCGATCAGAAGAAGTCCTGCAGCCATCGCTTCAGCGGTCCGAACAGCTTCTCGACGCCTCCACTCCTCACCAGCACTCCGCCGCCTCCCGCTCCTCCCATTCCGCCGTGCGCGCTTCCCAGCGCCAGCCGGCGCGCCGCGTACAGCACCAGCCCCACCGGCACCGCGTAGCGCGGCGCCTGCACGCTGTCGACGAGTCCCGAAATCCCCTGCTCCGGAGTCCCCGCCCGCACCGGCACGGCGAACACCTCGCGGGCGAGCTCCACCATGCCCGGCAGGTGCGCCGTCCCACCCGTCAACACCACGCCGGCCGGCAGCCGGCCGCCCCCGTACCCCGCCCGCTCGAGCTCGCGCTGCGCGAGCTGGAAGATCTCGTCCACCCGCTGGTGGATGATGTGTGACAACAGCTCGCGCGACGCCTGCCGCGCGCCCTGGCTCGGCGTGGACGGCAGATTGATCATCTCCGCCGCGTCCACGAGCGGCTGGTACGCCACGCCGTGCCGCTCCTTCAATCGCTCGGCGTCGGTCTGCGTCACCCCCAGCCCCGCCACCAGGTCGCTCGTGACGTGCGCGCCGGCGAACTTGAGCGACGCCAGGTGACGGATCTTGCCCTCGTGGAAGATCGCCACGCCGGTCGAGCCCCCGCCCACCTCGATCAGCGCCACGCCCAGCTCTTTCTCGTCGTCCGTCAGCACCGCGTACGACGCGGCGAGCGGCTCGAGCACCAGCTCGACGGGGCGGTAGCGCGCGCGCTCCACGCTCTTGCGCAAGTTCTGCGCGGCCGTGGACTGCACGGTGACCAGGTACATCTCGACTTCCAACCGGGTCCCGGTCATCCCCACGGGATCCGAGATGCCGCGCTGCTGGTCGACCACGTACTCCTGCGGGATGTCGTGCAGGAGCTCCTGGTCTCGTCCCAGCGAGACGGCGCGCGCGACTTCGTTGACGCGCGCCACGTCCTCCGCGGTGATCTCGTCGCCCGATACCGCCACCACGCCGGGGGAGGTGCGGGCGCTCACGTGCTCCCCGGCGATGCCGCAGGTCACCGTGCTCACCTTGACGCCCGCCATCCGCTCCGCGTCGCGCATCGCGCTCACGATCGAGCGGCTCGTCTCGTCGATGTCGCGCACCATCCCGCGCCGCACGCCGGCGTTCTTGGCCAACCCGACGCCCAGCACCTTGGCCAGCGGCATGCGCGGCAGATCGCCCACGACTTCCGCGATCACGGCGCACGTCTTGGTGCTGCCGAGATCGAGCCCGGCCACGAGCTGGCGGTCCCGGCTCACGCGCCTCCCTCACCGCCCTTGCTCGCCGTCGCCTTGCGCCGCACCACCACCTGGCCCGCGAAACGGGCATCGAGCTCCCCGTACGACCGCCCCTTAACGGCGAGATCCTGCGCGACCAGTACCACCGATCGTATGACCTCCGGGCCGGCGTCGCGGCCGACCACCACCCGGCGCGACCCGATCTCGATGGACACGCCGTTCCGGCCGACCGTCCGGGCGCCGGTGATCGTTTGGAACAACGCCGGGTCGACGGACTGGATCAGCGCCAGCACGCCCACGACCCCGGAGTCTGCACTGGTCACGATCGGGAGGTCGAGGCCCGAGCGCGCCGGGTCGAACGGCAGTGGGCGGCCGGCAGCGTCGAGGACGACCAGGCCTCTCGACCCGCGCGGGCCGGGCGCGAGCGCGGCCGGCTCGACCTCGCGTACTTCCACCGTCAACATGGCCGGCAGGCGGCGCATTACGCGGGCGTCCGCCACGCCCGCCAATCCGCGCACGCGATCCGCGAGGAGGCGCGTGTCGCTGAACACGCTGGCGTGGGGCCCGAGCCGCAACGCCGCGATCACCGCATCCGGCGTCAGATTGCGAACGCCCACGAGCTCGACCTGACGCACCCGAAAAAACGCGAGCCGCTGCAGCATCAGCGGCGCGGCGAGCCAGCACGACCCCAGAACGGCGGACCCCGCGAGTCCCGTCACGGCGCGTCGCCGCCACCGGGGCCAACGCCGGCGGCTCACGCTCGCTTGCCCAACCTTTCGATCAGTTCTGGTCCCACGCGTGTGACGTCCCCCGCGCCGAGAGTGAATACGACATCGCCCGTTCGGACCGTCTCGGCCACACGGTCCGTCAGGCTCGCGCGGTCGCGAACCGCGACCGTGGTGGCGCCGGCCCGCGTGGCGCCGCGCGCCACGAGCTCCGCGGTCACCCCGGCAATCGGCTGCTCGCGCGCCGGGTAAATCGGCGCCACCACGACGACGTCGGCCGCCGCGAGCGCCCGGCCCAACGCGTCACCGTGCAGCGCGGTGCGCGAGAACAGATGCGGCTGAAACACCGCCACCACGCGCCGCCGCGGAAATGCCTGACGGGCCGCCGCGAGCGTCGCCTGCACTTCCGTCGGGTGATGCGCGTAATCGTCCATCACCGTCACGCCTCGCGCTTCACCGACCCGCTCGAACCGGCGCCCCACGCCACGGAACTCGGCTAGCGCGTCGAGCGCCCGTTCCAAATCCGCTCCGAGCTCTTGCCCGACCGCGAGCGCCGCGGCCGCGTTGCGAACGTTGTGGAGCCCGGGCACCTGCAGCTTCAACACCAGCGGGCGGCGGCCGCCCGGGAGTTCGATCTGAGCCGTCGAGCCACGCTCGGCGAGCTCGACCGCTCCGATCCGCACGTCGGCGTCGTTGCCCGTCCCCACCCGCCACACTGGCACCGAGACTCGTGCCGCGACGCGCCGCGCACCGGCGTCGTCCCCGCCGGCGATCACCCGACGTGCCCGTTCCGCGAACTGCACGAACGCATCCTCGAGCGCCGTCACGCTGCCGCCGTAACACTCCAGATGATCGGCCTCGACGTTGTTCACGACCGCCACCGTGGGCTCGAGCGAGAGGAACGCGCGATCGAACTCGTCCGCCTCGACGACGTACAATCCGCTGCCGCTATTCCCCACGCGCGCGTTACCGCCCCACCTAGCGACGCGGCCGCCGGCGAGTCCCGTAGGATCCCGCCCGGCGGCCGCTAGCGCCTCCGTGACCATCACCGTGGTGGTCGTCTTGCCGTGCGTGCCCGCCACGGCGACCACCGTTCCTCCGGCGACGGCCTGGCCGAGGGCGTCGGCCCGCCGTACTACCGGGACCCCTAGGGCGCGTGCTCGCTCCAGCTCCGGGTGGTCTCCCGGTACAGCAGCAGTGACCACGACCGCCCGAGCGCCAACCACGTGCTCGGGATCGTGTCCCCGCCGTATTTCCACCCCTTTGGCTGCCAAATCGGCGGCGCCGGAGGGGTCGTTATCACAACCCGTTATCGCTACGCCCTGCTGCCTGGCGAGGAGGGCCAAGCCGCTCATGCCTGCTCCGGCGATCCCCATGAAGTGGATCGGACGGGGATCCACCATTGCAAACAAGTTCATTAGTGGGGGGCTAATATAGCAAATCTACGAAACTTGCGAAAGACACCACGACCTTTTTGTCAAGTCAGTGTCAAAATCTTCGACACGATGTCCCGAGCGGCGTTGGGGTGTCCTCGGGCCTTGGCGGACGCGGCGAGCGCCGCGAGACGGTCCTCGTCGTCCAACAGCGAACGCACGCGTTCGGCGAGCGTGTGGGGTGTGAGCTCCGCTTCGGCGAGATGAATCGCGGCTCCTGCGGCCGCGAGCGCGAGCGCGTTCTGTGTCTGGTGATCGGCCGCCGCCGTGGGCAGTGGAACGAGGATGCTCGGTTTGCCCCAGGCGCACAGCTCGGCGAGCGTCATCGCGCCCGCTCGCGCGACGACGACGTCGGCGGCGCGGTACGCGGTGGTCATCGGATCGAAGAAGCCTCGCACGACCACGCGCCCCGGTACGGCGTATCCGGTGAACGCGGCCGCCTGAGCTTCCCCCGTGCCCCACAACACGTTCATGCCGTCGAGCAGCCGCCGCTCGAGCGCACCGGCGACAGCATAGTTGATGGCTCGCGCGCCCTGGCTCCCCCCGAACACGAGCAGCGTGGGACGCTCTGGCCCGAGTCCCAAGTCGGCGAGCACGGAGAACCGGTCCCCCTCGCTCGGGGCCGGGGACCGAACGGGATTGCCGAGGTCGAAGACCTCCGTCTCAGGCCCGGTCGCGAGGCGCGCGCGTGCTTCGGGAAACCCCAAGTGCACCTGGCGCGCGTGACGGGCCAACCAGCGCGTGGTCACTCCCGGAAATGCGTTCTCCTCGACGAGCGCCGTCGGGATACCGGCGCGCTGTGCGCGCCAGACCACGGGACCCGCGGCGTATCCGCCGGTGCCGATGACGATCGCCGGCTGCTCCGCATCGAGCACGCGTCCGACCGCGCGCCACACGCGCCCCGCGATCAGCGCCCAGCGCACGTTCTTCCACCACGTGCGGCGGTAGATCGGCTCAATCGGCAGGAGGTGATAGCGGAACGGGTAGCGCGGCAACACCTGCGCCTCGATGCCGCGCTCGGCGCCCACCAAGACGGGCTCGATTCCCCGCCCCGCGTCCTGCAGCGCCTGCGCCAAGGCGAGCGCGGGCATGAGGTGGCCGCCGGTGCCACCGCCGGCGAGGAGAATCTTCATCCTCCCGTCGCCCTCCGCCCTCGACCGATGCTGATCAGCACCCCGGTCGCCACCAGCGCCACGAACAGGCTCGACCGCCCATACGAAATGAACGGCAGGGTGATGCCGGTCGCGGGAAGGAGCGCCAGGCTCACCCCGATGTGCAGCGCGGCGGTGATGCCGATCAACCCCGTGAGCCCGACCGCGAGCAGCTGGCCGAACGGATCGCTTGCCGAGCGCGCGATGCGGAACCCGAGCCACACGAACGTGCCGAACAACACGAGCATCCCGAGGATGCCGAGGAATCCCCATTCCTCGCCGATCGTGGAGAAAATGAAGTCGGAGTACGCATACGTGAGGTAGCCGAGCTTCTGCTGCCCTTGTCCCAGCCCCACGCCGAGCAGCCGGCCGGCGCCGATCCCCACGAGCGACTGGTGCACTTGCCACGTCGCCTCCGACGGCGCGCTCCCGGGATTCAGGAACGTGACGACGCGGGCGAGCCGGTACTGCGCGCTCGCCACCGCGCCGAACAGCACCGGCGTGGCCGCGAGCCCGAGTGCGAGGAAGTGACCGATGCGTGCGCCGGCCGTGAACAGGACCACGCCCGCGAGCAACGCCACGAGCAGCGCCATGGACAGGTTCGGCTCGAGAAAGATCAGCGCGATCACGGGCGTGAGGACGACGATGAACGGCAGCAGGCCGTACTGGAACGTCCGGATGCGCTCGCCCTTCTTGGCCGCGAGCATCGCCGTCCACACCACCACCGCGAACTTGGCCAGCTCGGACGGCTGCACCGTGACGAATCCGAGGTTCACCCAGCGACGCGCCCCATTGATGCTGGGCGCGATGCCGTGCGTGAAGGGAAAGAGCGGGAGGAGCAGCAGGAGGGCGACGCCCGCGAGCACCGGCCACGCGGCGCGGCGCCAGCGGCGGTAATCCGAGCGCGCCAGCAGCGCGGCGACGATGCCGCCCACCGCGGCGCCGAGCGCCTGCTTCAGGGCGAAGCTCGAGCCGACCTGCCCGCCCGCGATCGTGAGGAGGCTCGAGGCTCCATACACGGCCGTGAGACCGAACACGACCAGAATGGCGGCGACGAGCACCAAGAGACGAATCTCCCAGCGGGTGTCTCTCACATCGCCTCCACGAGTTTCCGGAACGTCGCCCCCCGTTCCTCGTAATTCTTGAACATGTCGTAGCTCGAGCAGGCGGGGGACAAGAGGACCGCGTCGCCCGGCTGCGCCGCGCGGCGAGCCCGCGCCACGACGTCCTCGAAGGTCGTGCCCCGTTCGAGCGGCACCCGGCCTCCGAGGTCGCGCTCTACCTGTGGCCCCGCTTCGCCGTAGGCGATCACCAGCCGGCACCGTTCCTTGAGCAACGGCGCGAGTCGCGTGTACGGCTCTCCCTTGTGCCGCCCGCCCAACAGCAGCACGAACCGCCGATCCATCGCCTCGATCGCCACCACCGTCGATGCGATGTTCGTGGCCTTGGAGTCGTTGATCCAGCGGACACCGCCGACTTCGCGCACGGGCTCGAGTCGGTGCGGCAGGGCGCGAAACGAGCGCAGCCCGTCAGCGATCACGCCCGGCGCGACACCGGCTTCCCGTACGGCGAGGGCGGCGGCGAGCGCGTTTGCCACGTTGTGATCGCCCAACAGTACCAGCTCGTCCCGCTGCAGCAGCGCGTGGTCGCCCAGGCGGAGCCGGCGATCGGCCGCGTCGTACCAGCCGTCGCCGGGACGGCGGAGCGAGAACAGGACGCGCCGACCGCGCGCGCCCGCCGCCAGGTCGAGCACCGCCGCGTCATCGCCGTTCAGGATCCACACGTCGCCGTCACTCGCGTTCTGAAAGAGGAGCCGCTTGTCGGCATAGTAGGCCTCGACCGCCGGATAGCGGTCCAGGTGATCGGGCGCGAGGTTCGTCACAATCCCGATCGCCGGCGCGAAATGCGGGCTGTCGTGCAGCTGGAACGAGGACACCTCCACCGCGAGCCACTGATAGCCGTCCCCCTGAAGCGCGACGTCCGCGAGCGGGCGACCGATGTTCCCCGCGGCTTCGGCGTTCACGCCCGCCACGCGCAGCAGGTGGGCGACCAGCGCGGTCGTCGTCGTCTTGCCGTTCGTGCCGGTAATCGCGATGCACTTGGTCCCCCTCCCCGACGCGGCCAGCGCCTGGAACCCGAGGTCGATCTCGGAGAGAATCGGTACCCGGGCCTCCCGCGCGGCGGCGAGGGGCGGCGCTTCGGGCGGGACGCCGGGCGATACGATCACCGCGGCCGCGGTGCGGATGCGCGCCAGGTCGTGACGTCCGACGTCCACGGTCACGCCCGGCAGCGCCCGCAGCGCCGCCAGCGCATCGCCGCCGTACGGATGGTCGGAGGCGTCGCTCGCGTACACGCGAACACCCTCCCGCGCCAGCAATCGTGTCGCGGCCACACCGCTCTTGCCCAACCCCACCACCGCCACCACGCCGCGACGCCACGCGTCGGCGATCATCGCACCTTCAGCGTGGCGAGCGCGATCGCGGCGCACAACACCCCGAGGATGTAGAATCGCATCACCACGAGCGGCTCGGCCCACCCGAGCTTTTCGAAGTGGTGGTGCAGGGGCGCCATGCGGAACACCCGGTGCGCGTCCGCGTATTCCTTCCCCCGCCGGTACTTGTTCCAGCGATACACGCTCGTCTGAACCAGCACCGAGACCGCCTCGGCCACGAACACGCCTCCGGCGATCAGCAGCAGGAACTCGGCCTTGAGCATGATCGCGACGCTGCCGAGCGCCCCGCCGATTGCCAGCGCGCCGGTATCCCCCATGAAGACCTGCGCCGGATGCGCGTTGAACCACAGAAACCCGAGCGCCGCCCCCATGAGCGCGCCGCAGAAGATGGCCAGCTCTCCCGCTCCCGGTAGGAAGTACACGCCGAGGTAGTGCGCCGCGTCGAACCGTCCGAACAGGTACGCGAAGATGACGAACGCCCCCGCGGCGATCGCCGTGAGACCGGTGGCGAGCCCGTCGAGGCCATCGGTGAGATTCACCGCGTTCGAGCTGCCGGTGACGACCAGCATGACGAACAGCACGTACAGCGGCGCGGGCATCACGATCAGGATGTACTTGAAGAGCGGCAGCTGCGTCGACGCGGGCGGGAGCTGCGGCGCCAGCGGCCAGACGAGCAGCGTGATACCGAGTGCCGCCCCGAATAGCGTCTGCCCGATCAATTTCCAGCGCGCGACCAGCCCCTGGGACTTGCCTCGCACGATCTTCAGGTAATCGTCGATGAACCCGATGGCCCCGGTCCACAGCATCGCCGCGAGCGCGACGAGCACGTACCCGCTGTCCAGCCGCGCCCACAGCAGCGTCGGGACCACCGCCGCGAGAATGATGATCACCCCACCCATGGTGGGCGTGCCCCGCTTGGCGTGGTGGCTCGCCGGTCCTTCCGCCCGGATCACCTGACCGACGTTGCGGGCTCGCAGCCGGCGGATGATTGCAGGGCCGGCGAGGAACGCGAGCAGGAGCGCGGTGACGACCGCGCCGGCGGCGCGAAACGTGATGTAGTTGAACAGGTTGAAGAGGATGTGCTGCTTCGCGAGCGGCGCGAATAGATGATAGAGCACGCGCGATCCTCAGTTCAGGTACCGGAGCACCCGCTCGAGCGCCACCCCGCGGGACGCCTTGAGCAGGACGATTTCATCGCCGCGCAGGGCGGCCTTGAGGCGCGGGCCCAGCGCCTCGACGCTCTCCGCCGTGAGCAGGCGGTTGCCGAGCGCCCCCCGGTGCGGCTCGAACGCGTCCACGAATTCGCCCACCACCGCCACGAGTGCTGGCTGGAGCGCGGCGATGTCGGCCGCGGCAGCGGCATGCAATTTGGCACTCTCCCCTCCCAGCTCCAACATCGATCCCACGACCACGGCGAGCGGTCGCTGGCGGCGGCCGGCAAGCCAGTGGGCGAGCTTCACCGCCCAGCGGAGGGAGCTCGGGTTCGCGTTGTACGTGTCGTCGATGACGGTGAGACCGTTCTCGCCGAGCGTCAGCATCGCGCCCCGCCCGCCGGGCAGCCGCACGTCGGCGAGCGCGGCCACCACCCGCGCCGGGTCCGCGCCGGTCTCGCGCCCCACCGCGAGCGCCAGCATCGCGTTCTCGATTTGATGAAATCCGATCACTGGCAAGGTGACCGTATGACCACGCCAGGTGATCCGGGGATGACCGCCGTCGTCGAGCTCGGCGGCATCGGGCCGCACCTGGGCACCGGCGCCCGTTCCGGCCACGATCGTGGGCGCGCGGCGCCGCGCCTCGACTGCCAGCTCGGGCGGATCGGTGCCGACCACCGCCGTCCGCGCGCCCTCGGCGAGCGAGACCTTCTCCTGCATCACGCCGGCCAGCGAGCCGAACCCCTCGACGTGCGCATAGCCGACGTTCGTGATCACGGCGATCGTGGGCTCGATGATATCGCGCAGGCGGGAGATCTCTCCCGGGATGCTGGCCCCCGCTTCCACGACGAGGGCCTCGGCCTCGTCCGGCGCGGCGAGGATCGTGAGCGGCACGCCCACGAGATTGTTCAGGTTGCCCTCGGTCGCGTGCACGCGGTACGCGGTCGCGATCACCGCGCGGATCATCTCCTTGGTGCTCGTCTTCCCACTCGAGCCCGTGATCGCCACCACGGGGCTTCCCGGTGGGAGGCGCCGGCGGCGGGCGCGCGCCAAGAGCCCCAGCGCGGCGAGCGTGTCTTCGACTTCGAACACCGGCAGGCCAGCCACCACCGGCGTCCCACGGCGCACCACGGCCGCGGCGGCCCCTTTGACCTTCGCCTGATCGAGAAAGGCGTGCGCGTCGAACCGGTCGCCCTGGAGCGCGACGAAAAGGGTGTCCGGTGTCAGCAGTCGGGTGTCCGTGCCGACCCCGCTGAAGCGCAAGCCTCGGGGACCCGACACGCCGAGGGCGCTCGCCACCGCCGCGGATTCCCAGACGCTCACGCCGCCCCCAGCTCTCGGATGACTTCCCGCTCGTCGAAATGCTGTTTTTCCGTGCCGATCACCTGGTAGGTCTCATGCCCCTTCCCGGCGAGGAGCACCGTATCGCCCGGCCGTGCGAGCTCGAGCGCGCGGGCGATGGCGCGGCGGCGGTCGATCACCCGCTCATGCGGTTTCGCCCGCATGCCCGCCTCGACCTCATCGAGAATCCGTTCGGGGTCCTCGGTACGCGGATTGTCCGACGTCGCGATCGCGAGGTCGGCGAGCCGGACCGCGATATCGCCCATCGGCGCCCGCTTGCCACGGTCCCGGTCGCCCCCCGCCCCGAACACCACGATGAGCCGTCCCGCCGTGAGCGGGCGAAGCGTCTCGATCGCCCGCTCGAGCGCGTCGGGCGTGTGCGCGTAGTCCCGCAGCACCGTCGCCGGCCGCGCGGCGATGCGCTCCATGCGGCCGGGTACCTGCGGCGCGTCGTCCAACCGCTCGGCGACGGTTTCGACCGGCACGCCGAGTCCCCATGCGCACGCGGCCACACCCAACGCGTTCGCCACGTTGAAGCGCCCGAGCAGGGGCAGGTGCACGGGAGCGTCGCCCATCGGGGTAACGAGGTCGAAGCGTGCACCGGTCGCGTCGAGCGACACCCGCCGCGCCGTCACCTCGCCTTCGCGCTCGCCGAAGGTCACCCGCCGGTGCGCCCTCCGCAGGCGGGCCCACGCCGGATCATCGGCGTTGACCACCTCGAGCCCGTCGGCAGCGAGGTACCCGAGCAGTTTGGCCTTCGCGCGGAAGTAGTCCTCCAGGGTCTTGTGATAGTCGAGGTGGTCGCGCGTGAAGTTGGTGAACACGCCGGCCCTGAACACGAGACCGTCGACGCGTCCCTGATCGAGGCTGTGCGAGGACACCTCCATCGCGGCGCCGCGCGCGCCCCGGCCGACCAGCGCCGCGAGCGTGGCCTGGAGATCGATCGGCCCGGGCGTGGTGAGATTGCCCGCCTCGCTCGGCACGACGGCGCCGGTGGGGTCGAACGCCCCCAGCGTGCCGATCGAACCCATCGGCTCGAGCGCCGAGAGGACGTGGCGCAGGAGGGCGACCGTCGTCGTCTTGCCGTTCGTCCCGGTGACGCCGATCAGGTCGAGCGCCGCGGCGGGCCGACCGTACCAGGTCTCCGCGGCGACGGCCGCCGCACGTCGTCCGTCGCGGACCAGAACCTGGAGCAGGTCGGCGTCCTGCTCGCGCTCGACCAGCGCCGCCGCAGCGCCCCGCTGGCGCGCCGCTGTAACGAACTGGTGCCCATCCTGGACGGACCCTCGCACGGCGCAGTACAGCATGCCGGGCTCCACCTTGCGGCTGTCGGCGGTGAGCCCGGTGAGATCGGGCCAGCTGTGCAGGTCGGGCGCTTCGACGAGGAGCTGCGCCCGCTCGAGCGCGGTGACGATGTCGCCGAGGCTGGTCATCGGTGCCCGCGACGCGCGGGGGGAGTGGGGGCGACGCGAGGCGCAGGCTGGGCGAACAGCGTGACCACCGACCCCGAGCTCGCGCTGTCGCCCGCCGCCGGCCACGTATGCTCCGCGGCTCCCCACCCGCGCAACGCGACCCGGAATCCCCGCCGGTGCAGCGCGCGCACTGCCTCCCGGATCCCCAGGCCCGTCACGTCCGGCACGGCGCGCCGTGACCCGACGGCAGCGCTGTCCGGGTGGTACGGCCACGGCACCACGTATGGCACGACGCCACCGTCGTCCTCGAGGGGCGCGGCCACGGCTCGGGGGACCGCGGTCGACAGGCGTGCCCGGTCGAGCGCCACGTTGCGCGCCGCGAGCGCCTGCTCGAGCATCGAGCGTGTGACTGGGGCGGCGGTCTGCGCGGCGAAGTAGCTCCCTTTGTGCGGGTTGTCGATCTTCACGACGAGGACGAGCTGGGGTCGCTCCGCCGGGAACAGGGCCGCGAACGACGCCGTGTATTCGCCCGCGGCGTAGTGACCGTTCACCACGCGTCGCGCCGTTCCGGTCTTGGCGGCCACCGGGAAGTTCGTGAGCGCCGCCTCGGTCCCGGTGCCCCGCTCCACCACGCCGCGCAGCAGCTCGCGCAACGCCGCCGCCACGGCGGGCGACACCACGCGCCGGACCGGCTCGGGGCGATGGCGGTACCGCACCGCACCGGGCGCGCCTCCTTCTCCACTCGCTCCGCCCCGTACCTCTCGAATGAGTGTGGGCTGCAACAGCACGCCGTCGTTCGCGAGCGCACCGTACGCCATCGCCACCTGAATCGGCGTGACCGACAGCTCGTACCCCATGGCGAGGCTCGCGGCACTGGGGCGTTGCCATTCCGCGGGCGGCCGCAGCCGCCCCGCCGCCTCCGCCGGAAACTCGATGCCGGTGGGTGACCCGAACCCGAAGTCGCGCAGCATCACGAACTGCTCGTCCGGGTCGAGGCGGGCGGCGAACTTGACGATGCCGATATTGCTCGAGACGCGGATCGCGTCCGCCAACGTGAGCGAGGGCTGCGGGTCCTCGTCGGTGATGGTGCGACCCGGCAAGCGCCACTTGCCGCCCTCACCTGAGACGTGATCTGCCGGCGCGACGCGACGGAGCGCCAGGAGGCCCGCGGCGGCGAAGATTTTGGCGATCGAGCCGGGCTCGAACGTGTCGGTGAACGCGCTCGGCCGCGCGCTCCCTTCCCGCGTCCGCGACGCGAGCGCCAGGACCTCGCCGGAGGTCGGGTCGAGCATGACGACATCGCCGCCATCGGCGTCCATGCGCCGCAGCGCGTCGTCCAACGCGCGTTGCGCGATCTCCTGCAGCTCGGCGTCGAGCGTGAGCACGACGTCCATGCCCGGGACCGGCGCGGCGATCACGCGGGCGGGCGATTCGTATTCGCGGCCCGCGCGGTCTTTGAGCACGACGGCCGCCCCCGAACGGCCGGCGAGCAGCGTATCGAGCGTCTTTTCGAGGCCCGACCCACCGCGCCCGTCGTCCCCCAGGCGACCGATGGTGGCGCGCGCGACGCCCGGGTCGGGATAGAAGCGATTGAGCACGGCCTCGAGGTGCACGCCGCGCACGGCGCGGAGCGGCTGCACCTCGAGCGCGCTGTAGGGGCCCGCGAAATACGCGTAGCGCTTGCGCATTGCGTCCTGCCAGCTGCGCGACGGCAGGCCGAGTCTCCGCGCGATCAGCGCTCCATCGGCCGCGGGGTCCCGCAGCTCGTTGGGCGCGATGCCGACGTGATAGGTCTCCTGGGTGACGGCGAGCGGCGTGCCGTGGCGGTCGTAGAGGGTGCCCCGACGGGCCGGGAGCACGATGCGCTCGGTGCGCTGGGCCTTGGCCTCTTCCGCCCAGCGACGGCCCTGGACGATCTGGACCTGCGCCGCGCGCCCCACGAGCAGGGCCAGGGCCACGAATACACCGAACTCCACCACCTGCATGCGGACGGCGAGCTTCGCCATCTACCGCGATCCACCCGGCGCGGGAATGAGGACGATTTCGCTATCGCTCGGGAGGTGCAGGCCCAGCCGCGCCTGGGCCCGCGGCACGAGCACCGCGCGGCTTTCGGCGGTCCGGATGCGGCGCTCGAGGTCGGTCCGATGTCCTTCCAGATTGGCGCGCCGGGCCCGCAGGTCGGTGAGCTCCCGCGCGGCGCGGATCGCCGCGGTCTGCCGGGCGTACACGATCCACGTGGTCGCGAGAAACGCGACG
>DASZCN010000096.1:0-58532 GCA_035943095.1 Gemmatimonadales bacterium | reverse complement strand
GTGCGATACGCACGCCGCTGCAGCACCGCCGCGCGCCGGGGAAGGCGCGCCCGCCTGAGGAATTCGAGCACCCACGACGACGCGGCAGGAGTGCCCGCGGTCTCGTCCAACCGGAACTTCTCGACCCACACCACCAGGGGACGCCATACCAGCTGGTCGACGCACACGATCATCACGATCATCGCGAAGATCGCCAGCGCCATCGCGGGCACGTTCCCCTGGTCGAGCGCGACACTCATGTACGACCCCACGCCCGGGAGCCGGTAGTCGTGGTCGCCCAGCCGGAACGCTTCGTTGACCATCAGGAAGAACCATCCGCCCGCCATCGACAGCATCCCGTTCCACACCAGGCCCTGCGCCGCGCCAGGGACCTCGAGCTCCCGGAACGTGCGGCGCGGCCCCCAGCCCGCCACCTTGCAGGCGTCGCGCAGGGGGTCCGGCATCGATTTGAGCGAGTTGTAAAACGAAAGCGCCAGGTTCCACGCCTGCGCGGTGAAGATCATCAGGATGGCGGCGAGCTCGAGCCCGACATTGCGGCTCGGGAACAGCGACATCAGCCCGAGGACCAGCCCGGGCAGAAAGCCCAACACCGGGATGCTTTGGAGGATATCCAGGAGCGGCAGCAGGAGTCGCTCGCCGGCGCGGGACTTGGCCGCGGCCCATCCGAACGCGAGGGCGAAGAGATACGAGATCACGAGCGCGAGCACACCGCGCGAGAGTGAGTACAGGGTGTAGCGCGGGAGCGCCCCGGGGCTCAGGTCGATCCGGACCGCCTGCGTCAAGGGCGCCTCGAACTCGCGCGCAAACGAGACTACCGTCGCGATCAAGCCGCCCACGAGGCAGAGGATCGCGATGTCGGCGAGCCCGAGGCCCCGGAGACCCGGCGGCGTGAGGGCGGGTGGAAAGCGCAGCGGCTTCATTGCAATCGGAACAGTGTAATTTCAGGCGCGATGGTGCGAGCGCCGACGGAAACGACGGTCGAGCTCAATGGCGTCCGACTCTACACGCGACGCGTGGGAGACGGTCCACCGGTCGTTGTGCTCCACGGCGGCCCCGGCGCCCACCACGACTATCTCCTCCCCCAGTACGACCGGCTCGCGGAGGCGCGCGCCCTCCTCTACTACGACCAACGCGGGGGCGGCCGGTCACCCGTCTCGCGCGACGTCGCGGTCGGATGGCGCGAGCACGTGGCCGACCTCGAAGCGCTGCGCGACCACTGGCGGCTCGACCGTCTCACCCTGCTCGGCTACTCCTGGGGAGGCTTGCTCGCGGTACTGTACGCCCTCGAACATCCGGAACGGATCGCACGGCTCGCGCTCGTTGCCGCCGCGCCCGTGACGGCCGCATGGCGCGACGAGTTCGAGCGCCGCTTCGCCGCCCGGATGGCCCAGCCGTGGATCGCCCGGAGTCGCGCCGAGCTCGCGGCCCTGGGGCTGGCGAAGACCGACCCCGAAAGGTATCGCCGCATTGCGTTCGCGCTATCCGTCGCCGGCTACTTCCGCGACCCGAGTCGCGCGCGGGAGATGACCCCGTTCCGGGTCACGGAGCGGACCCGCCGCGCGGTGTGGGACAGCCTGGGAGACTACGATCTCCGCGCGCGGATCCAGCAGACCTTTCCCAATGGCACCGCTCCTCGCTCCCTACTCGTTCATGGGATCTATGACCCCATGCCGATCGAGGCGGCCCGCGAGACCGCGGCGTTGCTCTCGACGGGGGTGATCGAGCTCGCGACCGGGCACGCGCCACACGTCGAAGCGACGGAAGAGTTCGTGCGGGCCCTCGATGAATTCCTGCCGAGGGGCTGACTTTCCAACCTTCCACCTTTCCAACCTTCTCTTTACGTTCCCCACCATGGACAGCCAGTCCGTCAGCCACACCCTCGATCAGCTTGCGGCCGTGCTCGAGCTCAGGGGGGAGAGTGCCGCACAGGTGCGCGCGGTCCAGCGGTCGGCCCGGTCGGAGATCCTCATCACGGGTCGCTCGAGCGCTTTGGATGAGCTCCGAGAGCAAGTGCCGCCGGGTCTCGTAGAGATGCTCCGCATCCCCGGGCTGGGCGTGGCCAAGGTCCGCCGGATCCACGACGCGCTCGCGATCGAGTCGTTGGGCGAGCTCGAAGCCGCCGCGGCCGACGGGCGCCTGGCCGCCCTCCCCCGGTTCGGGCCGAAGACGGCGGACAATGTCCGCCGGGGGATCGCCTCGCTGCGCCAGGCCACCGGCGCCCGGCTGTTCCATCACGCGCGCGACGAAATCGCGCCGGTGCGGCGCGCGTTGGCCGGGCTCGGGGGCGTGCAGCGCGTCGAGGTGGCCGGCGCCGTACGCCGCCGCTGCGAGATCATCGGCCAGCTGGACTTGGTCGCCGTGCAGTCCGATCCGGCGGCGCGCGAGGCGCTGATTCACCGACTAGCTCGGGCCCCCGGCGTGACGGAGATCGGGGGGGAGGCGGGCACGATCACCCTGCGCTTCGCGTCCGGCACAGTGGTCGACGTCCTGCTCACCACGCCGGAGCGGTTCGGGTTCGACTGGATTCGGGCCACCGGGTCGACCGTTCACGTCGCGGCGCTCGAAGCCCGGGCCCGCACGATGGGCGTCCCGCTCGAAGGCTCGTTCCCGGACGAGGCGCGCGTGTACAGGGCACTCGGTTGCGCCTGGGTGCCCCCCGAGCTGCGGGATGAGGGCGACGCGCTCGACGCGGCGGCCGCCGGCCGATTGCCGCATCTCGTCGAGCGGTCCGATCTGCGCGGATTCCTGCATTGCCACTCGCACTACTCGGACGGCGCGGTGACGATTCCCGAATGGGCCGCGGCGTGCCGGGCCGCGGGATACGATTGGGTGGGCATCACGGACCACTCACAGTCGTCCGCGTACGCGGGAGGCCTCCGAGCCGAGGACGTGGCGCAACAGCACGCGGAGATCGATGCCGTGAACTCCAGCGCGGCGGGTGGCGGTATTCGGATGCTGAAGGGCGTGGAAGCGGACATCCTCGCCGACGGCACCCTCGATTACGGCCCCGATGTGCTCGACCGGTTTGACTTCGTGATCGGCTCGATCCACTCGCGCTTCGGCATGTCCGAGGGCGAGATGACGCGGCGCGTCCTGACCGCGATGGACGATCCCCGCTTCACCATTCTGGGTCATCCGACGGGACGCCTGCTGCTGCAGCGCGAGCCCTATGCGATCGATCTCGAGCGGGTACTCCGAGCCGCGGCTGAGCGAGGCATCGCGGTCGAGGTGAACGCGGATCCCCACCGCCTCGATCTCGACTGGCGCTTGGTGCGGCGCGCGCGCGAACTGGGCGTCACGATCTCGATCGGCGCCGACGCGCACTCGACCGCGGGGATCGCGAATGTCGACATCGGCCTCGGCATCGTGCGGAAGGGGTGGCTCGAGCCCGCCGGGGTACTCAACACGCGGGACGCGGAGGAATTCCTCGCATTCGCCCGCCACCGCCGCAGCGTGGCCGCCTGATGACCACGAAGGCCAAAGCTCGACCGCGCGAAACGCCCGTCGCGCTCCGCGGACGCGTGCGCAAGATCATTGCTCGCCTGAAGCGCGAGTATCCCGACGCAACCTGCGCCCTGCATCACGGGAGCGCGCTCGAGCTGCTCGTCGCGACCATCCTGTCCGCGCAGTCGACGGACGCGCGCGTGAACATGGTCACCCCGGCCCTGTTCGCGAAGTACGAGACGGCGGCTGACTTCGCGAGCGCCGACCCTCACGTGCTCGAGCAGGAAATCCACAGCACCGGGTTCTTCCGCAACAAGACCCGATCGATCATCGGCATGGCGCAGGCGGTGGTCGAGCGCCACGGCGGCCAGGTGCCCGATACCATGGAGCAGCTGGTCGAGCTTCCCGGCGTCGGTCGAAAGACGGCGAACGTCGTCCTCGGCACGTGGTTCCGGAAGAACGAAGGGGTCGTGGTCGATACCCACGTACAGCGGCTCGCCACGCTCCTCGGCCTCACAAAGGAGAAAGATCCGGTAAAGATCGAGCGCGACCTGATGGCGGTCGTTCCGCGCGACCAGTGGACCTGGTTCTCGCACACCCTCATCCTGCACGGGCGCCGCGTGTGCATCGCGCGCAGGCCGAGATGCGAGATATGCGTCGTGCATCGGTTGTGCCCGAGTTCGCGGGTGTGAAAGTGCGTTACACGACGGCACGACGGAACGTTACCCGCAACCACACGCCTCGTCGTCAAACGGGCAACGTGCCGTCGTGTCACCTGCAACTATGACTCTCCCCCCGATCGACCGCGCCCAGCTCGTCGCCACCCGCCGCGATCTCCATCAGCACCCCGAGCTGGGGTTCGAGGAGCACCGCACCAGCGCGCTCGTGGCGGAGCGGCTTGGGAAGCTCGGGTACTCGGTGCAGACCGGCGTAGGCAAGACCGGTGTGGTAGCCCTGCGCGACGGCGCCTCCAAAGCCAAGACGCGCTGTGTCCTGATCCGCGCCGACATGGACGCCCTTCCCGTCGAAGAGGCGAACGACGTCCCCTACCGTTCGAAGCACGCGGGCAAGATGCACGCGTGTGGGCACGACGGGCACGTCGCCATCGGGCTCGAGGTGGCGCGCCGGTTGCATGCCGCCTTTCTCTCGGGTGTCGTCAAGTTCGCGTTCCAACCCGCCGAGGAGATCTCGAACGGGGCAGAGGCGATGATCGCCGCCGGCGTACTCGACGCGCCGGCGGTGGATGCGGCGTTCGGGATCCACCTGTGGAACGACCTGCCGGTCGGCACCATAGCGCTTATGCCCGGACCGGTGATGGCGTCCGTGGACGAGTTCGAGATCGCGATCGTCGGGAAAGGTGGGCACGCGGCGGCGCCGCACCAGACGATCGATCCCGTGCTGATCGCGGCGCACGTCGTGACCGGCCTGCAGGGCCTGATCTCTCGCCACCGCAATCCCTTCGAGGAGGGCGTGGTGTCGGTGACCCAAGTAAACGCCGGGCACGCGTTCAACGTCATCCCGGGCCGCGCCATCCTGCGCGGCACGGTGCGAACATTCGGCGGCAAATTCTACGACGACGTCCCCCATCTTCTGGAAGAAACTGCGCAGGGAATCGCCCGCGCATTCGGCGCGAGCGCTGAGGTACGGTATCGGCGGATGACCAAGTCGCTGGTGAACGATGCGACGATGACCGCGCTCATGCAGGACACGGCGCGCGCAATCGTCGGCCCCGAGCGGCTGGTCGATGGCGTCCGCACGATGGGTGGGGAAGACATGTCCTTCTTCCTCGCCAAGGTGCCGGGCGCGTTCGCGTTCGTCGGCTCGGCACGGCCCGACCGAAAACCTTCCCCTCATCACAGCCCGACGTTCGACATCGACGAGGAGAGCCTCGTGATCGGCGCGGAGCTGCTCTCCAGGACGGTGGTCAAGTATCTCGAGGGTTAGCTTTCCTCCGATGCCGAATCTCCTCGCCTCCGAACCCTCCGCCTACCTCAAGTTCGCCGCCCACCAGCCGGTGCACTGGCACCCGTGGGGCGACGCGGCGTTCGCGCGCGCCCGGGCGGACGACAAGCCGATCCTCCTCGACATCGGCGCCGTCTGGTGCCATTGGTGCCACGTGATGGACGGCGAATCGTACGAGGATCCCGATGTCGCGGAGGTGCTGAACCGGGACTTCGTGTGCATCAAAGTCGATCGCGATGAGCGGCCCGACGTAGACGCGCGCTATCAACGGGCCGTGCAAGCGCTGACCGGCCAGGGCGGCTGGCCGCTCACGGCATTCCTGACCCCGGATGGCGAGGTCTTCTTCGGCGGCACCTACTTCCCGCCGGAGGACAACCACTACGGCCGGCCTGGGTTCGTCTCGGTGCTGAAGCAGGTCGGGGGGATCTATCGGCAGCAGCGCGACAAGGTCCGTGAGAACGCGACTGCCATCCGCCGCCACGTGACCGAGGCGTTGGACGAAGCGAAGGGCGGCGACGTCACCCCTGAAGTGCTCGACCGCGCGGCCGGTGAGATGGCCCGGCTGTTCGATATCCGCCACGGCGGATTCGGCACCGCTCCCAAGTTTCCCCACCCCGCGGCTGTCCGATTCCTGCTGGCCCGTTGGCACGACGCTCGCTCGGACTGGATGCGTCAGGTGGCGGAGCACACCCTCACCGGCATGGCCAAGGGCGGCATCCGCGATCACCTGGGTGGCGGGTTCCATCGGTATTCCGTGGACGAGCGCTGGATCGTCCCGCACTTCGAGAAGATGGCGTACGACAACTCGGAGCTGCTGCACGCCTATCTCGATGGCTACTCGGCGCTCGGGAATCCGCTCTTCAAGGACGTCGCCCAGGGCATCGTGGGCTGGGTGCTAGAGGTGTTGTCCGACGGGCAGCACGGCGCGTTCTACACGTCGCAGGACGCGGACGTCCAGTTCGGCGACGACGGGGACTATTGGACCTGGACCCCCGACGAAATGAAAGCCGTTCTGTCGGAGCGGGAGTTCGAAGTCGTGCGGCGCGTGTTCGACGTCCAAGTGCCCGGCGAGATGCACCACGACCAAGAGAAGAACGTCCTCTGGTGGAAGCAAGACCCCGCGGGCGACGACGAATGGCCGGTGCTGAGAAGCGCCCTCCCGAAGCTCAAGGCAGCGCGCGACAAGCGCAAGGCACCGTACGTCGACACCACGCCGTACGTCAATTGGAACGCAATGATGGCTTCCGCGTTCTTCCACGCGGGTGCGGTGCTCGACCGACCCGAGTGCAATGCGCTCGCGCTCAAAGTCCTTTCGCGCATCTGGGCGGAGGCGTGGGACGAAGCTGGCGGGATGAGCCACGTGGTCGGGCGCGCGGAGCCGCGCGGGCTGCTCGAGGACAACGTTCACGCCGCGGCGGCATTCCTCGATGCGTATGAGGCGACGGGCGACGACGTCTGGCTCACGCGTGCCACGGCGGTGATGCACTACAGCCGCCGTGCCCATTGGGACGAGGAGAAGGGCGGCTTCTTCGACGTAGCCCGCGGCCGCGCCGGCGCGGCCTATCTCGCCACGCCCGCCAAGCCGATTCAGGACGCCCCGACGCCTTCCGGAAATGGCGTCGCGGCGCTCGTCCTGGCGCGACTCTGGGGAGAGAGCGACGACGCCGAATGGCGCCGCCTGCTCGACCGGCAACTCCGGACCTTCGGTGGGGTCGCCGGGCAGCTCGCGCTCTACGGAGCCACGCTCCTGTCCGCCGTGGATTGGGCGCTGAATCCGGTGACGCGGATCGAGGTGTCGGGTGTCAGGAGTCAGGGCCCCGCCTGTGATATGCACCTCCTCGCGTTGCAGACGTACCGCCCCCGGAAGATCGTGATCCGCAAGACGGCGGAGCGACCGGCCGCGACCGTCTGCGTTGGCACGAGCTGCTCGCTCCCCGTCGCCACGCCCGAGGCACTGGGCAAGCTGTTGTCGTGAGGCGCCGGGTCCTCGGACGCACGGGACTCGCCGTGAGTCCGATCGGCTTCGGCGCCTGGGCCATCGGCGGCAACCGGTTCGGGAACTCTTACGGCGCCACCGACGACGGTGAATCGCGGCGCGCCGTGAGGCGCGCGCACGAGCTGGGGTGCAATTTCTTCGACACCGCCGACGTGTATGGGCACGGCCATTCAGAAGAAATCCTTGGGGAGACACTCCAAGGCATCCGGAAGGACGTGATCGTCGCGACGAAGGTCGGCGGCAATTTCTACAACCGCGACGTCAATCCCCTCCTGTTCGGCCGACTCAGCGAAGCGCTCGGACAGCCGCTCGCGCAGGCCGCGCCGGACGCCCCTTTGCCGGTCACCCACGATGCCAACTTCTCCCCCTCCTACGTCCGGTTCGCCGTCGAGCGATCGCTCGGCCGGCTGCGCACCGATTACATCGACCTGCTGCAGCTCCACAATCCGGCGCTCGGCCTGACCGCCGATCCCGAGACGTACACGATGCTGGAAGACCTGAAACAGGAGGGAAAGATCCGGTTTTACGGCGTCTCGGTGCACACGCCCGAAGAAGGCCTCGCGGCAGTGGAAGTCACACGGCCCGACACGGTGCAGATCGTGTACAACGTGGTGCGCCGCGAAGCGGAAGATCGCTTCCTTCCCGCCGCGCGAGCCGCGAACCTGGGCGTCATCGCGCGGGAGCCCTTGGCGAACGGCTTGCTCGCCGGCAAGTACGGTCCCGACAGCACATGGGAAAAAGGGGATATCCGCGCCCGCATGCCGCGCCCCTACGTGACCCAGATCGCCGCGCTGAGCGAGCGCGTGAAGGAGCTCGCCCTTCAGGCGGGCGTGTCCGCCGCACAGCTCGCGTTGCGGTTCGTACTGGACAACGAGGCGGTCTCGGTCGTGATTGTGGGCATGAAGACCGTGGCGCAGGTGGAAGAAAACCTCTCACTGGAGCAATGATGCCCAACAAGCAGGCCATACTCGAAACCGCGAAGGGCCGGATCGACGTCGAACTGTTCGCCGACGAAGTGCCCAACACCGTGGCCAACTTCGCAAAGCTCGCCAATGCCGGTTTCTACGACGGCACAAAATTTCACCGCGTGATCGCCAATTTCATGATCCAGGGGGGCGATCCCTACTCGAAGAGCGGCAAGGGTGCGGTCGGCAGCGGCGGCCCGGGCTATACCATCAAGTGCGAGACCGAAAAGAACGTGCACAAGCACGTGGCGGGCACGCTGTCCATGGCGCACGCGGGAAAGAATACCGGCGGCAGCCAGTTTTTCATTTGCCATGCGCCCCAACCGCATCTGGACCGGGTCCACACCGTTTTCGGACAGGTGACGAAGGGGCTCGACGTCGTGAACAAGATTGCGCAGAACGACGAAGTGACATCGATTCGAGTGCAATAACCAAGACCGGAGACTTGCATGCTCGCGTCGCTGTTTCTGCTCGCCGGTGTCCTCCAAGCGCCCGATAGCGGTGCGTTCGTCATCACGCTCGGCCAGGACACGATCGGCGTGGAGCGCTATACCCGCACCGCCGATCGCGTCGTGGACGACATGGTCATGCGTGACCGGGCGCCCGTGATCGCCCGCCACTTGGTCGGGGATCTGGGCGCCGACGGCCTGATCACCCATCTCGACGTCGATAACAAACCGCTCGGGACCACCGATGTGCCGGCGAGCCACGTGGTCGCCCGGTTCACGAAGGACGACGCGTTTATCGACGTCACCAAGAGCGGCCAGACCAGCACCGCGCATGTCGTCACGCCACAAGGCGCCGTGCCGTTCATCAATTTTTGCTACGCCCTGTACGACCAGTATGGCGTGCGCGCGCGCACGCTCCGCGGGTCCCCGGTAAAGGTTCCGGTCCTGAGCTTCGGCTCGACCGCCCCGTTCGATCTGACCGTCACGTTCCCGGCCCCCGACTCGATGGGTGTCGCGTTCGAGGGCGATCAGCCGACCCTCTTCAAGTTGGACGCCGCCGGCCGGATCCAGGGCGGTGACGGGCGGCTCACCACACAAAAGGTGATCGCGAGGCGCGTGCCCGTTTCGACGATCGACGTGGCGGCGTACGCTGCGGCCTTCGCCGAACGGCCGCTCGGACAGCTGTCGCCAGCGGACTCCGTGCGCGCGGAGGTGGGCGGGGTCCGCATCGCCATTGACTACGGTCGCCCGGCCATGCGCGGCCGCAGGATCTTCGGGGGAGTGGTGCCGTGGAACCAGGTGTGGCGCACCGGCGCGAATTTCGCGACCCGCTTCACCACGTCGGTCGACCTTGTGATTGGCGGGAAGACGATCCCCAAGGGGAGCTACACCTTGTGGACGCTGCCGTCACCGAGCGGCTGGAAGCTCATCGTCAACCGGGAAGTCTTGGCACCGTGCGGTGGTGACGCGTGCAACCTGCCCACCCGTGCACGCTTGTGGGGTACCGACTACTCCGCCGACTCGGACCTGGTCCGCGTGGCCGTGAAGACCGAGTCCCTGCCGCAAGCCGTCGAGCAATTCACCATCGCGGTCGTCCCGCAAGGGAAGGCCGGCGTGGTGCAAATGGACTGGGAGACGACCCGGATCTCGATTCCCTTCGAAAGGAAGCGCACGTGAGCACCCGACTCTGCTGCCTGATCGTCGCGGGCTTTGTTGCGCCCGCCGTGCTTCACGCGCAGAGCGGGCAATTCGTCGTCCTGTTGGGACGGGACACACTCGCCATCGAGAAGTACACGCGTACAACGGACCGGCTCCAGGGCGAGCAGGTCGTCAGGAGCCCACGAACGGTACACCGTATTTACACCGTGACCTTCGCTCCCGGTGGCGTGACGCAACGGTTCGAGGTCGTCACGCACAACGTCTCGGGTGCGCCGGGTCCCGCCGAAATCCGGGCCGCCGTGACGTTTCAGGGCGATTCCGCGGTAGCCACGGTGCTGCGCGGCGACTCGGCGCGGACCGTCCGGGCGAAGGTCGGCCCCGGGACGCTCCCCTATCTCGGCCAGGCCTTCGGACTCGTGGAGGAGGTCGCGCGCCGCGCCCGCGCGGCCGGAGTGGATCGCTACGCCACCGCCATGTTGCCAATCGGCGACACCGAGCCCCTGGCGGTGACCGTCACCCGTCGCGGGGCCGACTCCCTGATCCTGATGCTGGGTGGCATCGGACCACTGCGGGCTCGCGTGGACCAGCGCGGCACGCTGCTCGGCGTGTCCGGGATCGGCGGGACGGCGCAGATCACCGTCGAGCGCGTGCAGGGCCTCGATTTCGACGTGCTCGGCAAGTCGTTTGCGTCCCGCTCGCTCGGTACGCTCTCGCCTGCGGACTCCGTGCGGGCGAATGTCGCAGGCGCCACGCTCTCCGTGCGCTATAGCCGGCCCTCTGCGCGGGGGCGCGTGATCTTCGGCAACGTGGTGCCGTGGAACCAGGTGTGGCGCACCGGAGCGAACGAGGCGACCGTGTTCGAGACGAGCGCGGATTTGCTCATCGCTGGGACGACCGTTCCCGCGGGCAAGTACACCCTCTGGACCCTCCCCTCTCCCGCCGGATGGAAGCTCATCATCAACACGAACACCGGGCAGTGGGGGACCGACTACGACGCGAAGTACGATCTGGCCCGGCTCGACATGAAGATGGACGCGCCGGCGCAACCGGTGGAGCAGTTCACCATCGCGATCGACTCCCAGGGCTCGGGCGGCGTGTTGAAGCTCGAGTGGGAGCGTACGCGCGCGTCGATCCCGTTCTCCCGGAAGTAGCGTGCATCTCGACTTCGCCGTGATCGCCGACTACGCGCTCGTCGATCAGGCCGGCAAGCTGTCCGTGCTCGGCATCTTCCAGCACGTCTGGGTGCAGCAGTTCCCCGCGATGCACCCGCGGCTCCACCTGGTGCTGCGCCTCAAAGGCAAGCGCACCGAGATCGGGGAGCACCAGGTGCAGATCCGGCTCTTGGACGAGCAGAATACCGAGGTGCTCGGGGGGAACGGCGCCGTGAACTTCGCGGAGCCGCCGGCGGGCGTAACCGACATCGAGGCGGGAGCGATTCTCGTGTTCGACGTCCCGCTCCCGCACGCCGGTGCGTACCGCTTTGAGATCACGGTGGATGGCGAGACGAAAGCCGCTGTGCCGTTGACGGCGAGCCAGCTCCCACCGCAGCCGCAGGGCGGGCATTGAGATGAAGCGGTACGGCGGCCTCGCGCTCGCGGCGCTGCTCGTCGCGGCCGGCTGCGTCGAGGCACCGACCGCCCCCACCCCTCCCGTCCGCATCGATCTCTCACAGGCGTGGATGCGGGCGAGCCCGGGCGTGGTGGGGATGAGCGCGATTGACCTGCTCACCGCGTCCAGCGATGCGGCCGCCATTCCCCGGTTCAGGAGCCTGCTCGTCGCCCGCCACGGGCGTCTCGTGGCCGAGTACTACTTCGGGGGTGTGGACTCCACCACGCTGTTCGACGTCCGCTCGGTCACGAAGAGTGTCCTGTCCGCCTTGATCGGCACCGCGCTGCGCGACGGCGTGCTACCCGGCACGGGCGCGACCATCGCCCCCTACCTCGCCTCGTCTGACACCCTCGATGCTACGGACTCGATCGTCACGGTCCACGACCTCCTGACGATGACATCGGGCTACCAGTGGAATGAGGAGACCGGCCCCGACTACAACCTGTGGATCGTCGCGGACGACCATGTGCAGTACCTGCTCGACCGCCTCCACACCGCGGCGCCGGGTGCGACGTTCACGTACAACTCGGCGGCGGTCCACACCCTCGGCGTCGTGCTCCAGGACGCCGCCGCCACACCGTTGCCGGCGTACGCCTCGGACCACCTGTTCGGCGCGCTGGGCGTCGACACGGTCGCCTGGGAGGAGCTCGATCGTGGCACCGTGAACGGTGGCTCGGGCATCGCCCTCCGCGCGCGGGATCTCCTGAAGCTCGGCCAGCTGTATCTGCAGGGCGGTTGGTCGGGCGACGCGAGCGTCGTGCCCCAGAGCTGGGTGGACTCGGTCACGCGGCCGCATTTCCCCTGGCGCATCACGGTTGGTGTGCAGCGGGGCGTCACTTACGGCATGCTGTGGTGGGTGTCGGATGCCAACCCCGCCGCCTTCTTCGCCTGGGGGTACGGAGGGCAGTTCGTGTATGTCGTGCCGAGCCGCGATCTCGTCGTGGTGGCGACGACCAACTGGACCGCACTGACGGAGACAACGCCCGAAGCCCTCGGCGAAGCCGTGCTCGGCGTGATCGTGGGCGACGTGGTGCCGGCCGCGCGATAGTCGTCAGCCTCGCTGAATCTCGAGCGGCAGCCCCGCGTCCATCAGCGAGAGGCCACCGTCTACCGCGATCGTCTGGCCCGTGATCCAACCGGCTTCTTTCGAGCACAAGAGCCACACCGCGTCTCCGATATCGGCCGGCGTGCCGAGCCGGCCCATCGGAGTCCATCCCCCCTGATGCCACTTCCGGATCATGTCCTGCGCGGCGTCCGGCAGGGTGTTCAGCACGCTGTCCTCGATCCATCCGGGGCTGATGGCGTTCACGGTGATGCCTCGTTTCGCGAGCGCGGCGGCGAAGTAGCGACACAATGATTCCATCGCGCTCTTCGCCGCGCCCATGCCCACCCATGGCTGCCAGCTGCCGGTGCGACCACCGGGCGCGTACGTGATGGCGATGATCCTGCCGCCGTCGCCCATGAGCGGCGCCGCCTCGCGCACCGACACCAGGAACGCCCGCGCCTGCGAGTTCATGGCGCAGTCCCATTGCTCCAACGTGATGTTCATCGGCCCCTGGTAGAACTCGGGAACGTCGGGCCGCGCGTTGCTCACGAAAATGTCGAGCGTTCCGAACTCGTCCTTCACCCGACCGAGCATACGGGTGATGTCGTCCGGACGGCACACGTCGGCCTGGATGATGAACCCATCGGCCCCGCGCTTTCGCACCTTGGCGAGCGTGTCCTTGGCGGCCGCTTCGTTCTTGCGATAGTTGATCGCCACCTTCACGCCTTGCTCCGCCAGTTTGAGCACGATCCCCCGGCCGATGCCTCGCGAGCTTCCGGTGACCAGAGCGTGCCTTTCGTCGTGCGCCATGACGACCTCCCATTGTCGAAGCCGTGGCAGTTAAAGATGCCGGCGTCCTTGAGGACCTCGAGCCCCCGCGCCTCAGAACGAATAGAAGTCGATGCCCGCTGCGCGCCAGTCGGCCCCGTAGAGCACGGTCACCAGCGCGTTCGGTGCGGCCCCTTGTCCCTTGCTGTAACAGATGCGCGCCACCTGAGTCCCCAGGCGCGCAATTCCACGACCCTCGACCCCGTCGCAGCCGACGAACGTCCAGCCGGTGGCGCCCTTGAGCTCCCGCGCGACGCGCTCACGCTGGTCGGCGGAGAGAAACGCCGAGAGCCCCGGCGTGATACAGGCCGAAGCGGCTTCAGTCGCCACATCGCGGAGCAGCTGGTCGATCCCCTGAGGTGGCTGCCCACCTGATGACACCGGCTGCATGAGATGCGGAGGCACGAGCCGCGGCTCGAGCATTCCGGCGATGCTCATCGCCATCGTTTCGGGAGTCGACTCCGCGAGGTTGTCGAGCACGATCACGGTCAGATCGAAGTCGGGATAGCGTTGAATGGTGGTCTCGAAGCCTTGCCAGGCGCCACTATGGCCGATGCGCCGCAGACCGCGTTGCTGGGCGATGCGCCAACCGAAGCCATACGGGTACGTGCCCCCGCTGTTGAGACGGACGGGCGTCCAGATCGCTTCGAGCCCCGTGCGACTCGGGATCCTCCAATGGTTCAGTGCGACCGCCCACTGCGCGAGGTCGCGAACCGTGAAGTAGAGGGCTCCATCCGCGGTGGTGTTGAGCGACGGGGACACCCATTCCTGATTCTTCAGCGTGTCGCCCACGAGGTGATACCCGGCGGCCCGATTCGGAACGAGGTCCGCCTCGGAGATGATGCGCGTCGTGCGCATGCCGAGCGGCCGGAAGACATGCTCCTGCAGAAAATCGCCGTAGAACACGCCTGTGACGCGGTGGATGATGACGCCCAGCAGGACGTAACCGGTATTGCTGTAGCTCCACCGCTCTCCCGGGGCGAACTCCAGGGCCTGCCGCGCGGCGAGGCGCACCATGTCGGCCTCGGTGTAGTCCCGCCGCACGTCCAGCGTGCTGTCGGTGTAGTCGCCAATGCCCGACGTATGCGTGAGGAGATGCCGAATGGTGATCCGGCGCCACCCGTCTGGGCCCTCGGGGAGATAGCGCGTGATCGGGTCGTCGAGCGATAGGCGCCCCTGTTCCGCGAGCATCACGACCGCCGCCGCCGTGAACTGCTTGCCCACGGAGCCGGACTGGTACACCGTGCTGTCGCTCGCCGGCACCCGGAGCTCGAGATTGGCGTACCCGTATCCGCGCGCCAGTACGACGCTGTCGCCGCGCAGCACAGCGACGGACGCGCCGGGGATGTGATAACGGCCGAGCTCCGCCCCGATGTAGCGGTCGATCGAATCGAGCCCGGCGGGGCTCTGTCCCCCGGCCGCGACGGTAACCACCAGCTGGAGCAGCAGTGCGGTCGAGAGCCGATGCATGAGCGGCGTGGTCGCTTCGACCTGCCTTACGCGACCAACCTAGGCCAGAGCCATCCCAGGGCGGCGCCCGTCAGGAGCGCATAGATCAGCCCGTCAACCGTCGCCTTGATCGTCGTGATCCAGGACCGGTGGTACCAGATCGACATCTGCCACAGTGCGAGCGAGTATCCGACGAACGCCGTGGTGCCAGCGAACCGCAGCACGGACCGGAACGGCGCCCCGGCCGGGAGCGCCCGGCCCGCGAGGTACGCGGCAAAGACGCCCACGACCACTGCATAGATGAACCACATCGTGAGGGGCTTCCCCATGGACCACGAGCCGCCCGGCATGACGGTGAAAGCCACCACCGGACCTCGCTTGAGCTTCTCCATGAACGCGGGCGACTTCATTTCCTCCCGCGTCGAAGGCCGGGGCATCATGTAGTCACCCGCGGGAATCCCCAGCCCGCGAATCGCCTCCATCGCGCGGTCCTCGTTCGGGACCTTCGGGTAGTCGCTCTTGTGCCAGGGCGGGAGCATGTGAATCAGCGAGCTCGTCACGAAAACGAGTACGGCCGACAGCAGGATCGGCAGCACCAGCGCGAACAGCGGTACCATCATGACCTCCCGTGTGGGGATCCCTCGTCGGGCTTGACACTAGCAGCGATCGGAACCGCGCACAAACGGTCACGCCATCGCTGCAGGATCCTCGAGCGGCGCGCCGGACGCGCACAAGCGACAGTCCGGCGGGGGCCACAGCTCGAACGGGACTCGGGCGATGGCTTCGAGCGCTACACCGCGTTCGGCGAAGTAGGGCGCAGCCGCCGAGCCCAGGAGGATCAGGGTCCCAACGACCGCGGGCTCGGCGCCGTGCGCCTCGAGCTCGGCGAACGTACCCCGTACCGCGGACCCTGCGCTGATCGCGTCGTCCACGATGGCCAGTCGCTTGCCGCGCACCCGAGCACGTGCTCCTCCGGGCAGATGGTATCGCGCGAGATACAATCCCTCGCGGTCCGGTGGCATCTCGCGCTCCGTGTAGAAGAATTCGATGTCGAGCGTTGAGGCGAGCATCTGGGCGAGGAAGGCGCCTCCGACCAGGGGCCCGCACACGCCCGCGACGTCGTGAGGCCGAATCGCGCGGGCCAGCTCGGTCACGAAGGGACTGATGCGACGCGGTTCGGTGAACAGCTTGTCGAGATCGAGCCACAGACCGGAGTGATGGCCCGATTCGAGGCGGAAATGGCCACGCCTCGCCGCCACCAGGCTCAGAACGTCTTGGCTCACCCCGGCAAAGGTGCTACCAGACCAGCATGATGTAGCCGGCGCCGACCGTGTTCCCTGATCCCGCGGACACGGCGAAGTATGCCGAAGGGCCCGACACGATGCACTCCCTCGCGCTCGGGTTCCCAGACGTACAAGTGGCCTCCACCGTGTAAGTCCCGTCGGTATACACGTGCAGGTTCGCCGCCGCGGTAAGCCCGACGATACTGACCGTATGGTTGCCAGCCGCCAGCCCGTCGGTGTGATACTGGCTCGGACTCGCGGCCACCACCCACCCAATCGTGGGCGACCCCGCAGGGACACTGCCTGATGTGCCTACGATGGGCGTGACCACGACCGGCGCGGGAGTGGCCATGATGACAAAGTGGCCCGTCGCTCCGGCGACAAAGAACCCGTCCACCGCGAAATACTGCACCGTGTCCGACGGGATCACCGTGAAATCCTTGGGGGACGCACTTTGGAAAAACGTGTCCACCTGGACACCGTCAGCGACGTTGAGGCCGGCGGTGCTGTCCGTCAGTCCCGTGATGCTCACGGTGTAGGACGTGCCGGGGGTGACGGCGACGGAATACAACGTGTCCGCTCCGCCGGCGACGGAATCCGGTATCGGGGTCGAGAGCGCGAGGCGCTTCGACGACGTCACCGGCTGCACCTCGATCGTGTAGGTCGCGGTGGACGCGGTGACGAACGTTCCGTCGATACCGATGAACATGTTGCTGTATCCGGCGATGAGGGTACAGTCTTCTGGGGTCGTGCCGAAGAAGATCGTGCGGTCGATCAGACACGGAACCAGGCTTGAAAACGTGCTGTCGCCGCCGAACAAGTACAGGTCCACATCGTCGGTGAGCCCGGTGACGCTGACGCGATACACAACACCGGCCGAGACACCCGCCGCGTAAATCCGTGCACCGCCACGCGGGACGTTGTCGGTCAACGGCACGCCGACGGTGAGCTGGGTGAGTGTCAGCCGAGGCTGCGTGACGCTCTCGTTGGAGCACGATAGAGCGGAGACGACCGCCAGCAGACTGGCCGAGATGGCGGCAGGATGCCGCGGACTTCGATTCATGTGCCGCTCCCACTCGTGGTCCTGCGACTATCGCTTACGCGATCCCGTATTGCAAGTCACGAGGCGAGCTCTCGCAGCCGTCGCTCGAGAAAGCGCCGCTCCGGTTCTTGGCGCGTGAGGCCCAGCGCCCGCTGGTAGGACGCCCGGGCCTCCGCCGGCCTGCCCAACCGGCGGCACAGGTCGGCCCGAGCGGAGTGCGCCAGGTGATAGTCGTCCAGATCGCCGCGCGCAAGGAGGGCGTCGATAATCCCGAGCCCCGCGGCCGGGCCGTCTCGCATGGCGATTGCGACCGCGCGGTTCAGCTCGACCACAGGCGTCGGGTCGACGCGCGCCAGCACATCGTAGAGTCCGACGATCTGCGCCCAATCCGTTGCGCCGGCGCTTGCCGCCTCGGCGTGCACCGCGGCGATCGCCGCCTGCAGCGTGTACGGCCCGACCCGGCGTGAGGCGAGGGCGCGTTCCACCAGCGTCCTCCCTTCCTCGATCTGAGCCCGGTCCCAGAGAGAGCGATCCTGATCCGCCAGGAGGACCAGCTCCCCAGCGGGCGACGTGCGGGCGGCTCGACGCGACTCGTGCAGGAGCATGAGCGCCAACAGCCCGATCGCTTCCGGCTCAGGCAGGAGCTCGACCAGCAGGCGTCCCAGCCGGATCGCCTCGCCCGACAGGTCGTGGCGCGTCACCGCGGCGCCCGACGACGCGGCATAGCCCTCGTTGAAGACGAGATAGATCACCCGGAGCACCTGGTCCAGCCGCTCCGGCAATGCCGTCTGCGTGGGCACCTGATAGGGGATGCCCGCATCGCGGATTTTGGCCTTGGCACGCACGATGCGTTGCGCCAGCGTGGGCGCGGGCGTGAGAAACGCATGGGCGATTTCTTCGGTGGTGAGGCCACACACCTCGCGCAGCGTGAGGGCGATCTGTGCGTCCGGTGAGAGGGCGGGATGGCAGCAGGTGAAGATGAGTCGTAGCCGATCGTCCGCGACGCCGTCGGGCTCCGATTCCTCTGCGTCGCTCCGTTCAGCGTCTAATCGGTGGGCCAACTCTCCCAGTGACGCATCGAACCGCGCGCGCCGGCGCATCCCGTCGATCGCCTTGAAGCGACCCGTCGACACCAGCCACGCACGCGGGCTCGCGGGGACGCCGTCATGGGGCCAGCGCTCTAGCGCGGCGGCGAAGGCGTCGTGCAGCGCCTCCTCCGCCAGGTCGAAATCACCGAGCAGACGGATCAGGGTGGCGAGGACGCGGCGCGAGTCGGAGCGATAGACGCGGTCGACCATCTCGCGCGCTGATTCCGGTGTGGCCTCGCTCACCCGAAGTCTCCTCGTCTAACGCGACGGGACCTCCATGATCGGCCGCACTTCGATGCTGCCCAAGCGCGCGCCGGGGATCCGCGCGGCCACGTGAATCGCGTCGTTCAGGTCCTTCGCCTCGACCAGGTAGTAGCCGCCGAGCTGCTCTTTGGTCTCGGCGAACGGCCCGTCGGTGGTCGACACCTTCCCGTTCCGCACACGCACGGTGGTCGCCGTATTGGTGGGCTGCAACGGGTTGCCGCCGACGTAGTGGCCGCTTTTCGTGATGCTGTCGGTGAATGCGAAGTACTCGCCGTATACCTTCTCGGTGTCTGTCTTCGGCATGCTCTGCCACAGCTTCTCGTCTTCGTAGATCAAGCAGAGATACTTCATGGTGCCCTCCGCTTCCGTGTGGATGGGTGTGTTGTGGACGCTAGATAGTCGCTCGGGAGAGGCCCGGATCGACAATGTCACTTTGGCGGCAGGGAGCGTGCGAACTTGGTAGCCACTTCCACCCACTTCCCAAGGGCGGCGTCCGTGGCCAACCCTTTGGGCTTCAGGAGGATCCATCCCTTCATGGGACGCCCGGTGGTCGAAGAGGTGCGTGTAGGATTGGGATAGAGCCTTATCGGTCTCGTCAGGTGAGGCCGCCGAGCTTCAAGACGGTGTTCCAATTGCGGCCGGTGCCACGCGTGCCGAGCCGTTTCTCGATCACCGCGTTCGTCAGGCGCGAGCGGCCGACCCCGTCCGGATAAATGACATAGAGGTGTTTGCCCACGGCGCGCACGACCTCGGGACCGGTGATGGCCGCCTGCAGTGCCTTCACGCTTTTGACGTCGGGTGCGTCCTTGAGGAACAATACCAGAAGGTGAGCCGGGTCGCCCTCCGCTTGTTTGGGAAACGGATTGCGCGCGATCACCGCTTGCCACTCCCGCCCGCTGCGCACAATGAAATCCGTTTCGAGCCGCAACCGCTTTCTCGCCTCCGCCTCGAGCAGCCGCTCGAGCTCTGCGCCCGCTCGCCCATCGCTTTGGAACACGAGATTTCCCGTTTGGAGCAACGATTGCACTTCTCCGAAGCCGAGGCGCGTGAGGAGATCGCGCAAGTCGGCCATCGGGACCGGGTTGTGGCCACCGACGTTGATGGCGCGGAGGAGGGCGACACAGGTCGTCACGGACACACGCTATTCGGTCAAGCGTACGAGGTGTGACCCGTCCGCCTGCATGACGTAGACCTCGCTCGGCCCCTCTCCGTCGGATGAGAACAGCAGCTTCGTGCCATCGGGGGACCACACCGCGGCGCGCTCCGTGGCCCGGGTGTGGGTCAATCGACGCACGTTCCCACCGTCCGCATCCATCACATAAATCTCGCCATTCCCATCACGGTCAGAGGTGAACGCAATCCGCTTCTCATCGGGTGACCAGGACGCCGCATTGTCGTCGAACGCAGTGGTGATGAGCCTCCGGACCTCACTGCCGTCCGGTCGCATCGTGTAGATCTGGTTTTTGCCCGTACGGTCGGAGTAGAAGATCAGGCGACGGCCATCTCGGGACCAGTTGGGCACCTGATCGTTGGCGTCGCCTGGCGTGATGAAGTGGAGGTTCCGACCGTCTGCGTCCATGACGCCGATCCGCCACTTCGTCTTGTCCTCGAAGTCGCTCGTCTCGCGCCACTGAAGCGCGATGGTCTTGGCATCCGGTGAGTACACCGGGACGCCTGCGAAGCCCTTCAGGTCCGTGAGCCGCACGACATGGGACCCATCCGCATCCATCACGTAGATGTTCGTATCCCTGCCATTGGCGCGCGGCGACTGGAACACGATCGTGCGGTCGTCGGGCGAGAAGTAGGGATGGGCATCCCTTCCCGGAGCGTGGGTCAGCCGGACGGGATGGGAGGCGTCCGCATCCATGACGTAGATCTCGAGATCCCCGTCGCGGTCGGACGTGAACGCGATATGCCGTCCGTCATGAGACCACTGCGGAAACATGTTGTTCGACGCGGGGGGCGGGTGGGCCAGCGTGAGCACGGCACACGAAACGACGAACGCACGGAGAGGCACGGGATTATGTATCGCGCGCCGCCTGTGCGATGAACCATCCCGTGTAGCCGAGCCATGGGGCGTGGCAATCACAGCTGCGCCCACACCTGTTCCGCTTGCCACAGATGGCGATGCTGGTGTCGCGGCAGAATCGTGAAGCACGCGTTCAGATTGTACCGTACTCGCGCGTTGAACGGCGACGTCACGCGCACCCGCGTGAGCGGCAGAGCATCGGCTTCCGCGAGACACTTGAGCTGCGCCGCCTGGAGGCGATCGAACTCCTCGATCAGAACTGATGGAGGGGCGACGCTCGATGGCAGAAAACGGGCGATGGTCTGTGTTCGGACTCGCACCGGCGGCCCCATAATGCTCCACAGGAGCCAGCCCACGGGGTCGCGGCGGTAACGGGGCGGCGCGGGCACCTGTAGCCCTCGAGCTCGCTCCAGCGCTTCGCCCAACGGGGGCAGGTACGCGTTTGACGTGAGGTTTAGGTGCGCCACACACTCCGCCACGGACCAGCGGTTCGGGTCCGACCGCCGGCCCCAACGCTCCGCCGGGATCGCGCGGGCGAGCTCGCGCAGCCGCTTTTGGGCGTCCCGGTACTCGTCGGCGATGGCTTGGAGTTGTGGATGCATTTTCAGTTGACCCTGCTCTGCAGCCTTCGCATCCCAGACAGTGCCGGCACGTACCCCGGCAGCTTCTCCAGTGCCCGGCCGTACTCCGCCACCGCATCGAGCACCCGGCCCTTCTTTTCATGGATGCGGGCGAGGTTGACGTGCGGGAAGTGCGGCGCCTCGTAGCGCGTCGCATGCATCGCCTGCTGGAGCCAGGGAATCGCCTCGTCGTCGCGGTCCAGGGCCATCAGGTAGCAGCCGATGTCGTTGTACGCGTTGCCGAAGCTCGGATCGGTGGCGATGGCGCGCTTGCACTCGGCGATGGCGGCGTCGTAGCGCCGCTCGAACGAGTACACCCAGCCGAGAAACGTGTGTGCCTCGGCCGTGGCGTGCTCGGCGAGCGAGGCCTGGTACAAATGAATGGCACCCGCCAGATCGCCCGCTAACTGGCACTGGTATGCGCGCTCGAATAGCTTTAGCGCCCGAGCTCGATCACCCACACGCCAAGCTTATTCTCATCGCGCCACTCTCGCCATCGCGCCACCCGTCGGCCTCATCCACCGGGCTCCCGTTGCTGCTGGTGCTCGCGGCGGCGGCGCTCGGCTGGAACCTGAACGGCTACCGCCTGCTCGATCCCGACGAAGGCCGGAATGCCGAAGTCGCGCGCGAAATGGCGCAGTCGAACGACTACGTCGTACCCCACCTCGATGGGCTGCCCTACCTCGACAAGCCGATCGTCTACTTTGCCGCCGCCGCGGCCATCATGGAGTTCACCGGGCCCACCGAAACGGCGGCTCGCCTGCCCGCGTACCTCGCGACGCTAGCCACGATTGGCCTGCTCGCAGCGTTCGCGCGGCGCCGCTGGGGTGACGAGGCCGGCTGGATCGCCGGGCTGGCATACGCCACGATGGTCCTGCCGCTGGCCTACGCCCGCACGGCCATCTTCGACAGCACGCTCACGCTGTGTACCACGGCGGCGATGGTCTGGTTCTGGGAGGAGCGTCCCGTGGCCGCCTGGGCCGCGCTCGCTATCGGCGCTCTCACCAAGGGCCCGATCGCTCTCGCCATCCCGCTCCTTGCCCTCGTCGCGCATGCGCTCCTGACCGGGATGCCCGCCCGCCGTTTATTTCCGTGGCGTGGAATCGCCGCGTTCGCGGCGATCGTGCTGCCGTGGTTTGTCGCCGTAGCCCTCAAGCACCCGGACTTCCCGCACTACGTGTTCATACGCGAGACGGTCGAGCGGATGACCACGCGCAGCTTTCACCGGACCGCGCCGTTCTGGTATTACCTCCCCATCCTGCCGCTCGCGGCGTTCCCCTGGATCGTTCCGGCACTGGCGCGCGTGAAGCACTGGCGCGCGGCGTGGGATGCGCGACCCGAACCCGCTGCACGGGACGCGCTGCTACTCGCCTGCTGGGTGATCGTGCCCCTGCTGTTCCTCTCCCTCAATCAGTCTAAGCTGCCACAGTACGTGCTTCCGATCATCCCGGCGTTCGCGCTCGCCGCCGCGCGCAACCTCGCCTCGGGTGGCAGCACCACCGCAACGCGCGCGTATGTGCTCCTTGCCGCCGTGCTCGGCGGATCCCTGATCGCCCTGACCCGGTGGTTGCCGGCCCCGATCAGCCTCACGTCGGCCGAAAAGGCCGCCATCCCACCTACTGCCGTCGCGCTCGGGATCGTCGCCCTCTGCTCCGCCGCCCTCGTCGGCCTCGGCATGCTCGCACGGCGGCCCCGCACGATCATCTTCGGGTATGCGGTGGTCGTGATGACGATCCCGTTCCTTTCCGGGAGGTTGTTGGCCGCGGTGGGCGAAGACCGCTCGTCCGGTGCCTTGGCGAACGCCGCTGCGGTGGCGTTACGTGAGAGTGGTGGCGCGGGCACGGTGCTTGGCGTGCTCGCCTACCCGCCTTCCTTGCCCTTCTACCTGAGACGCACCATTCCGGTAGCGACGATCACCGGTGCCGAGCTCACGAGTAATTACATCGCCGACAACGTGGAGCAGTTTCGCGCGCTGCCGGGCTCATCGCTCCTGCCCGCGGCGTACTGGCGCGACGCGCTCACCCGCTGTACTACGCCAACGGTGTTCGTGACAAGCGCGGGAAACCGCGAGTCACGGTCTGCGCTCGGCGCGGCGCTGCCGCTCCTGATGGCGAACGATCACTACGCGGCTTACGGCCCCTGCCCTCCCCAACCCCCGCGGCGCGGCGGAAGGGGGGGGCGGTAATGTGCGGCATCTTCGGCGCCGTCTCTCTCACCGGCGCGCCCCTCAGGTACCCGGAGGTCATCGCGTCCATGGCGGCCGCGCTCGCGCACCGAGGACCGGACGGCGAGCGCATCGTGGGCCACGGACGCGCCCGCCTCGGCGCCCGCCGGCTGGCGATCATGGACCTCACGACGGGCGACCAGCCGTTCCAGAATCCCGACGGCTCCATCTGGATGGTGTGCAACGGCGAGATCTACAACGCCCGAGCCCTGCGCGACGAGGGCGTCCGTGCCGGCTATCCGTTCCGTTCGACGGGCGACATCGAGACGATCGTCCCGCTCTACGAGCGGCTCGGTCCCGACGGCGTCGCGCGGCTCGAGGGCATGTTCGGTCTCGCGATCTGGGACGACCGGCGCCAGCGCCTGATCCTCGCTCGCGACCGAGCCGGGGAGAAGCCGCTGTTCTGGGTGCAGGTCGAAGGCGAGCTGCGGTTCGCCTCCGAGGTTCAAGCGCTCCTTGCCTACCCCGACCAACGCCGCCGCCTCGATGCCGAGGCAGCCGCGCTCTATGGCGTGCTGGGCTACGTGCCGGCTCCGCTGACGATGCTCGAGGGCATCTCGAAGGTCGAGCCCGCACACGTGCTCGTCGCGGACCGGACCGGAATATCCCAGCACTGTTTTTGGGACCCCGCGCAAGTCGCGGCGCGGCCGTCGCGCCTGGACTCACCGGCGACTCTGCGGGGGGTGCTGCTCCGTGCAGTGGAACGTGAGCTCATGTCAGACGTGCCGGTCGGCGTGTTCACGAGCGGCGGCCTTGATTCCTCGCTGCTGGCCGCCGCCGCGGCACGCGTCATGGCGGGCGAGAAGATCCACACCTATTCGGTCAAGTTCCGGGAGCGTGGGTACGACGAGAGCTCGTACGCCGAGGCCGTGACGCACGACATCCGCACGATGCACCACGTGGTCACCGCGGATGACCTGTCGCTCGAGCGTGCCTTCGAGATCGTGACCAAATCTCTCGCGGAGCCCGTGGGTGATCCCGCCATCCTGCCGACGTATCTCCTGGCCGAAGCGGCCCGGGAGCACGTGAAGGTCGTGCTCTCGGGAGAAGGTGCGGACGAGCTGTTCGGCGGTTACCCAACCTATCTGGGTCACACGGCGGCGCTCGCGTACGTCCGCCTTCCGCGGACCGTGCGCGCTGCCGTGCGCTGGACAGTGGAGCGGTGGCCGGCGTCGACCGGTAAGGTCACGCTCGAGTTCTTGCTCAAACAGTTCGTGGCCGCCGCAGAGTTGCCGTGGCTCAATCGCCACCTCACGTGGTTCGGGGCTCTGGGACCGGACGCGGAGGCGGGGGAGGGGGAGGGGGCGTCGAACATGGTTCCCGAGGTCGCTTGCCGACTGACGGGATTTCCGCATGGCGATCCTCTGAACCGCATCCTCTGGCTCGATTTCCTCACCTATTTGCCGGACACTCTGCTCGTGAAGGTCGATCGCGGGACGATGCTCGCGTCGATCGAGGCTCGCGCGCCCTATCTCGACCGCGAAGTGATGGAGCTGGTCCTGCCGGCCCCGTCGGCCCTCAAGGTGCACGGCTTCACCACGAAGGCGATATTAAAGGAAGCCGCCTCGGGCCTGGTGCCTCGGGCGGTGATTCGGCGCCGGAAGCGCGGCCTCTCGGTACCCGTGGCGCGGTGGCTCAACGCGGGGCTTGCCTCGCTCGCCGACCGGTACCTGGCGTCGCCCCGCCTGTTCAGGGGCGCCCCGACGGCGGCCCTGCTGGCGGAGCATCGCAGCGGTCAGCGCAATAACGCCCGCAAGTTGTGGCCCGTGTTGATGGCCGAGCTGTGGGGGGAACGGTGGAACGTGGAGACGGAGCCGACATGAACCGCGCTGAAGCCCTGCAGCTGATGCAGGAGCACACGCAGTCACCCTCGCTGCGCCAGCACATGCTGGCGGTCGAGGCGGCCATGCGCGCGTACGCGACCAAGTCCGGCGACGATGTTGAGGCGTGGGGGATGGCAGGCTTGCTGCATGACTTCGACTACGAGAAGCACCCGAACCTCGAGCACTCGCCCAGCGAGGGACACCCCGCGTGGGGGGTGCGGCTCCTGCGAGAGCAAGGCGTCCCCGAGCCGGTGTGCCACGCGATTCTCGGGCACGGGACGTACACCGGAGTCCCGCGCGACACACTCATGGCCCGCACGCTGTTCGCGGTGGATGAGCTGTGCGGCTTCCTCGTGGCGTGCGCGCTGGTGCGCCCCTCGCGGAGCTTCGCCGATCTCGAGGTCTCGTCCGTGAAGAAGAAGCTCAAGGACAAGGCCTTCGCGCGCGGCGTGAATCGTGACGAAGTCGGACAAGGAGCGACGGAGCTGGGCGTGCCGCTGGACGAGCACATCGCCTTCGTGATCCAGGCGCTCCGGCCCGTGGAGCGCGCGCTGGGGCTGGGCGCGCAGGCTGCGGTGGGGTGAGCGGGCCCGCCGTCGCCGCCTCGCGCGTCGAAGAACGTCCGGCGCGCCCCGCCCCCGAGCGCGACGAGCTGACGCTCGCCATCGACCGCGCCGCAGGAGCGCGACCGATCGGCGGCAACCGCCTCGAGCACTACCCCGACAGCCCGCGCGCCCTCGACGCCATGGTGGCCGGGATCGCCAAGGCGGAGCGGTGGATTCACTTCGAGAATTACATCATCCGTGACGACACGACCGGCCGTCGTTTCGCCGACGCGCTGGTGGAGCGCGCGGGCGCAGGCGTCCGTGTGCGCGTGCTGTACGACGCGCTCGGCTCGGTCGGCACGTCCCGGAGCTACTGGCGCCGGCTCGCGCGCGCCGGCGTCGAGGCGCGCGTCTTCAATCCGCTCCTCACGCGGCACCCGTTCAACCTCCTGGCGCGCGATCACCGCAAGTTGCTGGTCGTGGACGGCGGCTGGGCCATGCTCGGCGGCTTGTGCATCGGCAACGAGTGGGCGGGCGACCCGGCGCGGGGTCGCCGGCCGTGGCGTGACACGATGGTCGCCGTGTCCGGGCCCGCCGCCTCCGCCTTCGATGGCGCGTTCGCCCGCATCTGGAGCCGCGCCGGCGCGCCGCTCCCATCCGACGAGTTCGACGCCGATCCGGCAGCTGCAGGCGACTCCACCGTGCGTGCGGTCGAGGGCGTCCCGGGACGCGCGCGCGTGTACCGCACCGTCCAGCTGCTCGCCGCGAGTGCAGCGGAGCGGCTCTGGATCACGGACGCGTACCTTGTCGCGCCCGCGCCGTTGTACGCGGCGCTCGTCGACGCGGCCAAGAGCGGCGTGGACGTGCGCGTCCTCGTCCCCGGCGCGACCGACTTGCCCGTCCTCCGGAGCTTCACGCGGGTGGGCTATCGCGATCTCCTGCGCGCTGGGGTACGCGTGTACGAGTACCAGGGCCCGATGATTCACGCCAAGACGATGCTGGTGGACCGGCGCTGGGCGCGCGTCGGATCGAGCAACCTGAACGTCTCGAGCCTGCTCACCAACTACGAGCTCGATTTGGCGGCCGAGTGCGAGCAGCTCACGGAGGATCTCGCCCGCCAGTTCCGGCACGACCTCGCGTCGAGCGTCGAGGTCGTGCTCCAGCCGCGCCGCCTGCGGCTGCCGGAGCGCCTGGTGGGGACGTCGGCGACGGGCGCGGTGACCGAAGCGAGTGACGTGCCGCACAAGCGCTCTGGATACGAGCTGGGCGCCGTGGCGGTGGTGGCGCTGCGCCGGGTGGCGGGCGGCCTGCGCCGCGCGATGGCGGCCACGGCGGCCCTCGGCTGCGCGATCGCGGGCGGCCTGCTGCTCGCGTTCCCACGCGTCGTCGGAATCGTGCTCGCCGTCGGCGCATTCACACTGGCGCTGGCGTTCAGCGTGTACGCGTTGGAACGGCGCCGCACGCGGGATGGCGAGGATGGTTGATCCTCCGCGGTCTCCCCCTCCCCCTCCCTCTCCGCCTGCCCCTGCTAGGCCCCCCGGCCCCGGCCAACCCGCACGACAGGCCGCGCGTATAGCTGAGCAGGACGAGGCGGACCTGGTCGCCCGCGCCGCGGCGGGTGACCGCGCGGCGTTCGGGGTGCTGGTAGAACGGTATGCGGGTGTTGCGCGGCGCGTGGCACGTGCCGTACTTGGCAATCCGGAGGATGCGGACGATGCCGCGCAGGACGCCATGCTCTCGGCCCTCGTCAAGCTCGAGCAGTACGATCGTCGGCGGCCGTTCGGTCCCTGGCTCCTGCGCATCGTGGCGAATGCCGCTACCGATCGCCGCCGCCGTCGCACCGTGCGACGCGCGGAGCCGCTCGACCCAGGTTTCGTGGCAGGGGGCCCGCGACCCGACACCACCGCCGAGCGACGGGCGCTGGCGGAGCGGCTGCGGCAGGCGCTCGCGGAGCTGCCAGAGCGACGGCGCATGGCCGTCGTGCTGTTCGATGTTGAAGGCTACTCGCACGGCGAGATCGCCGAGATCCTCGGCATTCCCGAGGGAACCGTGCGATCCGAGGTGTTTCACGCGCGTCGGCGGTTGCGTACGTTGCTCGCGGATTGGAAGGAGGACGCATGAAGGACCTGATGCCGTTCGATCACCGGCCTGATCTGGTGCTCGGAGAGGCGCTGCGCCGGGCGTTGGACCCGGACGACGGCGCTGCCGGTACGTCCGCGTTCGTCGCGCGCGTGCTCGCCCGGGCCGCAGACGTTCGCCCGCCCTCGTGGGACCTTGTGCTCGCGCGCTGGGCGCGCTTGGGTGTCGCCGCCGCCATCCTCGTGGCGGTTGCCGCCGGCTACCTCGTCGGCCGGGCCGGCGTCGCCCTACCAGCGGCGCGGCCCACGATGACGGACGTGCTCCTCTCGCCCCCCGCGCATCCGCGGGAGGTCGAGATCGTTCTCGCCTCGGTGATCGACATCCAGTAGAAGGAGACAGGCCGTCATGCTGAACAGTTCCAAGACCCGGGCCGTGGCGCTGCTCGCCGCCACGTTCGCGGCGGGCGCGGCCGTCGGTGCCGGCGGCAGAGCGCTGTGGGTCCGCTACGCGTCCGCTGCTTCACCCGAGCGTCCGCGCGGCATCGACCGAATGATGAATGAGCTCGATGGCGAGCTGCGACTCACACCGGTGCAGCACGACTCGGTACGCGCCATCGTGCAGCGCCACTGGACCCGGATGAGCGCGGCATGGGAGACGGTGCGCCCACGGTTCGACTCGATGCGGGTCGTGATGGACTCCGAGGTGTCGCGCCATCTGACGCCCGAGCAGCAGGTCAAGTACCGCGACCATGTCGCCCGGTACCGGCATCAAAAGGATCAGGAGCGAACGGACTCGGGAGGGCAGAAGAAGTGAGGTGTCTGCGTCAGGCGGTGGTGGTGGGCATCGCGTCCACGCTATGCGCGATCGGGGAACGACGCCTCGCGGCGCAGCAGACGCCCGTGGTTCCGCAAGCGCCGCTTCAAGTGACCCTCCAGGAAGCAGTGCGGCGGGCCCTCGAGGTCCAACCAGCGATCGTGCAGGCCCGGGGAGATCAGCGGAACGCCGGTGCAAGCCAGCTTGCCGCGACCGGCGCGTTCTTGCCAACGATCTCCGCGAGCGGATCTTCGAACCTCACGTCGACTAACCGCTACAACCCATCCACGGGACAGATCTTCAACGCGCCGTCCAATACCTCGTACTCCGGCACGCTGGGCCTGACGCTCAACTTGTTCGACGGCTTTCAACGCATCGCGTCGAAGCATGTTGCCTCCGCCAACCAGGATGCGGCTGACGCCGGCTTCGTGAACCAGCGCTACCAGGTGACGGCCGCGACGGCGGCGGTATTCTTCACCGCGCTCGCGGATGCGGAGCTCGTGCGTGTCGCACAAGCCCAGGTGGACCGCGCCAAAGAAGAGCTACAGATCTCCGTGAACAAGTTCCAGGCGGGCGCCGCGACACGTTCCGACACGCTCACGTCTACGGTTGACTTTGGCAACGCCCGGCTCGCCTTGCTCCAGGCCCAGGCCAACCTCGCGACCGCGCAGGCGAACCTCGGACGCCAAGTAGGGGTCGACCAGCTCGTGCGCGCGGTCCCCGATGCCGCGTTTCCGCCGCTCCCTGACACCACGGCGCTCCGTGCGCAGGCTCTGGAATCGTCCCCGGTGGTGCAACAGGCCGAAGCGAAGGCCCGCGCCACTCGAGCTCAGCTGGGCATCGCGCACTCGGAATACTGGCCAGCGCTCTCGTTGTCTTATTCGAATGGCTACACGGGGCTCGACAGCCTGGGCCGCCTGGGGTTGACGCCCTGGTCGACGACGCAGAACTACGTCAATAACTGGGCGCTTCGCTTCACGCTGAGCTGGACGCTCTTCAACGGCTTCGGCCGTGAGGCCGACCAGGTATCGGCCTCCGTGACCCGGGATGTCGCCGAGGCGACCGCGGCCGACACCCGGCGCGGGATGAACGCTCAGTACACTCAGCAACTCGCCGCGCTGTTCACCGCGAACGCGCAGATCGGCATCGCTGGAGCCGACGTGGCCGCCGCGAACGAAGCGGTGAGAGTCCAGCAAGAGCGTTACCGCCTCGGCGCCGGCACGTTGCTCGACCTCCTCACAGCCCAGGCCAACCTCACACAGGCGCAGGTAAGCGAGGTACAAGCGCGTTACACCTATCTCATCGCTCGGGCACAGCTCGAAGCGCTCGTGGGGCACGCGCTGTGACGACCGCCGAGCTGATGACGTTCCGCACCGGCGACACCCCGCTGCCGGACATCGTGATTCTCACGCACAAGCTCGCCCGCGACTACGACATGGGTGGCGAGGTGGTGCGCGCGCTGCGCGGCGTGAACATCCAGATCAAGAAGAACGAGTTCGTGGCCATCATGGGCCCGTCCGGCTCGGGCAAATCCACGCTCATGAACCTCATCGGCTGCCTCGACACACCGACAGCCGGGGAATACTGGCTCAACAGCCAGAAGGTGAGTGACCTATCGGACGACGAGCTCGCGCGCATCCGCAACAAGGAGATCGGGTTCGTATTCCAGACGTTCAACCTGCTCCCTCGCGCCAGCGCGCTCCACAACGTCGAGCTGCCGCTGATCTACGCGGGGCTCGCCGCCAAGGAGCGACGCGCCCAAGCGGCGCGAGCCCTCGAGCACGTGGGCCTCGCCGACCGCATGGAGCACAAGCCCAACGAGCTCTCGGGTGGCCAGCGCCAGCGCGTCGCGATCGCCCGGGCGCTCGTGAACGAGCCCTCCATCCTCCTCGCGGACGAGCCGACCGGCAACCTCGACTCGGCGACGGGCGAAGACATCATGCGCCTGTTCGAGGAGCTGCACGCCACGGGACAGACTATCGTGCTGGTCACCCACGAAGCCGATATCGCCGCTCATGCCTTCCGGCAGATCCACTTGCGCGACGGGCTCGTCGAGCGCGACGAGAGCATCGCGCGGCGGCCCCGCGCATGACGCGCTCCACCGCCCTGGCGGCCGCGGTGCTGCTGCCCGCCATCGCGTGCCAGAAGGCCCAGACCGCGCCCCTCTACGAAGCGGTGCCGGTCGAGCACAAGGACATCGTCGTGACCGCGACCGCATCGGGCGTGTTGCAACCGATCCTGACGTTCAGCGTGAAGTCCAAGGCCTGGGGCGAGATCATCGACATGCGGGTCCAGACGGGCGACGAGGTGAAGAAGGCGCAGCTGCTCGCCCGGATCGACCCGCGCATTCCGCAGCAGAATCTCGCGCTGGCGCAGGCCGCGCTCGACAAGGCCCGGGCGGCCTTGACGACCGCCACGGCCCAATTCAAGCGGAGCGACGACCTGTACCGGTCTCAATCGATCGCGGAGACCGAGTATGAGGCGTCCAAGCTCGCGCAGGTGACCGCCGCGGCGACCGTCGTCACGGCCGAGGCCAGCCTTCAAACGGCCAAGGATGCCATGGAGGACACGCAGGTGCGCGCCCCGATCACCGGCTCCATCCTCGAGCTGGATGCGGTGCTCGGTACCGTGATCTCGAGCCCGACGCTGGGCGGCGGCACCGTCATCCTGAAGATGGCGAGCCTCGATACGGTCCAAGACTCCGCCATGGTAGCGGAAACGGACATCGGCAGGGTTGAGCCAGGTCTGCCCGTGACGATCACGGTCGACGCATTCCCCGACCGTGGCTTCGACGGCACGGTCCTGAAGATCGGGCCGCAGGCTCAGGTGGTACAGAACGTCACGACATTCCCGGTCTTCGTGAACATCCCCAACCCGGGTCACCTGCTCAAGCCGGGGATGAACACGGAGGTCCGGATCCACACGGGGCGACGAGACGGCGTCCTGGCGGTGCCGAATGCGGCGCTCCGAACGCCGCGCGATGTGGCCTCGGGCGCGGCCGTGCTCGGCCTGGACGAGCAGATCGTCAACCAGCAGCTCGCGACGGCCCCGACGCCGGGCGGCCCAGGCCGGCGCGGGACCGACAGCTCGGCCGGGCGGCAGGCGCAGGCCGGTGGTCCGGGAACATTCACGTTGTCGAACGGACGAGTCGTCACGCTCCCTCCGGGTGTCACGGCCGAGCAGGTGCAAGCGGCGATCGCCAAGATGCGGAGCGGCGGTGAGCCCACGCCGGCAGAGCGCGCGCTGCTGGCGCAGGTCATCGGCCGGTCGCAGCGCTCGGGCGCGAGCGGCGGCGGCGCGAGAGGCTCGCGGGGGGGCACCGGTAGCAGCTACATCGTGTTCGTCCGCCGCGCGGGGAAGGTGATCGCGGTGCCGATCAAGACCGGTCTGTCCGATCAGGACTACATCGAAGTCAGCGCCGGTCTGACCGAGAAGGACACGGTCCTCGTGCTGCCGAGCGCCTCGCTCGTGCAGTCGCAGCAGCAGTTCAAGCAACGCTTCCAGAACGTGACCGGCGGAGGACTTCCAGGCTTGCGACAGCAGCCGGCGCAGACGGGCGGCGCACGATGATCATGCGTCGGTGCCTCGCCGCCCTTTTAGTTGCGTTGGCCGCCTGCCACAAGGCGGAGCAAGCCCTGCCGTACCAAAAGGTCCCGGTGACGCGCCGTGACATTGTCGTATCGGCGACCGCGTCGGGCGTGATCCAGCCGATCCTCACCTTGAGTGTCAAGTCCAAGGCCTCGGGCGAGATCATCGACAGTCCGGTTCAGACAGGCGACGAGGTCAAGAGGGGCCAGCTGCTCGCCAAGGTCGACCCGCGCATTCCCCAGAACAACCTGACGCAGGCCCAGGCGAATGTGGCGGTGGCTAAAGCGCAGCTCGACAACGCCACTGCGCAGCTCAAGCGCAGCGAGGCGCTGTTTCAGACGCAGTCGATCACTCAGGCGGGGTACGATTCCGCGCAGCTCGCCGCCGCGACGGCCCAGGCGGCCGTCGTAACGGCCCAGGCGAACCTGCAGACCGCCAAGGACGCCATGGAGGACACGCACCTCGGAGCGCCGATCAGCGGCACGGTGCTCGAGCTCGACGCGGTGCTCGGCACGGTCATCTCGAGTCCGACGAATGACGTGGGCGGCGGCACCGTCATCCTCAAGATGGCGAACCTCGACACCGTTCAAGTGTCGGCGCTGGTCGACGAGACCGACGTCGGCAAGGTGCAACCCGGGATGCCGGTGACCATCACCGTCGACGCGTTCCCCAACCGCACATTCGATGGCCGCGTCCTGAAGATCGAGCCGCAGGCCACGGTAACGCAAAATGTCACGATGTTTCCCGTTCAAGTGAACATTCCGAACGCCGGGCACGTCCTCAAACCCGGGATGAACACCGAGGTCGAGATCCATATCGGGCAACGACAGGGCGCGCTGGCGGTGCCGAACGCCGCGCTGCGGACCGCGCGCGATGTGGCGTCGGCGGCGGGCGTGCTCGGCCTCGACGTTCAGACGCTTCAGCAGCAGCTCGTGTCCGCCGGTGCAGCGGACTCGACGCCGCGTACCGGCGCCGATACGCCGCTCACGGATGGCGGCAAGCTGCACGCCGCCGAGCCGAAGCCCGCCGGCGCAACGTTCACGACGCCCTCGGGCCGGGTCATCATGCTGCCGCCAGGCGTGACTCCAGAGCAGGTGAAGGCTGCGTTCGCGAAACGCATGACCGGGCAGGAGCTGACACCGGCCGAGCAGGCGGTGCTCGCCCAGGTCCGCGCGCAGTTCCAGGCGTCGCCGGGAGGCGGGTCTGCGCCCGCGGGGGGGGGGAGCGCGAGCACGGGACGCTACATCGTGTTCGCGGTGCGCGGGGGGAAAATCACCGCCGTGCCGATCCGCACGGGCCTCACCGACCAGGACTACATCGAAGTGACAGCGGGACTCTCGGACAAGGACACCGTGATCGTGCTGTCCGGTACGGGCGGGACCTGACGTGCTGTTGGGTGAGATCGTTCGAGTCGCGCTCGAAGCGTTGCGGGCCAACAAGCTGCGCTCGCTCCTCACGATGCTCGGCATCATCATCGGCGTCGGCGCCGTGATCACGATGATCGCCCTCGGCTCTGGCGCCCAGAAGGCGGTGCAGGACCGGATTCAGGCGCTCGGGCCCACTCTCCTCAGCATTTATCCCGGCCAGAGCTTCATGCGCGGTGTGGCCAGCGGCAACCGCGTGAGTCTCACCATGGACGACGACACGGCGCTCGCGAACAACGCCCAGTACTTGAGCGCCGTGGTCCCCGAGCTGTCGAGCAATCTCCAGGTGCAAAAGGCCGACCAGAACATCAACGTCACGGTGATGGGCACGACGCCGAACTACTCGACGGTGCACAACTACACGATCACCGCGGGCCGCATGTTCACCGCGGGCGACGATGCCGCGCGCCGTCGCGTGGCGGTACTCGGGTCCGCCGTGCCGCAGATGCTCAACTCGAACCGCGACGCGATGATCGGACAGGAGATCATGATCCGCAGCATCTCCTTCGAGATCATCGGTGTGCTCTCCGAAAAGGGCTCGCAAGGCTCGTTCTTCAATCCTGACGAGCAGATCCTGATCCCCCTGCAGACCGCACGGTATCGCGTGATGGGGACGGACCGGCTGCGGGATATCACCGTTCAGGGGCGCGACTTGGAATCGATGAACCTCGCCATGATCGAGATCGAGCGTGTGTTGCGGCGCCAGCACAAGATCCGCCCCGGCCAGGACAACGACTTCCAGATCCGCAACCAGACCGACATTCTGGCGACGCTCCAGCAAACGACCGACACCTTCAAGTACCTGCTCGCGGGGATCGCCGCAGTGAGCCTGCTCGTGGGCGGCATCGGAATCATGAACATCATGCTCGTGTCGGTCACCGAGCGCACCCGCGAGATCGGTGTGCGGAAGGCGCTCGGCGCTACGCGCTTCAACATCCTGTTTCAGTTCCTGGTCGAGGCGCTCGTCTTGTGCCTCGTGGGCGGGCTGATCGGCGTGGTGATCGGCTCGTTCGGCGCCGTGGTGCTGTCCCAGCTGGCGCATTGGAACACGCTGATTTCGCCCCTCGCCATCCTCCTCGCGTTCGTCTTCAGTGCGGCGGTCGGACTGTTCTTCGGCATCTGGCCGGCCCGCCGGGCGGCGAGTCTCGATCCGATTCAGGCGTTGAGATACGAATAGTCGGCGTACCAAGAGACGGGAGCGGGGAGCAGGGAGCGGTACCTGACGGTTCGTCCGTAAGTGACGGTGCACGTTGAAGGGACCGGAGCGTACCGCTCCCCGCTCCCCGCTCCCATCAGTATCTTCTCCCCATGTTCGCCCTTCTCCTCGCCCTCCAGGGTGCCGCAGACGGCGGCGCGAGCTACAGTGGGCTCGCGAAGCAGCTCGAGGTGCGCATCCCACGCTTCGAGGACGTGGTGAAGATCGACGGTGTCCTGGACGAGCCGGTATGGAGTCGGGCGGCGGTGCTCACGGGCTTCTCCTTGTACCGTCCCGTAGATGGGCGGCCCGCCGACGACTCGACCGCCGTATTCGTGTGGTACGGCCCGGACGCGATTTACTTCGGCATCCGCGCCTACGAGGCGCACGGGCACGTGGTACGGGCCACGCTCGCCGACCGCGACAACATCGACGCCGACGACCGGATCGAGATTCTGCTCGACACGTACCTGGACCACCGGCGCGCCACGATGTTCGCGGTGAATCCGCTCGGCGTCCAGGAAGACGGCGTGTGGAGCGACGGCGTGGACGCGGGCGCGGCCGGGGGGCCGAGCGCCGGCGGCCGGTTCGACGCGACGATCGACCTGAACCCCGATTACGTCTACGAGTCGCGAGGCCACGTGACCGACTGGGGATACGAGGTCGAGGTCCGGATTCCGTTCAAGAGCCTGCGCTACCAGAGCGCCGATCCGCAGGATTGGGGCATCCAGATCGTGCGGGAAACCCAGCACTCGGGCTACGAGGAAACCTGGACGCCCGCCGTGCGGGCGAACGCGAGCTTTCTCATTCAGTCCGGCCGCCTGGTCGGGCTCACGCAGCTGAAGCGGGGAGTCGTCCTCGACCTGACCCCAGAATTCACCACCAAGGTGGACGGCGCGCCGACCTCCGCCGGTTACGATTACCGGGGCACTCCCGAGGTCGCGGGCACCGTGCGTTGGGGCGTGACACAAAATCTGAGCATGACGGGTACGGCCAATCCCGATTTCTCTCAAGTCGAGGCGGATATCGGCCAGGTGACCCTGAACCAGCGGTTCGCGCTCTTTTATCCGGAGAAGCGACCCTTTTTTCTCGAGGGTCTCGAGCAGTTCGACACCCCCAACCAGCTCATTTACACGCGGCGCATCGTCCAACCCGTGTTCGGCGCGAAGCTCGCCGGCAAGGTCGGAGGAATGGGGATCGCGTATCTCGGTGCGGTCGACAATCAGGATCAGTCGACTACTGGCGCCAACCCCGTCTACAACATGTTGCGCCTGCGGCGGGACCTGGGGCCGACGTCGACGGTCGGGCTGGCGTACACCGACCGGATCGACGGCGATGAGTACAACCGTGTGCTCGGTGTGGACGCGCGCGTGGTGTGGCGCAACATCTGGTTCTCGTCGGTCCAGATCGCGGGTGCGTGGACGCGGGACACCGCGGGAGGGCGCGCCGGCAAGCTGTGGGACATCACCTTCGCGGACCGCACCGGCCGCGCGTACGGCAATCACTTCGAGCTGCTCGGCTTGCAGCGCAACTTCCAGGACACGAGCGGATTCGTCAACCGCACGGATATCGTCGCGGTCCGGACCTTCAACCGGTTCAGCTGGTACGGCCGTCCGGGCGCGCTCGTGGAGCAATTGACGGGCATTGTGGGGTACGCCCCCATTTGGAAATACGAGGACTTCGGTCGTCTGGGCCCCACCCTGGAGGACACGCTCCAGAATTTCTGGATCGCGAACATCCGGGGCGGATGGCAGGGCATCCTCAACCTGAGCCTGGACCATTTCGGCTTCGACGCGGCGGATTACGCAGGGTACACCGTCGGCGCGACCCCTTTTGTGGTGCCGCACCCGTTGTACCATTTGCCCGCGGCCTCGCTCATGATCAGCACACCCAACAGGGCCGTCACCACGAGCGCCACCTTCGGATATGGGGCCACGCCGATCTTTCCCGAAGCGTCGGAAGGGCGGCAGGTGACGTTCGTGACCATCACGCAGTTCCGCCCAACCACTGCCCTGCGGATCGAGGCGCGCTGGGTGCACCAACGGCTCACCCGGGCGCAAGATGGGAGTCGGTTCTCGACGGCCAACATCCCGCGGCTTAAGCTCGAGTACCAGTTGTCGCGGGCGATCTTCGTCCGCTACATCGGGCAATACCTGGCTCAGGATCAGGTGGCGCTGCGCGACCCGCGTACCGGGCAACCGCTCTCCGTGAACGGCACGCTGGCGCGCCCCTCGGTCACCAACGATTTCCGTAACGACGTGCTGTTCTCGTACAAGCCGATCCCCGGGACGGTCTTGTTCGTGGGATACGGCGCGTCGCTCACCGAAACCGATGCGTTTCAGTTCAGGAGCCTGTCCCGCACCGACGACGGCTTCTTCCTCAAGTTGAGCTACCTCGTCCGGATGTAGGGCCTCTACCCTCGCCGTTGGCACCGGGCCATCTTGTCCCCATGCCCGGCCCGGCCGATCTCGCCCAACAGTTCGCCGACGAGCAGCGCGCCAAGGAGCGGCAGTACGTGCTGGCCAATGCCCGCGCTCGTTGGGGCTTCGTCGCCATCGGCGTGCTGCTCCTCGCGATCGTCCGCCTGCTGGGCATCGTGCCCGTGTCGTGGACCTTCATTGTGGTCTTCACCGTCACCTTCGTGGCCGTCAATTACGGCATGCTCCGCGTGGCGCGGGACCGCACGTTCCAGGGGTGGTTCGCGTATCTCAACATCGCCATCGGCGCGGCGATGATCTCGACCGTCGTCTACGCGCTCGGGCCCACGGGACACTTGTTGTACGTCGCCTACATGATCGCGCCCCTCCAGGCGGCGCTCTACCTAGGCCAGACCGAGGCCTGGCAGGCCCTGCTCCTGAATCTCACGGGGTTCGGGCTCGTCACCGCCGTCCGGGTCAGCCAGGGGTCGCCCGGGTGGGCATGGAGCGCCTTCGCGCAGGAGACGCTGGTACTCGGATTCGCATGCGCCGTACTCGTCCCGATGCTCACGCGCCTCGTGGATCGTCTGCGGGCGGCGCGGGAGACGCTGGCCCAGGTCGAGGGGGGGGACCTGCGGGTGAAGGTGCAGGACGACGAGCCGGACGAGCTGGGATTCCTTGGTGTGAGCGTGAACCGGACCACGGACGCGATCGCGGGCATCGTGGCGCAGGTCCAGCAACAGTCCCAGGACCTGGCCGCGATGGCCCAGGAGCTCGCTGCGTCCGCTCAAGAGCTGCAGGCCGCGTCTCAGGAGATCTCGGCCACTGCACAGCAGCTGTCCGACGGCACGATGCGGCAGCGCCAGCTCATCGGCCATGGGCGCGAGGATTCCGAGGCGGCCGCCGGGGTCGCGGCGCAGCTGCACACGCGCGCCCAGGAAGCCGAGCGTCAGGTCTCGGGCGTGGCGCAGCAGGCGCAACGCCACGGCGTGGAGATCGCCCGTGCCAGCGAGCTACTCGTGACGCTGGTCCAGCACCTGGACCAGGTGTCGGGCGCGGCGGGCAGGCTGGAGCAAGGCTCGCGCGAAATCGGGAAGCTGGTGGACGCGATCGCCCGGATCGCCAGCCAAACGGATCTCCTCGCTCTCAACGCCGCGATCGAAGCGGCGCGCGCGGGCCAGCACGGTCTCGGATTCCGCGTGGTCGCCGATGAAGTCCGGAAACTTGCGGAGCAGAGCTCGCGCACGGCCGACGAGGTGCGCGCTCGCGTGCGCCAGACCCAGGATCAGGTCGGCGAGCTGCTCGCGGCTATGGGGGAGGGCCGGCGGACGGCGGAAGGCGTGGGTGTCGTTTCCACCGCCGTGCGGCAGGCGCTGGACGCCATCTTCGGCGACCTGAACGCAACAGTACGGTTTGCGGGCGCGTTCGCGGGAGAGACCGAGGGCCAGGCGCGGCGCATCCGCGAAGTCGTGCAGCGGATGGAAGAGGTGGCCGGCATCGCGGAAACGGCGGCGCTCGGCGCCGAGCAGGCCTCAGCCGCCACGGAGGAGCAGATCGCCTCGCTCGGCGAGCTGACCACCACCTCGCAGCATCTGTCGGTCGCGGCCGCCAAGCTCAGCGAGACGATTCAGCGCTTCAACGTGAACGGCGGATCGTCACCACCCACGCAATAGCGGCGCGTCTCCGTAGTCCCATAACAGGAAGGCGATGAGCCGAGGATGTCGCGGCTCGGGTCCCGTGGCGGGCAGCTCGGCGCCGAGGGACCCCGCGACGTGTCCGAGCCGAGAGAGCCGTATCCACATCTGCGGGTACACCGAGAGGGCGCTCGCTCCGTGGACGGGGACGGTCCAACCTGCCTCGATCATCGGCACGACACGGCCGATCTCCCGGCCCACGCCGAGGCGGTAGGAGAAGCCAGTGATGCCGGCGCCCTCGTCCCAGGTGCCGACCACCTCGCCCTGCACGACCGCGGCGTTTGCGGGCGCCAGACCGAACGCGAAAAATGGCTCGACCTCCCACAGGTCCTGCCTCCCCACCGGGGGCGTTGCTTCGATGCCGACGCTCGCCAGCGCCCGACGCTCGAGACTGTACCACACGTTGTACTTGAGCGCGCCCGTAACCCCGTCGAAGGCGTTCGGCTGTCCGTCGAACGCGGTCCGTGCGGACGCCTCCATCTGGAACCGGCGGCCGAACCGGCGCTCGTAGATCAGCTCCTGGCCGCGCGCGCGATCGGTGAGAACGACCTCGTCTTCCGGGTACGCCTTCTCGACGAGGAACGGGCGCGGGAAGTTCAGCTCGCCGGGCGGCCAGCCGAGCTCGCCACATAGCGAGCGTGCGTAGCGCACGACGGCGCGGATTTGCGGCGGGCTGGCCGCCTCGCCGAACGCCGGCATGTCGAGCGACAGGCCGAACGCGGCGCCACCCAGCGTCACGATCGCCTCCCAGCGATCCTCCGGCTCGGCGGTCGACCCTTTACAGGCCTTCAAGTCGGCGGGAGGGACTTCCAACCGCGTACTGGCCGCAGGGGTGCCGCGACCATCGGCGCCGTGGCACGACTTGCACCAGGCCTGGAACAGTGCCGCGCCCGAGTCTCCCTGGGCGATCTGCATGGCGAGGGCCATCGCGGCCAGGATCACGCGAGGTGCGCCATCCGATACAGCTCGGCCGCGCAGCGGTCGGCTTCGCGCACGATGTCGTCGATCGGCGCCGTGACCAGCTCGTGTCCGAGCACGACCGCCCGCCCTTCGACAAAGACGTCGCGCACGTCGCTCGCGCGCGCCGCATAGACCACGAGCGACACCGGGTCGCCGATCGCCGGATGCACGTGCGGCTCGTGCAGATCGAGCACCACCAGGTCGGCGCGCTTGCCGAGAGCGATGGAGCCGATCTCATGCTCCAGCCCGAGCGCGCGGGCGCCACCGAGGGTCGCGAGCTCGAGCACCTGGCCGGCGGGAAGCGCGTCGGCCCCGAGCCGGGGTTTTTGAATGAGGGCGGCGAGGCGCATCTCGGCGAAGACATCGAGCCGGTTGTTGCAGGGCGCGCCATCGGCGCCGATCGCCACCCGACATCCGGCGGCGAGGAGCTCCGGAATCTTCGCGATGCCGCTCGCGAGCTTCAGGTTGGACGAGGGACAGTGCACGACGGTCGTCCCCTGTCGCGCGAGTCGCGCGGTTTCGTGTCCGTCCACCCACACGCAGTGCGCGAGCGCCGCGCGGGGGCCGGCGATGCCGACCGAATCGAGGTAGGCGATTTCCTCGAGCCCCGTGGTGCGCAGCACGGTCTCGCGCTCCACAATCGTCTCGGCGGCGTGGGTATGCAGCTGCGCGTCGAACCGCTCCGCCAAGTCGCTCGCGGCCCGGAGCAGCGGCCCTGAGCAGCTGGGCACGAAGCGCGGGGCGAAGCAGACCCGGAGCCGACCTTCCGCGGCGCCGTGCCAGCGCCGGGCGAGCGCTTCGGCTTCGGCAAGCGCGTCGTCGGTCGATTCCGCGAGCTCGAGCGGTGCACCCTCGGGGTGCGCGTCCATGAGGCACTTACCGGCAGTGGCCCGGATCCCGACGCGCTCGAGCGCCTCGAACGCACGCCCGGTGTAGCGCACCGTCTCCATATCGAGGATTGCCGTCGTGCCGCCGAGCACCAGCTCCGCGGCCCCGAGCATGGCGGACCAGTAGACCGTCTCCTCGGTGTGGGCCGCCTCGAGCGGCCAGATGCGGCGGACCAGCCAGTCCTCGAGCCGCAGATCGTCGGCAAGCCCGCGAAACAGCGTCTGACAAAGATGCACGTGGGCCTGGATCAGACCGGGAAGGATCAGGCACCCGCTGCAGTCCCGCACCTGCGTCTCAAGGGCCTTCCCCGCTCCGTCGTTCCGACCCTTCGCCGCCTTCCCAATCGCGAAGATCCGCCCCTCGCGGACGGTCACGTCCCCTCGTTCAACCCGCCACGCGCCGTTCCCATCGTGGAGCAGTACGTCACCGCCGGCGAGGACCAGCACGGGAGGGGGGGGCTCGGCCCGGATGGCGCTCAGGTCGTGATCCGGGGCTCGGCGCTCGTGCTGTCGTCCGGCAGATCGAAGTAGGCGCGCAGCTCGTCCATCAAGTCCTGGTCCGCGTACACGCCGGTGAGAATCCGCTCGGGACCGCCCGGGTCGATGAGCAGATAGCCGTAGGGATAGTCGAGGCCCGACAGCAGGATGGTCCGGCGTTTGCTGTCGGGAGTCGACACGTACACCGTGTCGGCGTTGGTGGCCAGCAGCTTGATCCCGCTCGCCTCCAGGGCGGGAGCGACCTGCTCTGTATAGTACTTGAGGTCGTCGAAGGTGTCCGTCCGGTCGTCGGCACCGAGCGTGTCCGCGGCGCGCAGCCAGAAGAGCACCACGCTTGGCTCCGTGATCACGCGCGGGATGAGCAACGTGCTGTCGACGGACCCATGCGGGACGAGCCGGGCGAGATCCGTCGAGTCGCCTTGGGACGTCCTCTTGCCGAACGGGCGGATCTGACACGACACCAGTGACACGAGCGCGGCCACCCAGATGACGAACCTCATGCCGGGAAATATATTCAGCCGATGAGCGACAGCCCGGCGCCTGCAACACACCCGATCCCGACGCGGGCGCCCGTCCGCCGTCACCATTGGATCGTCCGCATTACCCACTGGATGACCGTGGTGCTACTCGCCGGCATGATCGCGAGCGGCCTGCAGATCTATGAGGCGTACGCCAGGTTTGGAAGCCGCGGCGGCCCACTCTTGCCGAGCCTGTTCGACGGCACGCAATGGCCGCACTGGAGCCGGTTGGGCGGCTGGCTGGCGGGAGCCCTCAACTGGCATTTCGCGCTGATGTGGCCGCTCGTCACGCTCGGACTCCTGTACCTCGGGTACCTCGCGAAGAGCGGCGAATGGCGCGCGCTCCTGTTTCTGCCCCGCGATGTGCCGGGCGCCGTGCAAATGGTCAGGTACTATCTGCGCCTGCGCCGGGACCACCCACACCAAGGAAAGCACAACCCGCTGCAGAAGCTGGCGTACACGAGCGTGATCGTCTTGGGCGCGCTCGCGGTGCTCACCGGCCTCGCGATCTACAAGCCGACGCAGCTCGGGTGGCTGACCACCCTCTTCGGCGGGTTCCAGGCCGCGCGCTACTGGCACTTCTGGATCGTGTGGATCTTCGTGGCGTTCACCATCACCCACATCATCCTCGTGTTCGTCGTCGACCCCGCCTCCCTCCGCGCGATGATCACCGGCTGGTACCGAGGGAGATTCCCGAGTCATGACTAAAACCCCGACGCGACGACGGCACGACGGCACGGTGCAAGGCATCGATCGACGCGCCTTCGTCAAGCTCGCCACGGCTGGTGGGGCGGCGTCCCTGATCGCGGCGTGTGGGTGGGATGGCGGCAGTCTCGTGCGTCCGGCGCTGCTCGATTGGAGTCGCGTGAACGACTGGGTGGGGGAGAAGATCTTCTTCTCTCCCACCAGGCTGGCGCGGACGTACGACCCAAGTGAGCGAAGCGCGATGCTCCCGAGCTATTTCATCTCGGACATGACCCCGATGCTCTCCGACCCCGGAGCGTGGCGACTGCGGGTGGACGGCATGGTGGCGCAGCCACTCGACTTGTCGCTCGACGATCTGATGGCGATGCCGCGCGCGTCGTACACCGTGAAGCACCACTGCGTGGAGGGTTGGTCCGCCATCGCGAGCTGGCACGGCGTGCCGGTGTCGGCGATCGTGGAGCGGTGCCGCCCCATCGCCGGGGCGCGCTTCATCGCCTTCGCGTCGTTCGACGCGGGGTACTCGAACGGATGGGATCTGGCGAGCGCGCTCCATCCGCAGACGATTCTCGCGTACGGCATGAACGACAACCCGCTGCCGCCCGCCCACGGCGCGCCCCTGCGGCTGTACTCACCTACCAAGCTGGGGTACAAGCTGACCAAGTACCTGGTGTCGATGACGTTCACGGACAAGCGACCGGGCGGCTACTGGGAGGATCAGGGCTATCCCTGGTTCGGGGGGATCTAGCCGATCGCGGCCAGCGCGTCGTGCATCTCAGCCGCGGTCTGAAACCGCTCGGCCGGCTCCTTCGCCATCGCCCTTTGAATCACCCGCGCCAGTGACTCCGGCACGTCGGCATTGAGCCTGCGTGGATCGGGTGGCGCTTCCTCGAGCTGCTTCGCGATCAACGCGTACATCGTGTCCGCCTCGAACGGTACCCGCCCGGTGACGCATTCGAATAGCACGACCCCCGCCGAGTAGAGATCGCTGCGCGCGTCGAGCTCCATACCGGAGAGCTGCTCGGGGGACATGTAATCCGGTGTGCCGATCGACATGCCCTCGAGGGTCAGACCCTGGTCCTTGGCGCGACTCGCGAGCCGGGCGATGCCGAAGTCCATCACCTTGAGGAAACCGTTGGGCTCCACCACGATGTTCTGAGGCTTGATGTCGCGATGGATGATACCCTGCTCGTGGGCCACCTCGAGCGCACGACACAATTGCTTGCCGATCGTCAGGGTGACAGGGACCGGTAGCTGGCCCCGGACGCCGATCAGTTGCTTCAGGGAGGTGCCCTCGACGTACTCCATGGTGAGGTAGTACGTCCCGTTCACCTCGCCCAGGTCGTACGTGCGAACCACGTTGCGGTGGGCGATCTTGCGCGCCAGGCGGATCTCCTGCTTGAAGCGCTCCAGGGCGATCCCGTCCCCCGCGAGCGATTCAGGGCGGAGCGTCTTGATCGCGACCGCCTCCTGGAGCTCGCGATCGAATGCCCGATACACTACGCCCATCCCCCCTGTCCCCAGGACTTCCTTCACCTCGTAGCGATTGGCGAACAGCGTCCCGGGGCGGAGCAGCGTGCCCGCGGGAGCGAGCGACGGCCGCGGGACCTTGAGCTGCTCCGTCGGGGCCACGCCCGAGGCCGACATCATGTAGTCCACCAAGGCCGCCTTTTCCTTCAGGTCGGCCACGAGGCTCTTGAACGCCTGGGACAGCATGCCGATCTCGTCGGTACTCGACACGTCGACGTCCACCGTGTAGTCGCCGTCCTGCACACGACGGGTGGCGAGCGCCAGTCGGCGGATCGGACCCGCAATCTGGCGGGCCAGCACGTACGCCGAGCCGAGGGCGAGGAGCAGGCCCAGGAGCACCGCGAAGCCGATGGTGCGCTGCAGCGCGCGGAACGCCGCGAGCTCCCGGTCGTGCGAGCGAAACGCCACGAAGCCGCCGAACGCGTCGCCGCCCGCCGAGCGGATCGGGCTGGCGAGCCCGATCAAGTACTCCCCGCCCACGCGCGCCTTGAGCTCCGTGCCCGCCGAGTCATGCGACAGGGCGCCCATCGCGCCGGTGTCGGCTGCGAGCGCGGGCTCCACGGCATCGCGGGGCAGGGTCGTCCCCACGATGTAGGGCCGGTTCAGCGTGTCGAGGGCGAAGAACACGACATCCGTCGTGGTCGCCTGCTTGATCTTCTGCGCCAGGGTGTCGTCGATCGCGTACGCCGCGACCAGGGCCCCTTGCGGCGTGGCAGTTGGCGAGGCGCGCAGGGGCACCGCGACCGCAATGAATAGCTTGCGGAGGCGCTCATCCAGCCAGGCACCGCTGGTCTCGTCGCCCGACAGGGCATTGGCAATCAGGGCACCGCGGGACAGGTCGATGTCCGACTCCGCGGGGTAGTCCGTGCGCGCCACCAGAATGCCGCGATCGTTGGTGACGAGTATCCAGGCCGCGGCCAGCAGACGGCGATACTCCTCGGCCTGATCGAGCACGTTACTCCGCTCCGAGGCCTTGAGCAGGCGCTCGCGAAACTGCGGCACTTCCGCGGACACGGCGCTCATCCCGGCGAATGTCGCGGTCCGGGCTGTGAGGAAGGCCTGCACGCCCCGACGGACCCCCGCGAGCGCCCGCCGGATCGACTCGTCGGCGGTGCGGTTGGCCGAGAGGGACGTCAGCCCGAGCGTGACGCCCAGCACGCCCACTACCGACAGCGTAGCGGCAACGAAGATCTTGGCACCGAGCCCGAGTCGAGCGGTTCTAATAGCGCTCGCGTCCGGCATTGGTCGGGTAGTCTTTGCCGTACTTGTTCTTGTGAGGCAGCCAATGGAAGCCGCGGGCGTCGAGCTGTATTTCGATCCCCGAAACGCCTGCCCCCGTAACCTGGACCTCCTGCGTGACCTGGGGGCTCCGTTCGTGCCAGGCGTGGAGCACGTAGCGGCCCGGCGGCACATCCTCGATAGAGAAGCTCCCGTCCGCCTGGGGTTGGGCGAAGTAACGTCCCGCCATCACCTGTACGAACATCACCATTCGCGGATGAACGTTGCAGAACACGCGCGTCAGACCGGGTCCGGCGAACGTCCACGCCCGGGTCTCGCCGCGCCCGTATTGCCCAAGGTCGAACGGATTCGTGTCGGAGGCCGAGAACACGTTGTGATCGAACGGATCGTGGTTCAGAAACCGGACGGTCGAGCCTGCGGGTACCACCACGACGCGCGGTACAAACTCCTTGTCGTTGATTGCCACGTCGAGGGTCAGCGCGCGCGCCACCGGAGGAGTGGGGGGGGTACTCGCCTCGAGGTACACCACCGCGGCTCCCAAGTCGCGCGACGGCCCGCCGCCCTTCTCGAGCAGCGTGACGCGACCCGTAACCCGGCCCCCGCTTCCCTTTCCCCCGACAGCCCCGCCCTGCGCGGCGCTGCGGCGCGCCACGACGACGCAGCTCACACCCAACAGCATCGCGACCCAACGCTTCACGCGACTCGTTCCCCTTTTCGCTCGGGGCGTTGCAGCTTACTGTAGTCGTACCGAAACCGCCAGGAGCCCGAGATGCGCGTCACGCTCCTCGTCGCGCTGGTTGCCGTCGCCCCTCCGCTCACGGCGCAGGCGCCTCCACCGCCGGCACCGCCACTCGCCGAAGCCAAGCGGACCGTGGAATTCACCGGCTTGGTGCTGGTGAACGGCTTTTTCACCAACGCCCGCGTGAACAACGTCGACGTTCCTCAGTTCGTCGACACTCTCGCGCCGGCGGGCGCTGCCGGCGGGACGATTCGCCAGACGCGGCTCGGTGTCTTCGTCACCGACCCGGACGTGCTGCATGGGAGTTTCTCCGGTGAGGTCGACGTCGACTTCTACGGCGGGCAGCAGCCCTCCAGCGGAGGGCGCACGTTCCCGCTGCTCCGCCTGCGGCGCGCCGTCGGCATCGTCTCGTGGCAGCACGCGCAGCTCTTGTTCGGGCAGGAGTCACCCCTCGTGGCGGAACGGAGCCCCCGGTCGCTCGCGTCGGTGGGGTTCCCGGACTTCGCCGGGGCGGGCAACCTGTGGCTGTGGCTGCCACAGTTCCGCGCCACGCTGGAGCAGGGCTATACGCTGCGTCTCGCGGAGCAGATCGCCGTGCTCGCCCCTACGGCGGGGACCGCACAGGGCCTCTTCAATACGCAACCGGACTCGGCCGAGCGCAGCCGCCGTCCCTATCTCCAGGCCCGCGTCCGCCTCGCCTGGGGACCGACCGACGACCCGAGCGAGGTCGCCATCGGCGGCCATCTGGGCTGGCTCGCCGCTGCCGACAGCTTTTTCCAGTCGCGAGCGCTCACCGCGGATGCCCGCGTCAAGTTCGGCCCGGTCGAGATCCTGGGAGAGGCGTTCACGGGAAAGGCGCTGGCGGGGTTGGGCGGCGGCGGCATCGGGCAGAACTTCGGGCCCACGGGAGCGGCGGTTCGAACCAAGGGCGGTTGGGGTCAGGTCAACGTGCGGGTCAAGCCGCCGGTCATGTTCGGGGGCGGGTGTGGCCTCGACGACCCCGACGACCGCGATTTGTCCGACGCGCTCGGCAACCCGCAGGGTCGTCTCAAGAACTTCGTTTGCGAAGGACATGTCGAGGTGCGACCGCGTGGGCCGCTCGTGTTCGGCTTCGAGTTCCGGAGACTCGAGACCACCTACCCGAGTGGCAAGTTCACGGCCAACCACCTGAACTTGTCAGCGGGCTTTCGACTCTAGCCGGGCCTAACGGGGGAGGCTGCCCTTCAAATCCTGCGACCGGAACGGTCCCGGCTCCGCGATCAACGACCGCGCGTGGTCCACTTGGCCCCACGTGTTCCACAGGAGCACGCCCCGCACGCGACCGGCTTTGAGATAGTAGACGACGCCCTCGCGGAACGGCTCCTTCCAATCGGCGACGGTTTCGAGCCGCGCATCGAGGTCGCCCACCGCCTCGTACCCAAGATCGAATAGATCCGAGTAGAAGAACGGCAGATGGTGATATGGGGTGGCCTGGCCCGCCATGTTCAGGCCCGCGACCCGCCCCATGGTGTTGGCGTTATCCTCATGCTCCACCCGAACCCGGGTGCCCAACGCCGGGTTTGCGAAGTTGGCCACGTCGCCGGCAGCGTAGATGTCCGGGTGGCCCGTGCGACAGAACTCGTCCACCACGATCCCGTTCTCCACGCCCAGCCCGGCTTCCTCGGCAAGCTCGACGCTGGGCAGGATGCCGAGACCGGCGACCACGACGTCGGCCACGAGCTCGCCGCCAGTCGTGGTGCGCGCCACGCAGGCGCCGGCGCGCGGCTCGAGCCCCGCCAGCCCCTCGCCCATCCGCATGGTGACGCCCTGCTTCCGGTAATAGTCGACCAGAAAGGCCGATAGGTCGGCCGGAAACACGCGTGCGCCAACGCCCGCCTCGGGAACGAGCATCGTGACATTGCGGCCCTGCATCCGAAGCGCCGCGGCCACCTCGCTGCCGATGAATCCGCCCCCCATGACCGCGAAGCGCACATCGTGCGCGGCGAGGGCGCGCAGGCGGTGGTAGTCGTCGAGCGTGCGGAAGTAGATGATCTGGTCCGTCTTGAGCGGCAAACGTCGCGGCGAGCCACCAGTTGCGAGCAGGAGCTTCTTGTAGCGATACGTCGTCCCCCGATCGTCGGTCGCGCTGTGCGCGCGGGGATCGACGGCCGTGACCCGCCGACCGGTCTGCACGGCCGCGCCTGTCTCCGCCGTCTTGCGCCAGATCTTCTCCTCCGCCTCGCCCTTCCACAGCGCCTTCGAGAGCGGTGGCCGGTCATAGGCCGGATGCGGCTCGGCACCGAGGATACCGATCGATCCACCGGGATCGACTTCGTGGATCGCGTGCGCTGCGGCGTCGGCCGTCATGCCGCCGCCTACGATGAGATACTTGTGATCAGGCATCCGAGCCCCGATGGAAGGTCTGTAGGGAAATACGCTGCGATTACACCAGTGGGATCACTCGTCCGCTTGGTGCGGATGCTTCGGCCGTCGCTGGTACTGCTTGACGGACTTGTGGACCTTGTGCGAAGGCGTCTTGAGGCGCCCCTTCACGGGCGCGTCGGGGTTAGGGACCCGGATGGTGAGCTTGCGCTTGTCCTTGCGACTCACGAGGCGAGGCGATCCCGGATCTGCTTCGCGTGATGCGCGCAGTGGCGCACGTGGAACCGAAGCCACTCCGGCAGGGTGAGATCGCCAAACACAGGGTGCTTCACGAATAAATCGTCTCGGCGCGTTGGCAGGAGTTCGTGCGCGAGCGTGAGGAACCGTGCCACGCCCTCCCGCAGCTGCCGCTCCACCGCGCCGGCATCCGGTCGCTCTGCAGGTAGCGTGGCCTCCGGAGCGCGGCGACCAGAGGGAATCCACCCGATATCGAGATACAGCAAATGACCGAGCCGTTGCCGCACACTCCGTAGCCGGCGACGCATCGGTGGCTTCGTGCGCCGCTCCTGGAACACGCGACCACTCCCGTCAATCGAAATCGCGAGGTGGTGAACGATTTGGGCCGGCGTCCATTTGCCGGGCGGCGCGCGGTGCCAATCCGCCCCAGGCCGGCCGGCGAGCGGGCCGAGCACGAACTCGGGAATCGCGGCGAATTCGGCGGGGTTCACCGGAGTACCGCGTCCGCCATTTGTTGCGCCTGCGCCCCGGCCCGGGCACCTTGGCGGACGCGACCGACCGGCCTCCCCTCACTGTCTGCAATTACCAAGTCCGCTTCCCCGAGCGCCGCGCTGTCGGTGCGGACGGAGAGCACCCACTGGTGCTGGGCGGCGACGCCCTGCAGCCGGCCCATCAGTCGGTCGGCCATCTTCGACGGCAGGTAGACGGTCACGACCGTTCCGGCGTCCGCCGGAGGCACAGACGCGCTCGCCCGTTCGGATCGCTTGCAGCCGAGCCCGGCGGAGAGAGCGGCAAGAAGGCACGCCACCGTAGCGTCGCTCGCGTTCATACTCAAGATTGTACGAGTGAATCTCCTGCGCCGCCACCCAATCGCTCTCGGACTCATCGCGTTGATCCTCCTTTCCGCCGCATCGGGGCTCCCCTCCGTGGTGGACGTCGCCAGCGGAGCGCCGCCGCTCGACGCGGACCTGGTGCGCTCCTTGGCGTACACTGCTTTCGCGCCCCTGTCGAACGTACTGGACGCGCTGACATTTCTGACCGTCGATCGGGCGACGGCCTTGCTCCTGGTGTGGGTCCCGGCCCCTGCCCTGTGGGGGTTCCTGCGACGCGGATCGCGGCGGCGGCGCATCGTCACCGCCGTGATCGGCGCGGTCACCGTGCCCATGCTCGCTGTTGCGGCGGTCCTGCTTCCCCGCCCGGTCCCGAGCCTCGTGGTCGCCGACTCCGCGTTCACGGTGATCGATTATCACGCGCACACCGAACGCTCGCACGATGGGCGCGGGGGCTGGACGTTTCGGGACCTCGCCGAGTGGCACGCCGCACAGGGGTTCGGCGCGTCATATGTGACGGATCACAACGTCCTCTTCACGGACGATTTCACCGATCCCATCCCGCTCCTGCCCGGCGTGGAATGGAGCGTCTACGATCAGCACATCGTCGCGCTCGGCACCGTTGCGTTGATCGATCGTGCGGCGTTCAGTCGCGACACCCGGTCGATGCTGCGCCTGTTCGCCGAGCTGCATCGGCGCGGGGCAATCGGCCTCGCCTCGCTTCCGGAGTACTGGCGCAATCACTGGGGCGACCTCGACGCCTTCGTGGCGGCCGGCGTCGACGGCTTCGAGATCGTCAATTGCGCCCCCAAGGCCCTCGCCTTCCCGTCCGACGCACGCGCGCAAGTGCTTCGGCTCGCCGTCAGACGCGACCTGCTCGTCGTGGGTGCGAGTGACAATCATGGCTGGGGCAAAGTCACCTGTGTGTGGAACCTCTCGAGCCCGTCCGCGCACGGCTACCGATCGAATCGTGTGATCGCCCGTCCGCTCGCCCTGGCGCAGGGCGACTGGGAGCCCTGGACGGCGGCGTACACGCAGCCGTGGCTGATGCTCCGGAGCCTCTCGTGGAGCGAGCGCTCGAGCTGGATCACGTGGATCCTCGTGATCCTCATCTACCGGGCAGTGCCCCGCCGCGCGGGCGACCCGCGCGGGCTCGGCATTCTGGCGCGCAGCCTGTCGCTTAAAGTCCTCAGGCTGCGCAAGCCCCAACCGCCATGACGTTCGTCGCGGCGCTGTTCGTGGCCGCGTTACAAGTCCCTCGTCCGGGCGGAGGGGAGCCGCTGGCGGAACGGGCGGTAGCCGAGCTCTCCGCAGTCCGACGCGGCGCGACGCCATCCGTGTGGCTGGCGGCGCACGCCGACGATGCGTTCCTCACATTCCGTCGCGACTCCATCCGCGAAAACCACGAGCGCTGGTGCGGCCGCGCGAGGGCGAGGAGCTGCTCGCCGGTGATCTCGACCCGGCGACCGCCGCCGAGGTGCATCGTCTCGTCGGCGACCGCAGCGCGCAGCAGCGCGATCACCCACTATCGAAAGGCGCTGGCGTTAGAGCAGACCTCGCCGGAGGCGCGGTGGGCCTGGCTCGAGGCCTGGCGCCTGATCGCGGGACTCCCGCCTACCACGACGCATTTCTTCTGCGTCTACGACTGACTCGTGCCCTCACCTGAGCTCCGGCTGCTCCGCTCCGGCGACGAAGCGGCCCTCGACGCCTTTCTCGCGACTCACGCCGAGACGTCGATGTTCCTGCGCGCCAACGCCCGGAGCGCCGGCCTCACCGATCAGGGCGAGCCGATGCAGGCGACCTACGTCGCCGCACTCGACGCGGGTCGGATCACCGGCGTCGCGGCGCACTGCTGGAACGGTATGGTGCTGGTGCAGGCACCGTCACAGGCAGCGGCCGTAGCACGCGAGGCGGTGCGGCGCTCGGGCCGGAGCGTCAGCGGGTTCTCGGGACCGTGGGACCAGGTCGTCGCGGCGCGACGAGCGCTCGGCCTCGCCACGGCGCGCACCGCAAAAGACAGCCGCGACGAGCTCTACGTGCTGGATCTGGCGCGTCTCGTCATTCCACAGGCGCTCGCGGCCGGGGTGGTGCGCTGCCGTCACCCGGAAGCGGCGGAGCTGGAGCTCCTGGTGGAATGGCGCGCGAGGTTCTCCATCGAGGCGCTGAGCGCCGTGGACGACGCCGAACTGCGTCGCTCGAGTCGTGCCGACGTGCTGCTGCAGCACCAGCGCGGCGCCGACTGGGTGCTCCTCTCCGGCACCTCGCCCGTCGCGTACTCGGTGTTCAACGCCATGCTTCCGGAGATCGTGCAGATCGGCGGCGTCTGGACACCGCCCGAGCATCGCGCGCGCGGCTACGCGCGCTCAGTGGTGGCAGGGTCCTTGCTCGCGGCGCGCAAGCAGGGCGTCCAACGCGCCGTCCTCTTCGCCGATCCCGAAAACGCGATGGCCCGCGCCGCGTATCTCGCCATCGGATTCCGGATCGTTGGAGACTACGGGCTCGTGCTGCTCGCGACCCCGAGGCGCGCCTAGACGGCCGCCGAGAGGTTCAACAGCACGCGCCACGCCCGGAACACCTCGCCGTAGTCCTGGTGCGTAAAGCCTACCGTGCGACCTGCCGTGCGGGTCGCGCCCGGGCACAGCTCCGCCATGTCGGCGTGGATCGTGAGCGCGAAGTCGACCTCCAGCGTGATCGGCGCGGGCAGCAGGAACGGCATGTGGGAGCGCTTGAGCGCGCGCGCGACCTCGTCCCGGATCATGCGGCACGCCACCATCGGCGCCACGCTCTGCGCCGCGTGGCGACTCACCGCGTGCTTCACCACCACGGTGGCGATGTCGTCCCCCAACAGGTCTTTCGCCTCGGCCGCGAGGCCAGAGTCCCCGCTCACGAGCGCCACCGGCACGCCGTGCATCCCGGCGAACGCCGCGTTGAGTCCCAGCTCACCCACGGCCTTGTGGTTGAGGCGCACCTCATGGATCCGGTCGGCGTAGGTGTGGTCGAGGATCGCGTTCCGAGTGCCGGCGCGAGCGTGATACCCGATGAACAGCGCCGCGTCGAACCCGCCCTCGATACCCTGCACCATGGAACGCGGCTTCGGGTCGCCCGACACGAGCTCGGCCGCCTGATGCAGCTCTTCAGCGAGCAGGTTGCGCATGAACCAGTGGCTGTCGTTGACGAGGATCCTCGTCGCGCCGGCCGCGAGGGCTCCTTCCACGGCCGCGTTCGCCTCCGCGGTCATCAGGCGGCGGAACCGCGCGTATTCGGCGGCGAACGCGGGCGTGACGGGGTCGGTCTGAGACTCGTGCACCACGCCGGCAACGCCTTCCATGTCGACCGAGATGTAGACGCGCATGGATCAAACGTATCTTTCCTGTTTACTTTGTATTACAAAGTACTTGACCGCAGCCCCCCCGTAATGCATGATGTTCCCATGGTCGCCCCCAAGCCGCTTCACGATCGCGCACTCGACAACCTCCGCTTCATCCGCCAGACCATGGAGCGTGCCGGCTCGTTCACGGCCGTGCCGGGCTGGGGACAGGTCGCCGTGGGCACCACCGCCCTCGTGGCGGCGTTCCTTTCCGCCCGACAGCCCACGTCCGAGCTCTGGCTCGCGACCTGGCTGGGCGAGGCGGTGGTGGCGCTCGCCATCGGCGGTTCGGCCATGGTTCGGAAGGCGTACGCGGTGCACGACCCGATTCTCTCCGGCCCCGGCCGCCGCTTCGGCTTGAGCTTCCTCCCGCCGATGATCGTGGGCGGCCTCCTCACCGTGGCGCTGTACCGCGCGGGTCAGTCGCACGCCCTCCCCGGCACGTGGCTGTCCCTCTACGGCGCGGGGTTCGTGACCGGCGGCGCGTTTTCGGTGCGCATCGTGCCCGTGATGGGGATCTGCTTCATGGTGGTGGGTGCCGTGGCGCTGTTCGGACCCGCGGCATGGGGAAACTGGTTGATGGCCGCAGGCTTCGGCGGCCTGCACATCGTGTTCGGCATGATCATTGCTCGGAGGTACGGTGGCTAAACACGCAGCGGCGAGAAAGACGGAACCCGTCGAGGCCGCGCTCCGGGGCGAGCGGGGTGGGAGCGGCCTGCGCGCCGCCGAGCTCGACCGGTTGATCCACGAGCGCGTGCGGCTCGGCATCGTGAGTGCGCTCGCGGTGAACGACGCGTTGAGCTTCAACCAGCTCAAGGCGCTGCTCAAGACGACCGACGGCAATCTGAGCGTGCACGCCCGCAGGCTGGAGGAAGCGCAGTACATCGCGTGCAGCAAGTCGTTCGAGGGCCGGATTCCCAAGACCGAGTACCGGCTCACCGCGGCGGGGCGGCGCGCATTGGAGCGCTACCTGGATCACATGGAGGCGCTGATTCACGCCACCCGTCACGGGTGAGACTTTTTTTTGAGGCTCAACTTTATGTCGCAAAGCTCTTCTCTGCACGTCGCCATCGTGATGGACGGCAATGGTCGCTGGGCCGGCCGCCGGGGCCTACCCCGTGTCGCCGGCCACCGCGCGGGCGCCGAAACGGTGCGCCGCGTCGTCGAGGCTGCGCCCGGACTCGGCATCGGCGCCCTCACGCTGTACGCGTTCTCCGCCGACAACTGGAAGCGCCCGCCGGGCGAGGTGGCTGCGCTCATGCGCCTGTTCGCCCGCTATCTCCGAGGCGAAGTGCCCCGTCTGGTCGGGGACGGTGTCCGACTCGAGGTGGTGGGACGCCGCGACCGGCTGCCGGTCCCGCTCGTCGCCGCGATCGATACGGCCCAGCGCGCGACGGCACGCGGGCACCGGCTCGTGCTCCGGCTCGCGGTGGACTACTCCTCCCGCTGGGCGATCGACGCGGGTGTCGTCCTGCCGGACGTCGACCTGTTGATCCGCGCCGGTGGAGAGCAGCGCCTGTCGGACTTTCTGCTGTGGGAGTCGGCGTACGCGGAGCTGTACTTCATCGATATGATGTGGCCGGATTTCGGCCCGGCGGACCTATCCGCCGCGGTCGCCGAATTTCACGCACGGGAGCGGCGATTCGGCGGGCTTCCCCGGGCGGTGGCTGGATGAGCGGCGTCGGTGCCAGAACCCGCTTCGGCCTTGAGATTCTCGGCGCGGGCGCCGCCCTGGGGATCGCCTGCGACGCGCTGCTACGCGCCGTGCCGTGGGGAGTCAATGTGCTCCTCTGCACGACCGCGTTGGTCGTGGCAACCGCGTGGCTGGTGAGCCGCCACCGGGTCGCGGTCGGCGCCGAAGCCCCCTGGCTCGCCGCCGCCGCCCTGCTGATCGCGTCGAATTTCATCGCCCGCGACTCGAGCACGCTCCAGCTGTTCGACGTCATAGGCTTGACGATCGTCCTCGCGGTCGCGTTCCTGAGTATCCGGGGCATCGGCCTGCGCGGGCGTCAGGCGTGGCACTACGTGCAGGGAGGCTTGGACGCCGCCCTCAGCGCCTGGATCGGCGTGTTCCCGCTCCTCGGCCGTGATGTCACCTGGAGCGAGCTGCCGCACTCCGAGGGCCGTCTGCGGCAGGTCCGGGCTGCGGCGTTGGGAGGCGCGCTCGCATTTCCGCTCCTCGTCGTCTTTGGCGGCCTGTTCAGCTCGGCCGACGTCGTGTTTCACGACGTGGTCACCAACGTCTTCGCGATCGACTTCGGCTCCGTGTTCGGTCACCTCGTGCTGTTTGGCATATTCGCCTCCCTCACCGCCGGGTATCTACGTGGCGCGTTGCTCCGGGCCGCTCCATCCCGCTCGCTCGCGGTCGGTGACTCGAAGCTGTCGCTCGGCATCGTTCCGGTCGCCACGGCGCTGGGCCTCGTCGACCTCCTCTTCCTGATCTTCGTCGTCATCCAGCTCCGCTACCTGTTCGGCGGCGCGGAGCTGATCGCAGGCGCGACCGGCCTCACGTACGCGGAGTACGCGCGCCGGGGATTCTTCGAGCTCGTGACCGCCAGCGCCCTCGTACTCCCAATGCTCACTGGCGCCGACTGGCTGGTCCGGAACGAGTCGCGCGAGCATCAGCAGACCTTCCGGCAGCTGGCCCTCGTGCTGCTGCTCCTCCTCGCCGTCGTGATGGCGTCCGCCTTCATCCGCATGCGGCTGTATGTGACCGAGTACGGTCTGTCGGAGATCCGCCTGTATGCCACGGCGTTCATGCTCTACCTCGCGGGCATGTTCGCGTGGCTCGCCTGGACCACCCTTCGCGGCGCGCGGCGGCGGTTTGCGTTCGGTGCACTCGTCCAGGGGTTCGCGGTGCTCGGCGCGCTGCACCTCCTGAACCCCGATGCCTTCATTGTGCGGACGAACCTTGCCCGCCCCGCCGGCCAACGCCCGTTCGACGCGACGTACGCCGCTTCCCTCAGCGCCGACGCCGTGCCGGATCTGCTCGCCGCCTTCCCCACCCTCACCGGCACGGAAAGGTGCGCTGCGGCCGGCCGCCTGGTATCACGTTGGGCGGATCCCGCGGCGGATGATTGGCGTACGTGGAACCTGTCGCGAGCTCACGCGCGCCGGGCCGTCCGCGCTCGAGAGACGAGCCTCCGCGCGTTGTCTTGTCACGGATCTCCGTGAGCGGCCCGGGCGCCTAGATTTCCGCCGAGGATGGATCTCGGCGCGGTCATCCACAGCTATGGCGGCCCGGTGCTGTTCGTCTGGGCCTGGCTTAGGGAGAGGCCGCCGTCATCGTGGGCGGCGCGCTTGCCGCACAGGGGTACTGGCCGTGGTGGGCGGTGTGGCTCGGGGCCTGGGTCATGCTGTCGATGCGCTTCGCGTACGGAATCCGCCTGCCACTCCCGATTCTGTGCGGCGCCGCGGGGATCACGCCCCTGCGGTTCCTTCGGTACAATGCGGCCACCGCGGTGATCTGGGCCGGCCTGTTCACGTGGATCGGCTACGCCTACGGTGCCGCGGCCCGCGCGGCGCTCGGTCGCGTCGCCCATTACGAGGCCTGGGCGGTCCTCGGCGCGGTCGCCCTTGGGCTCCTGGTCCACGCACTCTCCCCACGCGCGGGAAGCAGGCTAAGTTAGGACCATGGGCGTGCCCATCGTCCAGGTGGACGCATTCGCGAACCGCCCCTTCGGCGGGAACCCAGCGGCCGTGTGTCTCCTCGGCGAGGCCCGCGACGATGCCTGGATGCAGAACGTGGCGCGCGAGATGAACCTCGCCGAAACGGCGTTTCTCCATCCCGAAGACGATGGCTACCGGCTCCGCTGGTTCACGCCCGTGAGCGAGGTGGCGCTGTGCGGTCACGCGACGCTCGCAAGCGCCCACGTGCTCTGGGAGGACGGCCACCTGCCTTCCGGGCGGCAGGCGCGTTTCCATACCCAAAGCGGTCTCCTGACCGCCGACCGCCGCGGCGATTGGATCGACCTCGATTTCCCCGCCACGCCGCCGACGCAGGCGCCTCCCCCTCCCGGGCTGGCGGCGGCACTCCGCGTGGGCTCGCGCTGGGTGGGCCGGTCCAAGTTCGACTACCTGGTCGAGCTGGACTCGGAAGACGCGGTCCGGGGACTCAAGCCCGACCTTCTCGCGCTCGAGCGGGTCGAGGCGCGTGGGGTCATCGTCACGAGTCGTGCGACGACTTCCGGATTCCATTTCGTCTCGAGGTTCTTCGCGCCCCGCGTAGGCGTGCCGGAGGACCCGGTCACCGGCTCCGCGCACTGCGCTCTCACGCCTTTCTGGAGCGAACGCTTGGCGGAAACCGAGATGACGGCCTACCAGGCCTCCCCGCGCGGCGGCGTCGTCCGGGTGAGGCTCGTGGGCGACCGGGTGATCCTCGGCGGGCAGGCGGTGACGGTGCTGCGGGGGGAGCTCCTGTGAAGGCGACGAGCTTCGACTGCAGCGGTTCAGCCGCCGACGCCCGTGCCCGCATCGAGGCCGTCATCGACCGCCGACCGTGGGACAGCCCGGGGCTCGATGGATGGATCCGGGGCGAGAGCGTCGTGCTCTATTATCGGGACGCGGCCCGGTACCGGGCACTGTTCCGACCGACGTTCGTCGGACGGTTTCGCGAGCGCGACGGCCACACGGTGCTCGACGGACGCTTTCAAATGACGTGGTTCGCGCGCGTCCTCCTGCCCGTCTGGCTCGCGCCGGCGATCGTCTGTCTCGTGGTGGCGCTCGTCCCGACCCGGCTCGAGCCTCGCGCGGCCGGCATGCGGGTGGGATTGGCCCTGCTCGGCGCCCTGCTCGGCGTGCTCGCGTTCGGCCGGTTCGCGCTCGAATGGTGGGGCCGTCCCGGGGACGTCGGCGCAATCTCGACGGCGATACGAGGCGCCGTGCGGGCGCAGTAGCAGGCTCTCGCCACACTTCCCACTCTGAAGAGCAGGTACCTAGCCAGAGCACGCCGTCGCCGTCTATCCTTCGGCCCATGATTGCCCCGACTTCACACACCGGTTCGCGACCGAGCCGCGTCGCCGGTTATCTCCTGGCGCTCGCCGCCGGCGCGACGTGGGGGACCACCGGCCCTCTTTCCACCGGACTGTACGGCCTCATGCCCGCTACGAGCATCGGATTTTGGCGTGTGCTCCTTGGCACGGCATGTCTCGCGCTCTGGGGTGTCGCCTTCCGGCGGGAGCTCTTCCGAGCGGACGCCCGAGGCTGGCTCCTCGTCGGGCTGGGCGGCGGATTTCTCGTCGCTCTCTTCGAGATTGCCTATCAATACGCGATCGCGGGCGCCGGCGTGGCGGGCGCCGCGGCGATGCTGTACACCGCACCCGTGTTGGTCGCGGTCCTCGCGCGGGTCATTCTGAAGGAAGCGCTCACGTCCACGCGCCTTCTCCTCGCGCTTCTCGTGATGGCGGGCGTCGCCCTCACCGTCACTGGCGGCAGCAACGCGGGAGCGGAAGCGGCCCGGCTCGGTCTCGGCGCGGGGATCGCCGGCGGTCTGTTGTCTGCTGTGAGCTACGCCGGCACCACCCTCATGGCGCGCTTCGCGGTTCCACGGTACGGCGCGGTACGCGTGTTGTTCCTCGAGGCACTCGGTGGCGTCGTGATCCTCGGCGTCGGGCTGACGATCGCGGGCCAGGCG
>DASZCN010000095.1:0-23937 GCA_035943095.1 Gemmatimonadales bacterium | reverse complement strand
CCGGTCACTGAGTGAGCTCCGCGAGCACGGCCTCCTCGAGGAGCCCGCCGAGGATATCGATCGTGTGCACACCTTCGTCCACGCTGGCCTCGGCCGGTGAGCCGAAGTACGCGCGCGGCCCGCCGGCGGCCTCGAAGGTCGTCTGTCCCGAGCGGATGGCCGCGCTGAGCGAGTGCGGGTTGGCGGGTAGCGATCGGCGGAGCGACTCATGGACGAGCTCTGGGCGCGCCGCCATGACGATCGAGGTCTCGTATCGCCCCGCGTGACAGGCGCCGCTCCGGAATTCCTCGGTGAGGCGCTCCGCCCAGGGCTTCCTCGTGACATCGGGAAACACAATGCGTGCGCCCGTCTCGGGTCGATGCTGAGCCGCCGCGGCCTCGATGGCGGCGAGGTGTGCAGGGTCCAGGTGCGCGTTCGCGACCGCGAGTACCCGGAGCCCGTGCCGCGCCAGGCTGCGCGCGAGGTCGACGAGTACCGCGGTCACCGTCGCGGGCCGCAACGACACCGTGCCGGGGAACCCAGCCGCGAATTCCGCGGCGGTGTAGGCCAGGGGAGGAAGTAGCACCACGTCGTAGCCGCGCGCCGCGAGTCGCGCGCCCGCGGCGCGGGCCATGGTCTCCGCGATGATCACGTCCGTCGCGAGCGGCAGATGCGGACCATGTGCCTCGACGGCGCCGACGGGCAGGATGGCCACCGCCTTCGTCCGGTCGAGGTCGCGGACCTCCTCCCAGGTCAGGTGCGCGAAATCGAGGACCGCCATGGGTGGCTGAATCGTACCGGGCGAGGCGGTTGACCGCCAGACGTCGGTCGCCGATATCTCTCGCATGAGCGTCCAACTCCCTGAGCAGTTCAACATCGCAGACTATTTTCTCGATGCCCGCGTCAGGGAAGGGAAAGGCGCTCGCCCCGCCGTCCTCAGCGACGCAGGCACGCGCACCTACCGGGAGATCCAGGTGCTGGCGAATCGGTTCGGTCACGTCCTCACCGAGGCTGGCGTCCAACCCGAGCAGCGCGTCATGATCGCGCTCCCGGACGGGCCAGAGTTCGTCGCGGCCCTGTTCGGGACGCTCAAGATCGGGGCGGTGGTCGTGATGGTAAACCCGGAGCTCAAGCCGGACGCGATCACATATCTCTACGACCATACGCGAGCCCGAGTCGTGGTCACGCACCGGAACACCGCGCGCGCCTTCCACACGGCGGCACGCGATGCCCGTCATCTAAAGGCGATTTTGGTGCTCGGCGAGCAGGGGCTCGACGACCAGCTGGCGCAGGCCCCGACGGAACTGGATCCCTTTCCGACTCATCGCGACGACGCGGCGATCTGGTTGTTCTCGGGGGGGACCACCGGGCGGCCGAAGGTCGTCGTGCAGACGCATGCGTCGTTCGCGAACACGACCGAATGCTATGCGAAGGGGGTCATCGGCTACACCGAGCGCGACGTGACCCTCAGCGTGCCCAAGCTCTACTTCGGGTACGCCACGGGCTCCAACCTGTTGTTTCCGTTCGCCGTGGGCGCGGCGACGGCGCTGTTCGCGGAAGCCGCGACCCCCGACCTCGTATTCCAGAAGATTGCGCAATTCCGGCCCACGATCCTGATCAATGTGCCGACCATGATCAATCACATGGTGAGCCATCCCGCCGCGGCGACTCACGATCTCTCGTGCCTGCGCGTCGCGACGTCGGCGGGCGAGCCGCTCCCGGTCGAGCTGTATCAGCGCTGGACGCGCACGTTCGGGGTAGAGCTGCTGGACGGCCTCGGAACGGCGGAGATGTGGCACATCTTTATCTCGAACCGTCCCGGGCAAGCACGACCCGGCACGCTCGGGACCATCGTGCCGGGCTTCGAGGTCAAGGTATGCGACGACGACGGGCGGGACCTGCCTACGGGCGAGGTGGGCGCGCTCTGGGTCCGGGGCGGCTCCCGGGCAATCGGGTACTGGCAAGAGATGGAGAAAACCCAGCAGGGATTCCGCGGCGAGTGGTACGTGTCCGGCGATATGGTGCGGCGGGACTCGGACGGGTATTTCACGTACTGCGGTCGTGCCGACGAGCTGCTGAAGGTGTCAGGAAAATGGCTGGCGCCGCAGGAAGTCGAAAACTGTCTGTTGCAGCACCCCGCCGTGAAGGAGGTGGCGGTCGTCGGCGTCGTTGGAGAGCAGGGCCTCGTCAAGCCTCACGCATTCGTCGTCCCCAAGGTCCGCCGCGAAGGGCTCGCCGAGGAGCTACAGGCATTCGTCCGCGAGCGGCTCGAACCCTACAAGTATCCGCGGCAGGTGACGTTTCTCGATGCCCTTCCGCTGACACATCTGGGCAAGGTGGATCGCGCGCTGCTGCGCCGCGGATCCTAGCCCTGCGACTTCGGCGGCCGGGTCCGCTCCTCGAGCTTCCCGATGAGCCTTTCGATCTCGAGCTTCAAGCGCTTGAGAGCGGGGAGGAGCTTGGGTTCAAGGTCGCGCTCCAGCTCCTTGCCCTCCTTGAGAAAGTCCTTCATCAGGTTCCGGAACCGGTCGGCCAGCTCGCGCCAGGTGGGGATGGTGTTGACCACCGGAGTCTCCCCCGGCTCGCGCTTCTTCGGCAGGGTGTTCATGCGTACCTCCTCAATCTTCTAGGGTAGCGTCCGGCAGATTCGAAGTATACGTGTGTGGGCGTGCGCAGGGTTTCGCGACGCCGTCGGCCGTAGCGAAACCGGCACGGTCCTTGTATTTACTACGCGTCTGTGCGTCTGCGCGTCTAGTCGTTTGGATAGGTGGCCGAGCGGCTGAAGGCACACGCCTGGAGAGCGTGTAAACGGGTAACCGTTTCGTGGGTTCGAATCCCACCCTATCCGTCTAGACGTCTAGTCGTCAGGACAGGTGCGTGAGCGGTTGAAACGGCCGGTCTCGAAAACCGGTGTGCCCGCAAGGGTACCGTGGGTTCGAATCCCACCCTGTCCGTGCTTGCACGGAGCGGCGGCACGCCACTAGAGTGGGGGGCGCCCACCGTCCCTGTGCCCACACCTGGAGGCTCCGATGCACCGGAAGGCCTGGTTCGCCGCCGCCGTCATGGTGTCCGTGCTCGCGTGCAAGTCGGAGGGAAAAAAGCTCGCCGAAGTGCGCGAGTGCAGCCGGATCACGATGGACGCCAAGGGCGCGGCGCAATGCCTCGTCCTCCAATACAAATGGAAGCCCGCGCCGGCGCTCGCCGCGGCCACGATCTATCAACAGCACCAGGATTCGATCGCCCAGTCGCAGGCCGACTCCACATGGCGGGCCGACGCGGCGCGCCACAAAAGGGAAATCGGCGTGTGCGCCAAGGATCCCTCTGGTGACGTGGCGCGGTGCCTGGTCGGGTTCGGTTGGGCGGATGCCCGGGCGTCCGCGACGGGGGATTCCATGTGGCGGAACGACGCGGGCAGCCACCGCCAACAGCTCGTCGCGTGCACGCGCCAGCGCAAGATGCAGGCGGGCGCATGCCTTCAGCTCTACTACAAGTGGAGTCCCGAGCGCGCGCTCGCCGTAGACGACTCGATTCGCCGCGCCCAAATGCGGTAGTGCCCCACCCGGTCCTCATCGCCGCCGAGCTGCAGCCGTTCCTCGAGCCCGACCAGCTGGTTGGGCTCGACGTCACTTGGCTCGCCAGCGCCGAGCCGACGCCGAAGGGGGAGTTCGTGGCGCTCATCCCGCTGCTGTCGCGCTGGGTTGGCGGCACCGAGCTCAAGCGGCTGCCCAAGCTCAAGGTCGTGGCCAACTGCGCCGTGGGACACGACAACGTGGATGTGGTCGCGGCGGAGATGCGGGGCGTGAAGGTCACCAACACACCGGACGTTCTCACGGACGCGACCGCCGACCTCACCTGGGCGCTCATCCTCGCGTGCGCCCGTCGCGTGGTCGAAGCGAATGGGGTCGTGAAGAGCGGCGCGTGGACGGGGTGGCACCCGGAGCTCCTCCTGGGGATCGAGCTGCGCGGCCGGACCCTGGGGCTGTTCGGGGCGGGGCGGATCGGACAGGCCGTGGGACGTCGCGCGGTGGCGTTCGGGATGCGGATCATCTACGCCGCTCGCAACACGCGCCCGGAGTTTGAGCGCGAGACCGGGGCAGCGAAGGTGGAGCGATCACGCCTGCTGCGCGAGAGCGATGTGCTCTCGTTGCACGTGCCCTCCCTGCCCGAAACCAAGGGCATGATCGACGCGGACGCGCTCCGGCAGATGAAGCCGACCGCGATCCTCATCAACACGGCGCGCGGCGACCTGATCCGCGAGGAAGCACTCGCGAGCGCGCTCGAGGAGGGGCGGTTGGGCGCGGCCGGGCTCGACGTGTACCTCGAGGAGCCCGCGATCCATCCGCGTCTGCTCGCCGCCCCGCGCACCGTCCTGCTACCGCATATCGGCAGCGCCACGCAGGAAGCGCGGCGCCAGATGGCGGCGATCGCCCTGGCCAACGTGCAGGCGGTGCTCAAGGGGGATGCGCCGTTGACCCCGGTGTTCCGGTAGGTGTTGCCCGCCGCGCCACGCGGTGTTATTTGAATAAGTATCGCCCCCGCCCCCGAGAGCCGGTCGTGAGCCGAGACAGCGCAACGCGAGAGTCGCGACCGGGATGACAGCCGCGCCCGGCGTCTCCTGTCCGAGCTGCGGCGCGACCATCGCCTCCGGCTCGTCGTTTTGCCCCCACTGCGGGGTGGGCATACCCGTGCAGTCTGGTGAGGTCGGTTCTGCCGTTGGCCCCGAGCGGGGTCGTCCGCCGGGCGCGCAACACAACACGCACATCGACACCCTGCGAAAGGCGACGCTCGGTGAATACGAGATCCTGACCGAGCTGGGTCACGGCGGGATGGCGGCGGTGTACCTGGCCCACGACCTGGCGCTCGACCGCAAGGTGGCGATCAAGGTCCTCTCACCGGCGTTGCTGCTCATGGGCGAGGGGATGGTGGAGCGGTTCAAGCGTGAGGCACGCACCGCCGCGGCGCTGAGTCACCCCCACATCATTCCCATCTACGCCGTCAAGGAGAGCGAGCACGTCCTGTACTTCGTCATGAAGCACGTCCAGGGGCGAGCGCTCGACGCGGTCATCCATGAGGTGGGCCCACTACCGATCGCCATGGTGCAGACCATCCTGGCCCAGGTAGGGGACGCCCTCGGCTACGCCCACCGTCACGGCGTGATTCACCGCGATATCAAATCCGCGAACATCATGCTCGACGAAGATGGCTGGGCGGTCGTGACCGATTTCGGTATCGCGAAGGTCGTGGAGGCACAGGGTCTCACGGTCACGGGTGTGACGGTGGGGACGCCGACGTACATGAGCCCGGAGCAATGCGCGACCCACGAAGTCACGGGAGCGTCCGACCAGTATTCGCTCGGTGTCGTCGCGTACGAAATGCTGACCGGGAGATTGCCGTTCGAGGGCAACTCGACCATGTCGGTCATGTATGCGCACTTCAATGAGCGACCTCGCCCCGTCACCGAGTTACGGCCGGACTGCCCACCCAACCTAGGCGCCGGCGTCATGCGGATGCTGGAGAAGGACCCGCTCGCGCGCTGGCCCACCATGGACGACGTCGTGGCCGTGTGCGGCAGGCCCTCGTTGCGCCACGACGATCCCGTCCGTGGCGAGATGATCACGCTCGCGCAGGCCGGTGGCCATTCGGAGCGGCTCGACCAGCTCAAGACACCGACGAGTCCGATCGTGCTGTCTCGGCCGCGAGGGGGGGGGCGCTCGGCGGCCCCTACGGTCGTTCGGGGCCGCGGACTCGGGCGCTGGCAGCTGTGGCGGTGGGGTCTCGGAGCCCTGGTGGTCGCCGCGGGCGTGGTACTCTGGCGCGTTGCGCCCTGGCGGACGTCGTCCTCCGCGCCTCCGCTGGCGTCCGTGGACACGGCCCCCCCCGCTCACGCGCCGGCCGCCGTTCCGACAGGGACGGTACCGGTGCGTCCCGCGCCGCCGGCGGCGACGCCTGCACCGCGACAGCCGTCACGCGCCCGCGTACCGACGAGTCAACCGCCCGGCGCCGCACCCGAATCGGCGGCGCGCGCGGCCGTGACGCACCGCGAGGACAGCCTCGTGCGGTCGTTGCGGGCGCGAGCGCTCAGCGCCATGAGCCGTGCGATCGAAGCGGGAGCCACCCCGGCGGAGCTCGCACGAGGGGACACGGTCTTCAAGGGAGCCGAGTCGCTCACCGCCCAGAACCGGGGGCCGGAGGCGATGGTCCAGCTCGCCACCGCCGCCTCTCTGTGGACGGAGGCGGAGCGGGCAGCGCGGTCGCGGCCGAAGATCGACACCGCGAAGCCGCGACCCGCGGAGCCACCGGCCGCGCCCAAGGCCGCGCCGGCGCCGGTCGACCCTCGACCCGACATTCAGCGGGTGATCGACGATTACGCCCGAGCCCTCGAGTCGCGCGACGTGGACCAGGTACGCCGCGCGTATCCCGGTCTCACGCCCTCGCAACAAGAGAGTTGGAGGGGTTTCTTCGAATCGGTGCGCAACCTGAAGGCGGGTTTGACGGTCACGGCGGTGAGCTACTCCGGCGTGACCGCGGAAGCCATCGTGAGCGGCGTCTACGCGTACGACAATGCCAGCACCGGACGCGCCGAGCGACGTCCCGTGACCTTCCGGGCGATCCTCGCGGTCGACTCAACCGGCTGGCGGCTGATGACGATCCGCTAGCCCCACAATCAGAAGTTGTATTCGAGCCCTGCCGTCCACAGCACGTTGGGCCGAAGCCCTCCGCGGTTCAACGGCCACAGCGTGTTGGCCACCAGGGTGATCCCGGCGCGCGTCGTGAACTTGAAGCCGAACGACCCGTCGATCAGGTCATCGCGCTCGTTTGGGAGGTTCGTGACGTTGATCGTCCGGTGGAAGGGCGCGTCATACGTGACCGGCCCCGGCAGCTGGAGCTTGCTCTCCCCGACCTGGAGCTCCGAGACCACGTCCACGGCCATGGTGGCCCACGGCGCCATCACGTGATCGAACCCGACGGTGGCGAGGACGGCGTTGTTCTGCAGGGCGCCACTCCGATAGAGGTATCCGATGTTTGCGTGGGGCGCGAAGGCGCCGAACCGCGCCGACAAGACGCCGATCGCGCGGGCCGCGACGTGGCCCGACCCGAGCAGGTCGTCCTCACTCCCGGTGGGAAAGCGCACGTCTCCGAGGACCGAGAAGCTCGTCCGGTCCGAGCGGCTGAGGTTGACCTTGACGCGCGCGGCGATGTCGCCGATGCCAGTGGCGGAGCCTTCGACGAAACGGGATGTCGTGAGGACCGGATTGGTCGGCGTCCCTCCGAAGAAGTGCTGGGCGGTGGTACCGCCGAACGGCACGATCTGGGCGTCGCTCGTGCCGCGGAGCGACGTGGAGACGATTGGGAGCACAACGCCGATGTCCACGCGATCAAGCAGACCAAAGCTCATGAAGAAGGAGGTGACCGTCATGTCGATGTCGAGCGCCAGGGTCACGTCGATCACATCGTTTTCGTGCGCGGGCACGCCGTACGGGTTGCACGATGCGCCTACGAGACTGTCGCACGACGGCCCGGTGACGTTCTCGTGGGTGAACACCAATTGGACGTTATCCAGGCTTACGCCGCGCAGCGTCGTAAAGTGCAGGTGATTGACGTTCGCACCGACGAAGACCCGCCCTTTGCCAAGCGTCTGTGCCCGTTCCCCGAACACGGAGCCGGGAGACCCCGACGTGGGTACCGGCACGCCCCCCTCGAATCGGAACGTCGAGCCGCCGCTGGTCGCGCTCACCGGGAGGTTGGCGACGTTCTGGCTGATCGCGTTACCGATGAACGAGATGAGGGTACCGTTGTCCGCGACCGCCGAGGGGATGAAGTGGTCGGCGTGCAGCGCGGTCGCGGAGTCGGAGCCCGCGGTTCCGCCGAGAAACAGCGGGTCTTGTCCGGCGCTGAAAATGAACAGCTCGGCGATCTTTTCGCGGAGGCCCTGGGCGTCGAGCGGTGTGGCTGCGAGCAGCAGGCCCACGAGACTCCACAGGTAACACCGCATAAACCCTCCAGGTCGGTATCGGGCGTCGGGTGCTCGAAGAGACGCTACGCGCGGAGGGCCGTCAACCCCGCCGCCGGCGTTGACCCGCCGGGTTCGCTCGTTAGCTTCCAAGCCTGAGATGAGCCGGCCCGAACGCACGATCATCCTGGACGCCCGCGCTTTGTCGCGGGCGCTTCAGCGAATGGCCGTGGAAGTGCTCGAGCTGACCCACGGCACCGACGACCTGGTGCTCATCGGCATCCAGCGGCGCGGTGTGGAGCTGGCCGAACGGATCGCCACGCTCATCGAGAACGACGAGGGCGTGGTCCTCCCGCGCGGTGCCCTCGACATTACGCTGTACCGCGACGACCTCCAAACCGTCGGTCCCAAACCCGTCATCGGCGAGACGCGGATTCCCGGCGACCTGGACGGCAAGCACGTGGTGATCGTAGACGATGTCCTCTACACCGGGCGCACGGTGCGCGCGGCGCTAGACGAGCTCGCCGACTTCGGGCGTCCGAAGCGGATCTCGCTGTGCGTGCTGATCGATCGGGGCGGGCGCGAGCTCCCGATCCAGCCGGATGTCGTCGGGAAACAGGTGAAGGTCAACGCCCACGAGCGAGTCGACGTGCTGGTTGAGGAGCTGGACGGCAAGGACGAGGTGGACCTGGTGAGTCGCACGGGATGAATCCCATCTTGGGCAAGGACCTGGTGGGCCTCGAGCACCTCTCGCCCGAGCAGATTCGGCTCGTGCTCGATACGGCCGAGCCCTTCAAAGAGGTCTCCGAGCGGCCGATCAAGAAGGTCCCGGCGCTTCGCGGCAAGACCATCGTCAACCTGTTCTTCGAAGCGTCCACCCGCACCCGCATCTCGTTCGAGTTCGCGGAGAAGCGGCTGTCCGCCGACACGGTGAACGTGGCCGCGAGCGGCAGCGCGGTGCAAAAAGGCGAGACGCTGGTCGATACCGCGCGCAATCTCGAGGCGATGCGGATCGACATGGTGGTCATCCGACATCCCTCGTCCGGCGCCGCCGCATTCCTCGGCGATCGCATTCGCTCCAACGTCATCAACGCCGGGGACGGCAAGCACGAGCACCCCACCCAGGGACTGCTCGACCTGCTCACGATCCGCGACAAGCATGGCAAGATCGAGGGGCTGAAGGTCTGCCTCGTGGGCGACGTCCTGCACTCGCGCGTGGCGCGCTCGAACATCTGGGGGCTCCTGAAAATGGGTGCCGAAGTGGGCGTGTGCGGGCCCGACACGCTGATGCCACACGGCATCGAGGAGCTGGGCGTGTGTCGGTTCCGCCGCATCGAGGAAGCGATCGAGTGGGCCGATGTGCTCAACGTGCTGCGTTTGCAGCTCGAGCGGATGGAGATGGGCTTCATCCCGAGCGTGCGGGAGTACTACCGCGTGTTCGGCGTGACGTTTGAGCGGCTGGAAAAAGCGCCGCGCGTGTTGACGATCATGCATCCGGGCCCCATGAACCGCGGCGTCGAGATCGATTCGCGCGTGGCCGACGGGCCGCACAGCGTGATCCTCGATCAGGTCACCAACGGTGTCGCCGTGCGCATGGCGGTGTTGTACCTGCTCGCGGGCGGACGACCCGAGCTGGCGGACGCGGCCAAGGGCCCCGGCGGAGGGTCGGAATGAACCGGCCGTTATTGCTCCGCGGCGGTCGGGTGATCGACCCGAGCCGCAACCTGGATGAGCCGGCGGACGTCTTGATCCAGGACGGGAAGATCGCGGGAGTGGGCCGCGCCCTGGGCGCGCCGGACGGCGCCGACGTCCGTGACGTACGCGGCAGCGTCGTCGCGCCCGGGCTCGTCGACGTGCACGTGCACCTGCGCGAGCCCGGGAACGAGGACGTCGAAACGGTCGCGACCGGCGCGCGCGCCGCGGCCACCGGAGGGTTCACCGCGGTCTGCGCCATGCCCAACACCGATCCGGTCACGGACAACCAGGCGGCCGTCGGGTTCATCGTGCGCCAGTCGGTGCGGGCCGGCCTCACGCGGGTGTACCCGATCGGCGCGATCTCAGTCGGTCAAAGGGGGGAACGCCTTTCCGAATTCGGCGAGATGGTAGGGGCGGGGGCGGTCGCGGTCTCGGACGACGGCAAGCCGGTCGTCTCGAGCCACCTCATGCGCACCGCGCTCGAGTACGCACGGACATTCGGGATTCCGGTCGCCGACCACTGCGAAGAGCCGACGCTCGCGGCGGGCGGCGTCATGCACGAGGGGCTCGTCTCGGCGCGCCTGGGCTTGAAAGGCATCCCGGCCGCGGCTGAGGAGATCATGGTGGCTCGCGACACGCTGCTTGCCGGGCTCACCGGCGGACACGTGCACCTGTGCCACCTGTCCACACGCGGCTCGGTGGAGATCGTGCGGCGAGCGAAAGAGCAGGGCATCCGCGTGACCGCCGAGGTCACGCCCCATCACCTCACCCTCACCGATCGAGCCTGCGAGCGCTACGACACGCATGCGAAGATGAACCCGCCGTTGCGCGAAGCGGCGGACGTCACCGCCCTCCGGGCGGCGCTCAAGGAGGGTGTGGTGGACTGCATCGCGTCCGACCACGCCCCGCACGCCTACGACGCCAAGGAAGCCGCGTTCGATGACGCACCCTTCGGCATCGTCGGGCTCGAGACGGCGTTCGGCGTGGCGCACACCGAGCTCGTTCTGGGTGGCGTCCTCACGCTGCCGGAGCTCATGCATCGGATGAGCACCGCGCCAGCCGCCGCCTTCGGGCTGCCGGGAGGAACACTCGGTCCCGGAGCCCCCGCGGACGTCGTCGTCCTCGATCTCGCCGATTCCTGGACCGTGGACCCCACCGCGTTTTGCTCGAAGAGCCGCAACACACCGTTCGCCGGCCGCGGGCTCACCGGCCGCGCCACGCTCACGGTCGTCGGTGGCAAGATCGTCCATCAGATGGAGGCGCCCGTCGCCCGGTGACCGCCACCGCAGTGGCCCGGCGGATGGCGCAGTGTTGCCGGCAGCTCGCCGAGCGGGGGCTCATCGCGGGCCAGGATGGCAACCTCTCGGTTCGCCTGGGGCGCGATCGCGCGCTCGTCACCCCGAGCGGGGTCATCAAGGCGCTCGTCGGTCCATTCGACATGGTGGAGGTGGACCTCCGGGGCCGGAAGCGGCGCGGGCGGCGCAACCCTACCACGGAATTGGACTTACATCTCCGGATTCTCACGCGGCGGCCGGATGTCGGCGCCGTCGTTCATGCTCACCCGCCGGTCGCGACCGCGTTCGCCGTCACGGGGCAGAGTTTTCCCATATTTGTCCTGCCGGAACTTATCTTGCAGTGCGGGCAGGTCCCGCTCGTCCCCTATGGGACCCCGGGGACGCCGGAGCTGGGAGACTGTCTCGAGCCGCACTTGGCGGGCCATGACGCCTGGCTCCTCGCGAACCACGGAGCTGTGACGGCGGGGCCGACGCTCGATGCGGCGTGGATCCGGATGGAGAGCTTGGAGCACGCCGCACGCATCATCTGGGCGGCGCGGGCGCTCGGGAAGGTGAACGAATTGAGTCACGAGGCCGTTGCGCGCCTACGACGGGAGCGAAATGCCTAAAGGAGCGTCCAAGAGCACCGTCATCATCCAGCGTCTGCTGGAGGAGCGGCGACAGTACGAGGCGTGGCTCGCCCGCTTGAACGATTCGGCGGACGCGACACCCGGGCATGTTCGCGCGCGGGTGCGCTCCGACTACGAGGCGCGGCTCTCGGCGGTCACCGAGGAGCTCAGGGCGCACGCCGAGAGCGCGCGGCAAGCCATCGAAGAGAAGCGGCATCTCCGCGGCGAGCTACAAAAGAAGGAAACGCGGGCCGGTGAGAAGCTCACCGAGGCGGAGCTGCGACATTCCGTGGGGGAGTATGACGAAGGGCAGTGGACCCAGGTGCACGCGGATATCCTCGCGGAGCTCGTCTCGGTGCGCGAGGACCTGCAATCGGTCGAGGCGGATCTGCAGAAGCTCGAGGAGCTCGACGCCCTGGTGCGTAACAAGCCTGTCCCGCCGCCCCCCACGGCGACTCCCTCGACGCCCGCCGCCCCGCCGGCCCGAGCGCCGAGAGTGCAGCCCCAGGCGCCTCCCCAACGGGAGGTGGTTCCCCACGAGGACGAGCTGGCCTTCATCAAGTCGGTCACGGAGGACGACAAGTCCGCACCGTCGCCGCGGCGGGCCAGCGGGGCTCAGTTTCAGCCCGTGATTCCTGCCGATACGCCCACCGCCAATCCCAACGTTCCGCGCGCCGCGAATCCAGTCCCGGCGCCGATCGTGCCCGAGCCGGCTGACGATCAGGATGAGAGTCTTGAAGCGGACAAGACGCTCCGCTGCCGAGCCTGCGGGACGATGAACCTGCCGACGGAATGGTACTGCGAGCAGTGCGGGGCTGAGCTGGCCGCGGTTTAGTCTACTTCTTCAGTTTCCCTACCACCGCCGCGAGGCGGCTCTTATGCCTCGCCGCATTGTTCGCATGGATCAAACCCTTGCGGGCGGCACGGTCGAGTAGTCGGGAAGCGGTGCGATAGGCCTCGCCCGCCTGCTCGGACGTGGTGGCGCTCCGGACGCGCTTGAGCGCGGTGCGCAGCGCCGAGCTCTGGGCCCGGTTTCGCTCGTGGCGGGCGCGCCCCTGGCGCATCGCTTTCTTCGCAGACTCGATTCTCGGCACGGAACGGCCTCCTGGTTCGGCGCGGAAGATAGACGGTAAGTGCAGGTCGGTCAAGGCACTACGGCGTTGACCGAGCGCCCGCCCGATCGTTATCTTTTGCGGTCACCGACCCTCGAGCCCGAGCTATCTCTTTCGAATTGCTGGTCTGGGCCCCGGTCCTTCTCTTCTCCATTGTGGCCCACGAGTACGCCCACGCCGAGGCGGCGTACCGCCAGGGGGACGACACCGCCTATATGCTCGGGCGGCTGACGCTGAATCCCCTGAAGCACATCGATCCGATCATGACCGTGGTGCTCCCGGTCTTCCTCTGGTTGTCCCACGCCGGGTTCCTGTTCGGGGGCGCCAAGCCGGTGCCGGTCAACCCGAGGAACTACCGCAAGTTCGTCCGCGGGGACGTGATCGTGTCGCTCGCCGGCATTGTCGTGAACCTCGGCCTGTTCGTGATCTTCGCGGTGCTGTTCGCGGTGGTCGGGTGGCTCGGGGACAAGCTCCCGGCGCTCACGACAAGCCTCGAGATCCTGCAACGGATGATGTACTACGGCGTGCGGCTCAATCTGGTGCTCGCATTCTTCAATCTGATCCCCATCCCGCCGCTCGATGGGAGCCACGTGTTCTACCATCTGTTGCCGCCCGGATGGGGCATGCGGTACCGTCAGCTCTACCAGTTGAGCGTGGTCCCGTTGATCCTGATTCTCTGGTTTGCGCCGGTGCTCCTGACGCCATTCCTATGGCCGGCCAGCGCGCTCGAGCGTCTGAGCTGGTCGCTCGTCGGTGGCTTCGCGCTGCCCGGGGCCCTGCCGACCTCATGACGAGCGTTCCGACTACGTCGCAGGACCAGAACGGCTTCATCGTCGAGCTGGAGCAGTTCTCCGGGCCCCTCGACCTGTTGCTGCACCTGATTCGCGAGGACGAGCTCGACATCACCGATCTGCCGATCGCAAAGATCGCGGATCAGTTCCTGGCGGTGATCGGGGAGCTGGGGCTGAATCAGGCGGCCGACTACCTCGAAATGGCGGCGCGGCTGCTCCGCATCAAGGCCCAGATGCTGCTGCCGCGCCGCGCTGGTGACGACGAATGGGAGGATCCACGAGGCGAGCTGGTGCGGCGGCTGCTCGAGTATCAACAGATTCGCGAGCTGGTCGAGTGGTTGGGAGCGGCGGCGGCGCGCCGGGCCGAGCAGTTCGGGCGCGGGTTCGCCCCCGCGCCGGCGGCCGCGCCGCCCGCGCCTCTCGTGATCGATCTCAACGACCTCCTGGCTGCGGCCGAGCGCGTGATCGCCCTGATCCCCGAGCCGGTGCTGCACCGCGTGGTGCCGCGGCCGCTCGACGTCGAGGGAGCGACCGCGCGGATCGAAGGCTTGCTCGCCGAGCGGGAGGCCTTCGGGTGGCGGGAAGTGGTCGGGGAGCGGCCCACGCTCGTGGACGTGTTGTCGGCATTCATCGCGCTGCTCGAGCTGGCGAAACGCGGTGCCCTTTCCGTTCGCCAGGACGGGCCGTTCGCGCCCATCCAGATCCGTCGTGAGTCCTCTCGCCCAACTGCTTGAAGCGGCGCTGTTCGCCGCGGCGCGCCCACTCCCGGTCGAGGAGCTGCTCACCCTCGACCCGGAGGTGGGCACGGCGGCGGTGCACGCGGCGCTCGTCGAGATCCGGGACGCATTCGCCGCGGGGAACCACGGTGTGGAGCTCGTGCTGATCGGCGACGGGTGGCAGTTCCTCACGCGCCGCGACTACGCCGAGGCGATCGAGCGCGCGCAGTTCGCGCTGCGGCCGCGGCGGCTGAGCCCGGCGGCGCTCGAGACGTTGGCCATCATCGCCTACCGGCAGCCGGTCGGGCGCCTCGAGGTGGATGAGATCCGCGGCGTCGACTCTGGCGCGGTGATCGACAAGCTGCTCGAGCGCGGGTTGATCGAGATCGTCACGCGGGGCGAGGGTCTCGGGCGGCCGCTCTTGTACGGCACCACCTCGCAGTTCCTGGAGACCCTGGGACTCAAGGACCTGGAGGAGCTGCCGCGGCTGGAGGAGTTGTCGGTGGCGCTCCGGCCGCCTGCGCCCGCCGAACCCGAATGACGCTGATGCGCCTGCAACGCGCCTTGGCGCGTGCGGGCGTGACGTCGCGCCGCAAGGCCGAGGACCTGATCCGCGCGGGGCGGGTGCGTGTGGACGACGCCGTCGCCACGCTGGGCATGAGCGCGGATCCGACAACGCAGCGGATCACCGTGGACGGGCGCGCCGTGCGGGCGGGCGGGGGCCCGGCGACGTGGCTCGCGCTCAACAAGCCGGTCGGATATGTCGTGACCCGCGGCGACCCGGAGGGGCGGCGGACGGTCTACGATCTCCTCCCCACGGTGCCCGGCCTCACGTACGTTGGACGACTCGACGTCATGACGTCCGGTCTGCTCCTCCTGACCACGGACGGCGCGGCGGCGCACCGCTTGATGCACCCGCGGTACGCCGTCCCCCGTACGTATTGGCTGCGGGTCCACGGTCACAGCGCGACTGAGGTGCGCGCCGCGCTGACGCGGCCGCCCGCCATCGACGGACGGCGCGTGCACGTGGTGGACTTTCGCGTGCGGGCCGTCGAGCGGAGCGTGGAGATCGAGGTGACGCTGGCGGAGGGGCGGCAGCGCATCGTTCGCCGGTTGGCTGAAGCGCTGGGGCTCAAGGTCGAATGGCTCCACCGCGTCGCGTACGGGCCGGTGCGGCTTGGCCGGCTCGCCGAGGGGAAATACCGGCGGCTGACCGCGCCAGAGATCGAGGCGATCGAGCGACTGCATGGATCTGCGTGATCGGACCGTGATGATCCTGGGCGGCAGCGGCCTCGTCGGGCACGCCGTGGCCCGGCGGCTGCTCGGTGCCGCGCCCGGCCGTATCATCCTCGTCGCGCTGTTCGAGGACGAGGTGAGAGCCACCGCCCGCGCGCTCGACCCATACCACGGGAATACGGCCATCGAGGTCGAGTGGGGGGACCTGTTTCTCCCCGCCAGCCTGGCCCGGCTCGAGCGCGCCGCGGTCATGGCCGACCCGGAGCATCGACGGCTCCTCGTGAACGACCTGCTGGGTGAGCTCACCGACGACATCCTGCACCGCAGCTTCCTGTACCAACTCCTCGCGAAGTACCGTCCCGACGCGGTCATCGATAGCGTGAACACGGCGACCGCGTTCGCGTACCAGGACGCCGAAACAAGCGCGCAGGCGCTCCTCGAGTCGGCCGCCCGCGGGCAGGTCGATCGGGCCGCGGTCGAGCGCCACGTGCTCCTCCTCACCATGCCGCAGCTGATCCGTCACGTCCAAATCCTGGTCGAGTCCCTGAAGCGCGCCGAGACCAGGGCCTACGTGAAAATCGGGACGAGCGGGACCGGCGGGATGGGCTTCAACATCCCGTACACGCATTCGGAGGAGCGGCCGAGCCGCCTCCTCCTCACGAAGTCCGCGGTGGCCGGCGCGCAATCGCTGTTGCTCTTTCTGCTCGGGCGCACGCCCGGCGCGCCGGCCACCATCGAGATCAAGCCCACCGCGACCATCGCGTGGCGCGAGATCGGCGTTGGCGCGATTCGTCGTAAAGGCAATCCGATTCCGCTCGTGGACTGTCCAACGCCGATCCCGGTCAACGACGCCTTCACGCCCGCCGCGCACCCGTGGCGCGAGCTCGGTGGGACGCTCGAAGGCGCCTATATCGACGTGGGCGAGAACGGTCTGTTCTCGCGCGACGAGTTCGAGACCGTGACGGCGCTGGGTCAGATGGAGTTCATCACACCCGAGGAGGTCGCGGACTACGTCATGATGGAGCTGGAGGGCCGGCCGACCGGACGGGACGTGGTCGCGGCGCTCGACGCGGCCACCGCCGGCCCGACGTATCGCGCGGCGATGCTGCGTGGCGCGGCCCTGGAGCGGCTGCGGGGGCTGGAGCGCGAAGCGGGCAGCCGCGCCGTTGCGTTCGAGATGCTGGGACCGCCACGTCTCACCAAGCTGCTCTGGGAGTCATACCTGTGCGGCCTGCTGCGTCCGAGCGTGCGGGCCCTGGCGGACTCGCAGGCCGGAGAGCTGTCTCGGGCGGCCCACACCCGAATCGAGCGCGACACGACGTTGCGGAGCCATATTCTGTCCGTGGGCATCCCCATCCTGACACCCGATGGCGATCGGGTCTATCGGGGTCAGCAGGTCGCCGTGCCCGGGGACGGCGCGGATCCCCGGTCGGCCGCGCCCCGCGGGTGGGTGGATCTGCGACCGGAACAGTTCGGCAGCTGGGTCACACGCGCCCGGGAGATGGTCGCGCAGGCCGAGCGTCGCGCGCGTTGTACGGCCGAGTCCGGGAGCGACGTGGACTGGACGGCGATCGGCGCGGACGATCCGATCGAGCCGGCGCGGTTTGCCACGTGGGTGTTTCGCTACGAGGACAAGGGAGAACGGATCAAGCGCTAACCCATGGCAGCGGAGACCGCAGGAGTCGAACGCGCCCTCGGCGCCATCGGCACGACGTTCCGCCTGACGCGCCTCTACCCGCCGTCGCATCCGGCGGTCATGGAGGCCCTGCGGCAGATCGGCGAGACCGTGGCGCCGCTCGCCGCGCTCGGCACGATCGAATGGAAGGTCGGAGTCTCGGGCGTCCATTGGCACGGCCAGCACCTGCTGCCCCGCAACGCCCAAATCGCCCAGCTCGCGGGCCTGTTATATGCCCGTGGCGTACGCGCCGTGACGCTCAATCCCGGAATGACGCCCGATCACATACTCGCCCTGTTTCATGTCGCGACCGGAGCGCTCCCCCACGACGACACGACGCTCGGCCGCATCACGCTGGGTCTCGGGCGGCGCTCGGCCACGCGCCTCGAACGCCTGCGCGCCCCCACGCCTGGGCAGGGCACGCCCGCCATCCCCGATCCGGAGGCATCCACGTCCGAGGCGTCGCCTCCCCCTCCGGAGCGAGTAACTGCTCCGCCGCCCGTTCTGCTTCCCGCGCCGCCGCCGTCCTTCCCAGCCCCGCACCCGTCGGCGGTGGTCCCGGCCGCGCATTCGGCGGAGTCGCTGCTCGCGTCGCGCCGGGCCAGCGCGGCGTTCCGGCCCGACGTGCTGCCGATCGACGTGGAGGTGAAGCGCGCGGTGGCCGCCCTGGGGACCGCCACCACGCCGGACGAGCAGCGGGCCGCCGTGGAGAAGCTGGGCGCCCTCGCCACTCAGCTCCTCGGTATGCACGATGTGGCGATCGCCGCGGACGCGATCGCCGCCCTCGACCGGCTCCTTCCCACCGTGCAGGATCCTGCTGTCCTGAGCGCCATCGACCAGGCTGCCGTGGCCCTGTCCGACCGCACGCTGGTCGAGCGACTGGTGCATCGCCTGGGGGAAGGGCGCGTGCCCCCTGCGGAGCTCGAATCGGTCGTAGCGGCGGTGGGCGCGCTCGCGTCGCTGTCGATGGGGCTCGTGCTCGACGCCTTCGTCGCCGCGCCAGTGGAGCTGCGTGCACCGTATCGCGCGACGGTGCGCGCCGCGGCGGACCGGGCCCTCGAGCCGCTGCAGGGCAAGCTCGCCGACCGGGAGCCCGCTATTGTAGCCGCGGCGGCGGAGTTCCTCGGCGTGACGGGGAGTCCCCAGGCGGTGTCACTCCTGTTGCCGCTGGTCCGCCATGGATCCGAATACGTGCGCGAGGCGGCGCTCCTCGGCCTCGCCGAGGCGGGAGGGCGTGAGATCTCCCGTCCGGCCATGCCGGCCCTGAAAGACGAGAGTGTCGCGGTACGCGCGGCGGCCGCGCGGGCGGTGGCGGCGGGGGGCGACCCCGCTTCTTCCACTGTACTCATCCGCCGCATGGAGCAGGAGCCAGACGAAGGGGTACAGGCGGAGTTGCTTCGGGCGATTGGCCGGCTGGCATCGAAGGAAGCGCTCGAGGTGCTCGCCAAGTATGCGGAGCCCGGGGGAATGATGAGCCGCCGGAGCCCGATGGTGCGGGCGGCCGCGGTCGACGGTCTGCGTCACCTCACACGCCCCGAAGCACGGGGGCTGTTGGAACTCTACAGCAAGGACAAGGAGCCCGCGGTGCGTAAAGCGGCGGAGGCGGCGCTGAAATGACCACAAAGACGGCCAAGACCGGCGATGCGGTACTGAGCCAGACGATCGCGCGAGAAGTCGCGAAGCGCGTCGTGGCGCAGGAGCTGATGGTCGAGCGGCTGCTCGTCGGGCTGCTCACCGGCGGTCACGTCCTCCTCGAGGGCGTGCCGGGGCTCGCCAAGACGCTCGCGGTGCGGACGGTGGCGGAGTGCCTGCGCATCGCGTTCTCGCGCATCCAGTTCACGCCCGACCTGCTTCCCGCGGACGTCGTGGGCACGATGGTGTTCGACCAGCGCACCCAGGAGTTCTATCCGAAAAAGGGACCGCTGTTCGCCAACCTCGTGCTGGCGGACGAGATCAACCGCGCGCCCGCGAAGGTGCAGTCGGCCCTGCTCGAGGCGATGCAGGAGAAGCAGGTGACCATTGGCGGAGAGACGTTCTACCTGGGCGAGCCGTTTCTGGTGCTCGCGACCCAGAATCCGATCGAGCAGGAGGGCACGTACCCGCTGCCCGAGGCGCAGCTCGACCGCTTCATGCTGAAAGTGCGCGTAGGCTATCCGACCCGGGATGCCGAGAAGGAAATCGTGGCGCGAATGGCGTCGGGTCGGCCGATCGAGGTCCAGCGCGTGGCCGAAGCGGACGACATCCTCGCCGCCCGCAGCGCGATCGCCGAGCTGTTCATGGATCAGAAGGTGGTCGATTACATCGTGGACGTGGTCCGCGCGACCCGCGAACCGCAGGCGATCGGGCTGCCGGAGCTGAAGCCCCTCATCGCCTTCGGAGCGAGCCCGCGGGCGTCGATCTATCTGGCGCAGGCGGCGCGGGCGCACGCCTTCCTCCGCGGCCGCTCGTACGTGGTGCCGGAGGACGTCAAGGCGATGGCGTACGACGTGCTGCGGCACCGCGTCCTGTTGACGTTCGAGGCAGAGGCGGAGGACATGGACTCCGACCGCGTGATCGCCAAGATCCTGGAGGCGGTGGGCGTCCCGTGAAGTACGAGGGGAGGGACCGCCGGAGTGGCGAAACGTCTCCCCTTCGCGCGCGCCGCCGGGCCGTCACGCCCGAGGTGTTGCGCCAGGTCAAGGGGATCGAGCTCCGCACGCGCTCCCTCGTCAACTCCCTCTTCACCGGTGAATACCGGTCCGTGTTCCGCGGGCAGGGCATCGAGTTCGCGGAAGTGCGGGAGTACCAGCAGGGCGACGATTTTCGGGCCATCGACTGGAACGTGTCGGCCAGGATGGGTCACCCCTTCGTGAAGACGTACCACGAGGAGCGCGAGAACACGCTCATGCTCGTCGTGGATCAGTCGGGCTCCTGCCAGTTCGGACGCCCGTACACCAAGGCCGGTCTCGCGGTCGAGGTGGCGGCGGTCCTCGCCCTGGCCGCGGCGCGGCACAACGATCGCGTCGGCGCGTTGATGTTCGCCGACAAGGTGGAGGTCGTCCTGCGGCCGGCGAAAGGGCGGCCGCATGCGTTGCGCGTGATCCGCGACCTGGTGGCCTTCACACCCCGCGGGCGCGGGACGAACCTGGGCGAAGCCCTTCGGTATGCGTCAAAGCTGCCGCGCCACCGCGCAATCGTCGTCATCCTCTCGGACTTCCGCGCCGAAGGTTGGGAGGATCCCTTGGCCCAGCTGGCCTCGAATCACGACGTGGTGGCGATCACGATCGATGACCCCCGGGAGCGGATCTTGCCCGACGCCGGATGGGTCGACATGGAGGATTCGGAGACGGGGCAGCGCGTGCTCCTCGACACCAGTCATGGGCCGACCCGGACCCGCGTCGGCGTCGCGGCGGAGCGCCTCCTCCAGGAGCGGGCACGAAAGTTGGTGCAGGCGGGCGTGGATCGCGTGGCGCTGCAAACGAGTGTGCCCTACGCCGTACCATTGCGTCGAGCCTTCGCCGAGCGTGCCCGCCGGTTGAAACGATGAACGCACGTTGCACGACGGCACGACGTCACGTTGCTCGTCGTGCCATGATCGTCACTGGCCTCGGTGTGCTTGCCGTCGTGCCGACGTGCCGTCGTGCAGCCGGGCAGGGGAGCGGTTGGGTGGCCACGCCCACTTCTCCCACCGTGGGCGACACGATCCGCCTCGAACGGGAGCTGGTCGTGCCCGCCGGGTGGCAGCTGCGCGTGGGGAAGCTCGAATCGACGGAAGCAGTCGAGCCCCTCGCGGATCCTGTGATCCTTCGGAGCCCGGGCGGCTGGGTGGTGCGTTATGACGTGGTGGCTTGGAAGCCCGGCCCTCATCGCATCACGCTGCCCCCGATTTGGCGTCTCAGCCCTGACGGACGAGCCGACTCGACCGCGGGCGGCGTGGCGAGCTTTGGCGTATCGAGCGTCATTCCCGATTCCCTCAGAGATCCGAGCCCCGAAGGTCCGCTCGCCCCCCTGCGCCAAGTCCACCGCAACGCGGTCCCGCCCCTCGCCGCCCTCGGGATCGCGACGGCGCTGCTGGTGGCGGGCATCGCCCTACGGCGTCGGCGGCCGCGGTCGCCCGGCCCGAGGCCTCAGGTTCCAGTGGAACGTGAGGTCCCGGACGCCCGGTGGCTTGCGGCCGGCGAGCCCAAAGCGGTGGCGGCTCGGGCTGCCTGGCGCCTCCGGATGGCCTTGGCGCGGGCCGTGCCTGCGGCCCACGCGGCGCTCGACACGGCTGAATGTCTCGCCGTGGTCGAACGGGCCCGTCCGGAGGCGCCGATTCGCGAGCTGCGCGAGCTGCTGGACCAGCTCGACCGGGTCGAGTTCGCATCCGCGCACGGGACCGACATCGCCGCGCTCGCCGTCACGGCGCGTCGGCTGACCCGGGACTTGGCGGCATGAGCTTCGCCCGCCCGCTCCTGCTGCTGGCCCTCGGCTTCTTGCCGTTGTGGTGGTGGCTCCGCGCCAAGCGCCTCGGGAAGCTCGCAGGCACGCGCATGAGCGACGTGCGGCCGGCCGCCGGTGCGACCGAGCGGCTCTGGGTGGCCCGCCTCCCAGTGACGCTGCGAAGCGCGTGTCTCGGCGCCTGGATCGTCGCCGCCGCCGGGCCGCGGGTCGGCCCCGCCAAGAGCGAGAGCCGCAGTGAGGGGATTTCCATCGTGCTGGCCCTCGACATGTCGAGCTCCATGCTGGCGGAGGACTTCGCCCCCGCGAACCGCATCGACGTGGCCAAGCAGACCGCGATCGAATTCGTGCGGGCCCGTCGCTCCGACCGGATCGGCCTCGTCGCCTTCGCGGCGCAGGCGCTCACGCAGGTCCCCCTCACCACCGACTATCAGGTGTTGGAGCAAGCCATCCGGGACTTGAAGATCGGCATGCTCGAGGACGGCACCGCGATCGGAACCGGAATCGGGACCGCGGCGAGCCGCCTCCGACGGGCGCCGGGGAAGAGCAAGGTCATCGTGCTCCTCACCGACGGCGTGAACAATCGCGGCACCGTGGATCCGCGGACGGCGGCCCAGGCCGCGGCGGCGTTCGGCATCAAGATCTACGTGATCGGTGTGGGGAAGCGGGGAGAGGCACCGGTCCCCACCGGGCAGGGCGCCGATGGGCTCCGCTATGAGATGATGCTGGTCGAGATCGACGAGCCGCTGATGACCGAGATCGCGTCCATGACGGGAGGTCGATACTTCCGGGCGACGGATTCCGAGTCGCTCCGCCACATCTTCCAGGAGATCAACCGCCTCGAGAAGTCGAGCGTGGAGCAGGTCGTCTATCGGCGGTTTGAGGAAGCCTATCGCGTGCCGCTGGCCGTCGGGCTCGTTGCGCTCGCGCTCGAGATCGTGCTCGCGGGTACCTTCGCCGTGCGGGTGCCCTGATGAGCTTCGACGCGCCCGTGGTGCTCGCGCTGGCGCCGTTGATCGGCGGCGCGGTGTGGTTCGCGGCGGCTTGGGCGCGTCGCGTGCGGATTCGGCGGGCCGCGCTCTGGTCCGAGGAAACCGTGCGGCGGGCGTTGGGCGCGGGTCGGCTCGGACCCACCGCCCTCTCGATCGCGGCCTTCCTCGGCGTCGTCGCGCTCGCGGGGCCGCGCTGGGGCGAGGAGCAGATCGTGGCGGAGACGCGCGGTCTCTCCCTCGTGATGGCGATCGATATCTCGCGCTCCATGCTCGCCGAGGACGCCAGTCCCAGCCGGCTGCGCCGTGCGCTGCGCGAGGCGCGGCGACTGGTGCAGGACCTGGACGGCGATCGCCTCGGGCTCATCGCCTTCGCTGGCTCGAGCTACATCCTCTCGCCGCTCTCCATCGACGGCTCCGCCCTCACGCTGTACCTCGATGCGCTGGATCCGGATGTCGCGTCGGAGGGCGGGACGGGGATGGCTGGGGCGCTGCGCCAGGGGGGCGAGCTGCTGCGCGCCAGCTCCGAGCTGGCGGACCGGGTATTGGTCGTGTTCACCGACGGCGAGGCTCACGACACGGTGCCGGGGATCGTCGCTGCGGCCCAGCGCCTCCAGGCGGCGGGCGTGCGCCTGATCCTCGTGGCCGAGGGGGGGCGCACACCGACTCGCATCCCCATGCGGGACGATCGTGGGGCGTTGCTCGGGTATCAGAAAGACGCCGACGGCACCATGATCGAGACCGCACGGCGTGACGATGTCCTCGGTGCCGCGGCGGATGCGGCGCAGGGCACGCTCGTCGCCGCGGACCTCCCGGACCAGGCGGGCGCGGTGCGCGATCTCGTCGCCTCGTACCGGCGGGCGCGGGCGAGCGAGACGCGGGCCGAGCGGGGCCGACCGCGGGCGTGGCTGCCCCTGATGCTCGCGGTGATGGTGCTCGTAGCGCAGGCCGCGTCGCGTCGCACCGCCGCGCTTTTGGGGGTCGTTCTGACGTGCCTCGTGGCACCAAGGGCTGCGGCGCAGCAGTCTCCCTCACCTCTCCCTCAGCATCCGCGCAGCGCCGCCGAAAAGGCCTGGGACCGCCGGGACGTCAGGCGCGCGCACGCCGCGTACGTCGCCGAGCTCGCGACCGAGCGCAAAGACGACGCCGCGTGGTACAATGCGGGCACCGCGGCCATGGCCGACTCCGACGCCGAGACCGCCCAGGCGAGCCTCGCACACGCCGCCGCGTCGCTCGATCCCGATCTTCGCTTCCGCGCGCTCTACAATCTGGGGTTGCTGGCGTTGCGCCAGGCGGCCGCCGACAGCGCGGGGCGCGACGGGCACCTGGGCGACGCGGAGCGCGCCTATCGGGAGGCGTTGCTGCTCCGGCCGCGCGACCGAGCGGCGAAGTGGAACTTGGAGCTCGCGGTGCGCCGCCGCGGCGGCGGCAGCAGCAGCCAATCGAACCGCCCCTCGGGTGGGGGGGGGGG
>DASZCN010000094.1:0-34384 GCA_035943095.1 Gemmatimonadales bacterium | reverse complement strand
GTGGCCACGCCGTATAGGACGATATCGTCCGGCGCGAGCGCGTCGAGCACCGTAGCGAGGTTCGGGTTCGAGAATACGTCGAACCGGTGTTTGTGAAGAAGGATGTCTCCCTTGTGCGCCCGCACTCGCTCGCCAAGCGCCTTGGCGTCGGCCTGCTGCGGCTCGATGACCAGCGCGTCGCGCAGGGCCGTCTCGGGAATCTTCTTCTGCCCCGGGGTCCCGCGCATGCAGTGGGGTGGGAACGTGGTGGTCCAGTCGGGCTTGTCGGAGATCTCGGGGTGCGCGGTCACGTGGTCGTCGGCGCTCGCCACGATTCGGATGCCGTGCCCATGAGCGTAGTCGGTGAGGCGCTTCAGGTTACCGGTGATACGCTCCGCCTCCGGCACGTACAGCTTGCCGTCGGCGTGCATGAAATCGTACTGGGTGTCGACATCCCAGAAGATCACGCGGGCCATGGCGGGGAATCTCTGGTGGGATACAGGAGGGTGTCAACAGGGAGCCTCGTCCCTGTTCACCGCTGCGCGTCTGTGCGTCTAGGTAGTTGCCTGTTCTACAGCCTGAGACTCACTGCAATCTCATCACAGCAAGTATTGCGGGGACACCTGTTGCAATCCGCCCATACTTTGAGCGGAAAATGCTCCCGCTCGGCGGGCGCAAAGCCGAGCTTGAAGAAGAACGCGGGCTTGCGGGTCAGGGCGAGGACCTCCGTGAGACGGTGCGCGCGGGCCTCGAGGATGAGAGCCTCGAGCAGCGCACGGCCGAGCCCGGCTCCCTGCCAGTCGGGCCGGACCGCGAGCCCGGCGACCTCGCCCAGCCGCTGCGAATAGATCTTGAGCGATCCGCACGCGAGGATCTCGCCGCTTCCGGGCGATGCCTCCGCAACAACGTACTCCTTGATGTGCCGACACAGATCGTAGTTACTTCTCGGCAAGAGATCCCCCCTGGCGACGTAGGGGGCCATCAGCGACTCGAGCGACGGGACGTCGGAGAGCACCGCGCCCCTCACTACAACCCCTGGGAGCAGGGAGCGGGGAGCGGTTCCCTCCGCTGCGATGCGGAGACTCGCGCTCACGCCAGCACCTCTTCCAAAACCACCACTCCCCGCTCCAACTCCGCCTCCGTGATCACGAGCGGCGGGATCAGGCGGATCACGTGCGACCCCGCCGTGAGCACCAGCAGGCCGCGCTCGCGTGCCACCGCCACGAATGGCGCCGCCGGCTCGGAGAGCTCGAGGCCCCAGAGCAGCCCGCGCCCGCGCACCGCCTTGACGCGAGGGGACGTGGCAACGAGCTGCTCGAGCCGCGCGCCCAGCCAGTCGCCCTTGCGGCGCACGCTGGTGAGAAACGCCGGGTCGGCAATGGTGCGGACCACGTCGAGCGCCACGCTCGCGACGAGCGGCCCGCCTCCGAAGGTCGTGGCATGGTCGCCCGGCTTCAGCGCCGCAGCCACCGCGCTGGTGACGAGCACCGCGCCCATCGGCAGTCCGCCCGCGATTGGTTTCGCGAGTGTCAGGATGTCCGGTACGACGCCGGTCTGTTCATACGCGAACAGCGTCCCCGTCCGGCCCAGGCCGCATTGCACTTCATCGAAGATCACCGCCACACCACGCGAGTCGCACAGCTCTCGCACGAAGGCCAGCCACTCCCCGTCCAGCGGCCGGACGCCGCCCTCCCCCTGCACCGGCTCGACGATGACCGCGGCCGTGCGCGACGCCGACACCGCGTGATCGACCGCGGCCCACTCCTCGCGCGGCACAATGCGGATGCCGGGCACGAGCGGCTCGAACGGTTTCCGGTAATCGGGGCGGTCGGTGGCGGCCAGGGTCGCGAATAGGCGCCCGTGAAACGAGCCCGAGAAGGCGACGATTTCGCTCTTGCCCGACCATTTGCGGGCGAACTTGAACGCCGCCTCGTTCGCCTCGGCGCCGGAGTTGCAGAAGAAGGCACGGTCCGCGAACGAGCGCGTCACGAGCTCTTCCGCGAGCCGCTCTCCGGGTTCGGTCCGATACAGATTGGAAACGTGGATCAAGCCGTGACCCAACGCTCGCTCGATCGCACCCCGAATGACCGGATGATCGTAGCCCAGGGCGTTCACGCCGATCCCGGCCACGAAGTCGAGGTAGCGCGTCCCGTCTTCGGCGACGAGCTCCGCGCCCCGGCCACCCACCAGCAGCGGCCCGACCCGGGCGTAGACGTCGAGCAGCGCCGGCGCTTGAACGGCCGGCGTCGTCGGGGTAGCGGTCACGCGGGTTGCGCCGCCGTGGCGAGAATGCGCGTCCCGGCCCGAGGGTCGTCGAGCAGGTGCTGGTCGCCGATCCTGACGGCCCGCGCGCCGGCCTGGAGCGCCGCCCGAGCCGCGCGCAATTTCGCGATCATGCCGTCCGAAGCCGCTCCGATCTCGATCAGCGACTCGACCTCCACGCCGTCGAGCACCGGCTGCGCGACACCGTCGACCAACACGCCCGGAACGTCCGAGACGAGCAGCAGCTCCGCGGCGCGCAGTGCGCCCGCGATGGCGGCCGCCGCGTCGTCGGCGTTCACGTTGAGGGGCGTTGTAGCGCCGTCACCGGCTTCGGGAGCCGCGGGCGCGATGACCGGCGTGAGCCCCGCGAGCAGAAAGCTCTCGAGCAGCGCGGCGCGCACCTGCACGATCTCGCCAACGCGGCCCAACGCCGCCGCGTCCTCCGCCGGTCGCGCCGTGAGCAGGCCGCCGTCCACACCCGAAAGCCCGACCGCGTCGAGCCCCGCTTGCCGCAGCGCGGCGACGACCCGCCGATTCACCGGGCCCGCGAGCACGAGCTCCACCACTTCCGCCACCTCGGGCGTCGTCACCCGGCGGCCGTTCAGCTTTTCGACCGGCAGGCCGAGCCGCTCAGACCAGGCGCTCACCGCGCGCCCGCCGCCATGTACCACCACGACCGGGTCGAGGGGCACGAGGGCGCGGGCGCAGGCCTCGAGCCACGCGGGGCGATCGAGCTCGTTGCCGCCAAGCTTGATCACGCGGACCTTCAGCACGCGAGCCCCGTCGTCTCGGCGAGCCCGAGCATCACGTTCATGTTCTGGACCGCCTGCCCGGCGGCGCCTTTCACGAGATTGTCGATCGCGGTGATCACCGTGAGCCGCGGGCGGCGCACGTTCGCTACCGCCGCAACGCCGATCGCGACGCGGTTTCGATACACGACGTCCTTGAGCGATGGCAGCCGGGCGTGCATCACCATCACACAGGGCTCGTCGTGGTACACGGACTCGTAGAGTCCCTCGGCCGTGGCCCGGTCCAGCACGCGCGTGAGCGGCACGTGAATCGTTTCCAGGATCCCCCGCTTGACCGGGAGCAAGTGCGGCGTGAAGACGAGGTCGCCGGTGAAGTCACCTTCGCGCTCCAGCGTCGCGCGCAGCTCCGGCAGGTGGCGATGCTCGTTGCCTACCGCGTAGGCGCGGAAGTCCTCGGCCACTTCACCGAACAAGAGCTCCTGCTTCAAGGCCCGGCCGGCGCCGGTGACGCCCGATGCGGCGTCGATCACCACTTCGCGCGACTGATCGATCAATCCCTGGCGCGCGAGCGGCAGGAGCGCGAGCAAGGCGGCCGTGGGGTAGCAGCCGGGGTTGGCGACGAGCTCGGCGGCCGCGAGCCGGGGACGCGTGACCTCCGTCAGCCCGTACACGGCTTCGGGCGACAGGCGGAAATCGGCCGACAAGTCCACGGTGCGCTTGCCGGCGGCGCGCGCCTCCTGCACGTACCGGGCGGACACGCCGTGCGGCAGCGCCGAGAGCACGACCTCGGCCCGCCCGAGCGGCGCGTCAGCGATGCGCACGAGCTCGACGCCCTCGTGGCGCTCGCCGGCGGCCGACTCGGCGGTGGCGAACGCGACCGCGGCCCCGGGATGCCGGGTCAGGAGCCGCAACAGCTCCTGGCCGACGTACCCGGAGGCGCCCATCACCCCCACGGGCACGCGTGCATTAATATTCATCGAAACGGAAGAATATTCACCCGCGATCTGAAGTGCAAGAGCCGCGGCCGCTGGCGCCGGCGTGCCGATGGGCGTAGCCTTTGCGCCCTCGAACTTGGAGAGCGTGACATGAACCGTTCGCTCGTCGTTCTGGTGCTCGGGCTGGCGCTCGCGTCCCGAATGGCTGCCCAGGCGCCCACGCCCACCCCGCCCCCGCGGCCCCGGCCGTTCACGCCGGACGACGTGCTCCAGGTGCGCGACGTGAGCGAGCCACGGATTTCACCCGAAGGCGATTGGGTGGTCTACACCGTCTCGAGTGCCGACACCGCCCTGGATCAGAACCACCAGGCCATCTGGATGACCAGCTGGGACGGCTCGCGGACGGTCCGCCTCACCAATTCGAAGCAGGGTGAGAGCAACCCCAGCTGGAGCCCCGACGGGCGCTGGATCGCCTTCCTTTCGAGCCGCGACGACGACCACACCCAGCTCTGGCTGCTCGACCGCCGCGGCGGCGAAGGCCGGAAGCTCACGACGCTCCAGAGCGACATCGACGATTACGTCTGGGCGCCCGACGGGCGCCGGCTCGCGGTGATAGCGGAGGACCCGGATACCGCGAAGCCCAAGACGCCCGCGCCGATTGTGATCGACCGGTTCCAGTTCAAGCAGGACGAGTCGGGATACCTGGGCAAGCAGCGCCACCATCTCTACGTGGTCGACGTCGAGACGGGAAAGGCGACCCTGCTCACGCCCGGCGACTACGACGAGGTCCTGCCGGCCTGGTCGCCCGACGGCAAGTCGCTCGCGTTCGTGAGCAAGCGCCGCCCCGACGCCGACCGCGACAACAACTGGGATGTGTACGTGATGGACGCGACGCCGGGCGCGACGCCGAAACAGCTGACGACATTCGAGGGCCCGGACAACGACCCCGATTACGAGAGTCGGCCGGCCTGGAGCCCGGACGGCCGCTCGATCGCCTATCTCCAGGGTGGGCCGCTCAAGCTCATCTACTATGCGGTGCAAAAGCTCGCCGTCGTGCCGGCGGCGGGCGGCGCTCCTCGGATCCTCACCGCAACCCTCGACCGCAACGCGGGGAACCCGACCTGGTCCGCCGACGGCTCGTCTCTCTACTTCCAGCTCGAAGACGATCGCTCGGTACAGCTCGCGCGGGTGCCGGCGAGTGGTGGGACAATCGAGCGTCTCGTGTCGGGGCCCCGGGTGGTGAGCGCGTTCGCCACGGGCCGCGCCGGCAAGGTGGCCGTACTTGCCTCCGCGCCGCTCGCACCCGCCGAGGTGTTCGCCGTCGAGGGGACGACGCTGCGGCCGCTGTCCCACCAAAACGACGAGTGGCTCTCGCACGTGAAGCTCGGCACGGTGGAGCCGATCGGCTTCAAGAGCCGGGACGGCACTCCGGTCAACGGGTTCATCGTCAAACCGGCCGAGTTCTCCACGGGGAAGCGCTACCCCACCATCCTCCGTATCCATGGTGGGCCGGTTTCGCAGTATCAGTCCGAGTTCGACTTTCAGCTGCAGACCCTCGCGGGGCACGGCTACGTGGTGGTGGTGGCGAATCCGCGAGGCAGCTCGGGCCGCGGTGAGCGCTATTCCGCGGCGATCTACGCGGATTGGGGGAACAAGGACGCGCAGGACGTGCTCGCCGCGGTCGACTACGCGGTGGCCCAGGGCATCGCGGATTCCGCCCGGCTGGGCGTCGGCGGGTGGAGTTACGGCGGCATTCTCACCAATTACGTGATCGCGCAGGACCGTCGCTTCAAGGCCGCGGTGAGCGGTGCCGGCATCTCGAACATCCTCGCAGGGTACGGCACGGACCAATACGTGCGCGAGTACGAGGGCGAGCTCGGCGTTCCCTGGAAAACGGTGGACACGTGGGTCAAGCTCTCGTTCCCGTTTCTCCATGCCGACCGGATCGTGACGCCCACCCTGTTCCTGGGTGGCGACAAGGACTTCAACGTGCCGCTCCTCAACTCGGAGCAGATGTACCAGGCGTTACGCAGCACCGGCGTGACGACCGAGCTCGTGATCTATCCCGGACAGCATCACGGCATCAACAAGCCCAGCTACCGGAAAGATCGGATGGAGCGGTACCTGGCGTGGTATGACAGGTTCTTGATGAAGTAGGGGCGCAGCATGCTGCGCCCTAATCCACCCGTTCCAATCGCGGATTGGGCCGGTACGCTCGACCGACCTTGGCGACCGGTTTTCCTTCCACGCGGACCACATCGGCGGTGAAGTCAAAGCGCCCCTGGAACAGGCTCGAGCCCACGCCGTACATGTCCACGGGCACGCCTTCCTCCTCGAACTGTCGAATCTTCTCGACCGTGAACCCCCCGGACACGACGATCTTCACGTGCTGGAATCCCTCCTTGTCGAGAGCCCGGCGCACATTGGACACGAGCTGGGGCGTCACGCCCGTGGGCTTGAACGTCCCCATCTGCGGAATGACCGACTTGTCGACCAGGGTTTCCGACGTGTCGATGCGGACGCCCCAGAGCCGGCGGCCCAGGGCGCGCGCGACCTTGAGAGAGGTTCCAACGCAATCGTTGTCGAAGTCCACGAGCGTGATGAGTCGGACGCCGGGGTCGGACAGGTCGGCGAACTTCTGCGAAGCGAGGACGGTGTCGCCGCCATACGCCGCGATCAGCCCGTGCGGAACGGTGCCGACCCCCTCGGACCCCCACCACGACGCTTGCGCGTCGGTCGAGACGCCGATCGCGCCCGCGATGTGAGCGGCGTAGCCGTCCCCCGTTTGCACGAGCCAATGGTCGTGCCGGGCCGGGAAGAACATCACCTGCTTGGGGCTCGCCGCCTCCACCACGCGGCGCGTGTTGGTGCCGACCTTGGTCCGGCGCGCGAGGACCCCGAGGTACAGGGTCTCCAGGTGGGCGAAGGCATCGTACGGACCCTCGATCAAGAGGACCGTCTCCCACGGCTCGATTTCATCACCGTCGTACAGCGCGCGCACGTCGAGCTCGGGCCACTCCATGCTGCAGAGCTTGAGGATGGCGATCGCTTCGTCGATCCCGCCGAGGAACGCGTGAGACTTGCCGAACACCTGCATGGTGACACACGGCCGGTGCCCGTCCTTGAGGAGCAGCTCGCGGGTCCGGACGAAGTATTTGTCGGAGTAATAGCCCTCCCGCATCCGATCGACCGGCAGGTGGAAAATGGCGGGGTCGAGGCGCTGCTTGCGCGGCATCGCTGGATAATACCGCTCAGCGCACGGCGGGCCAGGCGAACGTGGCGACCAGCGTGTCGCCCCCCGTCAGGGCGACGCGGCGGGCGATATTGTCGGGCCGGCCGCACCGGAGCCGGGCCGGTTCGGCCGCACCGGGCACCACGAGTCGCAGGCAGACCATGTCCACGCCGACCGCCAGGGCGCTGTCGCGGCCCGTCATGGGGGGGTCCGGGCGCTCCAACGTGACGTCGAAGTCAAAGGTCTCGCCGCCGAGTGTGAATCGGACGCGGCGACCGGTGGTTTCGGGCACGAGGTCCACCACCCGCACGGTCGACGCCGTGTCGCCCCGCACCAGGCTCATGCGGACCGTGACGCGACGAGGCGGGACCACCGCCCGAGCCTCGAAGGCCACCGTGCTGTCGACGATGGTCACCTCTTCACTCGCGCGGGTCTCGCCCGCGGCGAACTCGCGGCTCACCGTGACCTCGACCCATACGGCGTGCCGCTGGTTCACGCTCTCCGGCCCGAAGGGATAGAGCCGCGCCGTTCCGCCCCAGGCGACCCGGGTCCAGCGGCGATAGGTGTCCTCCTCCCACAAGGGAAGGCCCCGCCGCGAGCGTCCCGCCTCGCGACGGGCGTAGAACACACCCGCGACGTTGACGGTATCCAGGTCCGGTAGCGTGCCGAGCAGGCCGTTGAGCTCGGTGCGGTCGGTGCGGAGCGACAGTCGCAGGTCGGTCTCCGGGGGGCCGCTCACGACGGCGGTCGCGAGAACGTCCGTCTCGGCCGCGGCGCGCTCGACCACGCGCAGCCGATAGGTGACGCGGTAGTTCGGGGTCTGGGCACTATACGGAGGCCGCAAGCCAAGGCTCAGCGCGGCGCCCGCCGCCGCGACGACGAGGCTACTGCGCCACGAAGATCGCACGCGTGGCCTCGATCGAGTCCGGCCCTGGCCCGCCCCAGCGGCTGTGTCCCAGCCAACCGCCGGCCGCGCCGGCGAGCAGGCTCGTCGCCATCCAGAACGCCAGGGTCCGCCCACGGATTCTCGGGCGGGGCACGGTTCGGGCGTGCGGCTCGCCGGCCGAGCGGGCGAACGCCACGCGCATCTCGAGGTGACTCACGCGCGCCTCGGTGCAGTGCCGGCACCCGGCGAGGTGGCGCGCCAGCGCGGCGCGCTCGGGGAGACTGAGCTCCCCGTCCAGCTCCAGGTCGATCTGCCGTACAAAGTCTTCGTGCGTCAAGGCAGCTCCTCCCGTACACGGTAGCGCAACGCCCGGCGTTGCATCCAGCGCACCGCCAGCGCGTCTGCCAGGGCGCGAAACGCGCGATTCCACATCCCGTACTTCGTCCGGCCGAACCGGCGCGGCCGGTGCCGCACGGGCACTTCCGCGACCGTCCCCCCCCGCATGCGGACGAGGGTCGGCAGGAAGCGATGCATCCCCGTGAAGAGCGGCAGCGCGCGCACGGCGTCGGCCCGGAACGCCTTGAGCGAGCAACCCGTGTCGCGGATCGTCTCGCGGTTCAATCGATTACGCACGCCGTTGGCGATGCTGCTCTGCAATCGCTTCCACCCGGTGTCCTGTCGGTTCACGCGATATCCCGCCACGGCGTCGGCTCCGCTGCGTTCCAGCTCGGCCACGACGGCCGGGATATCGGCCGGGTCGTTCTGCAGGTCCGCGTCGAGCGTCACGATCAGAGGGCCGCGGGCCGCGTCGAAACCCGCCGCAAACGCCGCGGTTTGTCCCGCGTTCGCCGCGAACGCCACGATGTGCAGCTCCGGGTGCTCCCGCTTCAACGCCTTGAGCACCTCGAGCGATCCGTCGGTCGAGCCGTCGTCCACGGCCACGATCTCGTAGCGCCGCCCGGGCAAGGCGCGGGCGATTTCCTCCACGAGAACCGGCAAGCTCTCGCGCTCGTTGTACACCGGCACGACCAGCGAGAGCTCAAAGCGGGCGGGGGCGGGGGCGGGGGCGGACATGCTGGAGCTCGGGGGAGTCGGGGTATCGTTCCGCAAGGTGGGCGATGAGCGCCTCCGCTTTGGCTGTGTCATGCTGGTGCGTGCGGTAGATTTCGGCCAGCCGGATGCCGGCGAGCACGACCCGATGGGGCGGCGGTGGGGGCTCGGCGCGGACCAGGTGCTCGAGCATCGTCGTCTCCTGGTCGATTGTGATCGTCGCGCCGCCCGGCATCGAGCCGCCCGTCAGGGCGTTGGCCATGAACCGGCCGAGCGGCTCGACCAGAGTTCCGAAGAGCGCGTCGAAGAAGCTCCACGCCGCCCACAGGGTGAGCACCAGCGTCACGAGCCGCCATTCGATGTGCCGGGTGCTCGCAGACACAACGACCAGCGCGAGACCGGCGAGCCCCAGGGCGGCCCCCAGAATCCCGCGCATCACCCCGCGCAGGCTCGGCGGATCCGCGAAGTCCACGGTCGGAACGTTAGGGGGCGCGTGCGGGTGGAGCAAGTTGACAGCGCGCGCCAGGTGGCATAAACGTACGCACCTTCATGCGCGTCGCTTGCCTCGCCCTCGCGCTCGCCGCGGCCGTCCCGGCGCTCCAAGCGCAACGGTACTGGCGCTCCAATTTCTACCCGTATATCGGGTACGCTCCCGCCGACGGCCTGATTGGCGCGCTCCACTATGGCCGCTACAGCCCGCTCGGCTTCGTCGAGCGCCCGGAGCCCGATCGGGCGGCGCTGAGTCTCGACGCCGGCGCCAGTACTCAGGGCAGCTACGGCTTCGTCGTGGACGCGCGCGCGCCGGCGTGGTGGGACGGTTGGCGTGCGGCGTTGACCCTGAGCGCCCGGCGCGACAACCGGCTCGGGTACTATGGCATCGGCAACGACACCCGGTATTCCGTCGATAGCGTCAACACCGTTGGGACGCACTTCTACCGGGTGAGTCGCGAGCGCCTTGCGGCCCGCGCCACGGTGCAGCGGCGCCTCGTCGGGCGTCTCAGGATCCTCGCGGGCGGCGCAATCACTCGCACCGACTTTCGCGCCCTGCCGGGCCCGTCCGTCTTCCGGACCGACCTGGCGGCCGGGACGGTGGACCCGAGCACGGTGCCGTTCACGGACAAGGTGGCGCGGGTCGGCATCGTCCTGGACACGCGGGAGAGCGAGGTGGACCCGCACACGGGCGTCCTGGTCGAAGCGCTGTTCGCGAGCGGCACGGGCTACACGCGGACAATGGGCGACGTGCGCCTGCAGGTGCGCCCGGTTCAACCTCTAGTGCTCGCGGGACGACTGGCCGCCGAGGGGATGGGGGGCAACCCGCCGGTCGCCGTGCAGCAGGAGATGGAATCGAGCGAGCGGGCCTTCGTAGCGGTGGGGGGCTACAACTCGCTTCGCGCCTTCTATGACGGACGATTCACCGGACCCGGTAAGCTGCTGGGCGGCCTCGAAGCGCGCTACGCGGTGTTTGCCGTGGGCGACGCCGTGGAGCTGAAAGTCGTGGCCTTCTACGACGCGGGACGCGTCTTCGGACCCGGTGAAGCGGTGCGACTCACCACCACCGGCCTGCACCAGAGCGGCGGCGGAGAGGTCGCGCTGCGCCTGCTCCGCAACTCGCTGCTCGTGATCGGCTACGGCCACAGCAGCGAGGGCGGCCAGTTTTTGTTCGCGAGCGGCTGGAGTTACTGAGCAGCGCGTTTGCGCTGCTCAGATCTCCCGGATCTCGACGCCTCGCTTGGCGAGCTCGCTCACGTAGGCGTCGAACGGCACGGCTTCATCGGGCGTGTGCACGCCTTTCGCGGCGATCCGCCCGTCCAGCTGCATCATGCCGGTGATGGCGAGCGAGTAGCCCGTGGTGCGCATCATCGCACTGATCCCGTGCGCCTCGTCCGAGTAATCGAGCAGCTGCCAGGCGACCCGCTTGCCGTTCTTGCCGCGCACCTCCACCCGGAGCGCGACGAGATCGCGGGCCTCGGCCTTCGTGAGCTTGGGTGATACGGTCGCGATGAACGCATCGCGCGGCACGATCTCCTTCCCCTTCACCTTGACCGGGGTCAGGTCCAACAGCCCGAGCTCGCGGATCGGGCGCATGATCGCGATGTGCCCCGGGTACCGTAGGGTCTTGTACTCCATGGTGCGTACTTTGCCTTCGTACGCCCACGGCAAGGTCGAGATGCCGCCCCCGGTGTGGAATGCCTCGAGCTCGCCGACCGGCGGCGGGAACGTGACCGTCTCGAGCTCGGACAGCGCATCCACGCGACTCGGCTTGCCCTCTCGCAGGACCCATGAAGGCGTCGTGTAGTAGTCGAGCGCCCCCTCGAGCGAGTACACGATCTGGTAATTGAGGGGCGGCTCGGGGTGCTGCGGCAGGCCACCCACGAAGATCTTCACGGCCTCGGCCTCACCCACGCGACGGATGCCTTCGGACGCCAGGATGTTCACCATGCCGGGAGCAAGCCCGCAGTCGGGGATCACGGACACGCCGCGTCGCCGTGCATCCTCGTCGAGTTTCTTTTGCTTGAAGACGATCTCGGTGTTGCCCCCCAAGTCCGCGCAGTGAATGCCGGATTCCACGGCGGCACGGGAGACGTCGAGGTTGAAGTAATAGGGTGCCGCGTTCAGCACCGCGTCGTGACCGGTCATCGCGGCCCGGAGCGCGGGGCCATCCTGCACATCCAGCTTGAGCAGGGTCAGTCGCTTCCCCACTGAAGGCTTGAGAAATCCGGGAACGCGCTCCGGCTTCAGGTCGGCGATTGTGACCTGGGCGACTCCCGGTTGTTGCAGCAGATCATAGGCGCAGGCGGACCCTTGGAGTCCCGCGCCCAACACCAGGATGCGCATTGCGGAAAGGCCTCCGGATGGAAAATCGCGGACAAGCTGAGCGGCGAGAAAGCTAGCGGAGACCGGTGGGGGAAGGAACCCTATTTGCAGTCGGCCGGGGCCCCGCGAAGCGACTGCGCATTTTTGTCGCGGAGCGGGGCTCCGGCCGCCTGCACCACAGGATTGGTCCGACGCATTAGATTCGCGGCCGATGACCCAAGCTGACCTCACTCGGGAGCGCCTCGTCCGCGCGGCGCTCGAGCTGTTCACTTCGCAGGGCTATCACGAGACCACCACGCCCCTGATCGCGAAGAAGGCCGGCGTGGCTGAAGGGACGATCTACCGGCACTTCACGAGCAAGCAGCAGTTCCTGAACGAGCTGTACCGCGCAGGCGCGCGTTGGGCCACGAAGCTCGTGCGCGAGGCCGACGGACTCAAGGTCGGGCCGCGCGAAAAGCTCGCCGATTTGGCCCGCGAGCTCGTGGCGGGTGCCGCGCGCGAGCCAGCGGTCGCGCGGCTGTTCTTCGTGCAGCGCCACGACCACCTGCTCGACGATGAGAGCCGCAAGGCCGCGCGCGACTTCCGCCTGAGCCTCGAGAGCCTGATCGCGCAGGGCAAGGCCGACGGATCCGTGAAGCCCGGCGCCGCTGAGGTGTGGGCGGGCGTATGGCTGGGCGCCGTGACCCTGGCCATCGATCACGTCTCCGCGAAGGATTGGCTGGAGGAGCACGCGGGCGTGAAGCTGGCGCTGGATGGCGCCTGGGACGCGATTGCAGAGACTAGACGGTTAGACGGTTAGGCGGTTAGGAGCCTGGCCTTGAGAGCTAACCGTCTAACCGTCTAACCGTCTAAGCTCAAATAGCTCTATCTCCGGCGGCGTGAACACCCGGATCGGCACGCCGACCACGCCAATGCCGCGGCTCACGTACAACTGGCTGTTTCCCCGCTGGAAGTGCCCCATGACGTACTTGGTGATCAGCCGTCCCGCCGACCAGCCGATCAGCGGCAGGTAGAACTGGCCGCCGTGGATGTGCCCCGCCAGGGTGAGCGGAATGCCGCGCGGCACGGCCGCATCCCAGGCGCCGGGGCGGTGGGCGAGCAGCACGCGGAACGCCTGGGACGCCAGGGGGGCTGCTCGGAGCGCCGCGTCCACGTCCGCCGGCTGCGGGTCGTCCATCTTCCAGTTGCGCGGGTCGTCGATGCCGACGAGCGCGAGCGCCGCCCCTTTACGCTCCACCACGTGGCAGCCGTTCTGCACGAACACCTGTCCGGCGTCGCGGCAGGCGCGAATGACCTCGGCCTCGCCGGTATAGCGATCGTGGTTGCCGAGCACCGTGACCACGCCCAGCGGCGCGGAGAGATCCCGAAATGCACGGACGTACGGCGGGATGAAATCACGCGAGATGTCGATCATGTCGCCGGTCTGAACGATCAGCTCCGGCCGGAGCCCGTTCGCTTGAGCCACGATCTCCTGCATCTTGTCCAGGCCGAGGTGGATGCCGGCGTGCAGGTCGGAAAGGTGGAGCAGTCGAAGGCCGTCCAAGCCAGGGGGCAGGTCGGGGAACCAGAGCGTGCGGCGGGTGAGGATGGGGAGCCGGTAGGCGCTCCAGATGCCGTACCCAGAGAGGGCGACGCCGGCGCCGGCATAGGCGTAGGTGGCGCGCGCGAGGAAGCGGCGGCGGGAAATCGGGGAGCTGGGAGCGGGAAGCGGTACCCTCCCTTGTGAACTCTGACTCCACCTCGCAACGGAGGGAACCGCTCCCCGCTCCCCGCTCCCCCACAGTTTCCTACCCAGCCACCATACCGTCTTCGCGAGCACGTACACGGCGACCACCGCGCAGTAGATCCATCCCAACAACTGCCAGGCGATCCACGGACCGGTGAACGGGATCCGACCGATGCTCCACACGTTCCCGCCGAACAGGACGCGCCAGCCGACCACAAGCCATGGGATGTTGAGCGTGATGAACACGACGGCCAACGCACGCCGAATGAAGCGTGCGCGGTGCGGCGGGCTCGCGTGCGGCAGCCGCTCGCGCAGGTACAGGTAGACAAGCACCTGGGGCGCGAGGAACAGAAGCAGATAGATTAGCCGCGTGGCCGCCCCCACTCGTTCGACGCTCCTCTCATGCGTGATCGCGGCGGCGCTCGTGCCGCAGGCGCTCCCCGGCCAGCAGCTCAGCGCCACCGAGCGCGGCGTGGCCGTGGCGACGATATGGGCGGAGGCTCGCTATAACTACGCGTACTGGGACCGCGTCCGCTCGGACTGGGACTCTGCGCTGGCCGCGAATCTGAGGCTCGCCGCCGAGCCGCAGTCGGACTTGCTGTTCTACCGGCGGCTGCGTCGGCTCGTCGCCCTGCTCGGCGACGGGCAGGCGGCGGTCATCGCGCCGCCACACCTTCGGTCTCGGATCGCGCGCCCGCCGCTCCTCCTCGAGAGCGCCGAACGACGCCCGTTCATCCTGGACTACGCGGAGAACGACGAGATGCGCGTGGCCCGGCCCGAGCGGCTCGCGGAGATCATCGCCGTCCAGGGAATCCCCGCGGAGTCGTGGATCCGTGACTCCGTGCTCCCGCAGATCCCGGGCGCCACCGCGGCCGATCGCTGGACGCGGGCCGTCGCCTGGATGCTCGAGGGCGAGAAGGGCACGTCGCTTCACCTTCTCGTTCGGGTGCCGGGTGGCGAGCCCCGGGGGCTCAGCGTGACCCGCAGTCTGTCGCTCAACGATCGCTGGCCCCTCGACCCCCCCGCGTTCTCCATGGATACACTGCCCGGCGGCGTCGCCGTCGTGCACGTTGCGTCGCTCGCCGACGCGGAAGCGGTACGTCAGCTCGACCTCGCCTTCCCGGATTTCGGGCGCGTGCAGGGCATGGTGCTCGATCTGCGGCACGCCGCCGCCGGCAAGACCGAATACGCCTACCAGATCCTCGCCCGTCTTTCCGACCATCCCTTCCCCGCGGTGCGCTGGAAAACACCCGAGTACCGGGCGGGGTTCCGCGCCTGGAACCTGGCCGACTCGGCCTTTACGTGGTACGGCTTGGACTACGGAACGGTTGCGCCACGGACCGAGCGGCCCGCGTACGGGGGGCCCATCGCGGTGCTCGCTTCGAGCGCGACGTCCGGCGCGGCAGAGGACCTGCTGGCGGTCTTCCGGGCGGCGGGCCGCGGCGTGATCATCGGCGAGCCTTCAGCCGGGAGCCCCGGAGACGTGGCGACGTTCGCCCTACCGAAGAGCTGGGGCGTCCAATTCTCCGTCGTGCGCCACCAGGCCCCCGACGGCACCGAGTTCGCGGGGATAGGGATCAAGCCGGACGTCGTGGTGCTGCGCACGGTGAACGATCTGCTCGCCGGTAACGACCCGGCGCTGGACCGGGCGCGAGAGTACCTGCAAGGCGGTAGAGGGCGGTAGAAGTCCTCTACCGTCCAAGGTTCTCCCGAAGGAATCGTATCACCGTGCCCCAGGCGCTGTCCGCGACCTCCGGTTTCTCACGCGTCCGAAAGAAGCCGTGACCCACGCCGGGATACACGTCGTAGCGGTATTGCTTGTGATAGGTCCGGACCGCCGCGTCGACGTCGGGGAGTCCGGCGTTGATGCGGGCATCGTTCTCCGCGTACACGCCGAGCCCCGCCGCCTGGATGCGAGCGAACGCCATCGCATCCGGGCCCTGGCCGTAGCAGACCACGAACGCGCGGAGCGATGGATTGTTCGTCGCATAACGGAAGCTCTGCCCGCCACCCCAGCAGAAGCCGATCACACCCACGCGGTCGGGTCGGGCCGCCGTGAGCCGCTTCACGTACGCTACGGTGGCGTCGAGATCCTGGGTGACCGTGTCGGGGTTGAGCGACGCAATGAGCTTGCGCGCGTCGTCTGAAGACGCCGGCGTGCCGCCCCGCCGCGACAGGAGATCCGGCGCGATGGCCACGAAGCCGTCCCGTGCGAGCTGCTCCACCGTCTGGCGGACGAAGTCGGACATCCCAAAAATCTCGTGGATCACGACCACGGCCGGCGCGCGGTCCTTACGCTCGGGATAGGCGAGGTACGCGGTGATCGTATCGTGGCCGGAGACGAACTTTACGTACTCGGCGTGGATATCTGAGGCGCGGAGGACGGGGGAGGTTGGTGGAGGTTGGTGGGGGGTGAGCGCCATTACCGCCATTGTGACTTCGATCCAGCCGATCATACGAGTCCCCTCCCGTTCGCGTACACACCTGCCAGCGCTGACTCCCCGGGTGGCATCTTGTCGCGACTTTTCACCGCCTGCTCGGCGGCCTGCTCTACCTCGGCCCCGACGGCGGTCTCGATCTCCTCGAGTCGTGCCGGCGTGACGCCATCTTCCTGCAAGTACGCCTCGTACAGCCCGATCGGGTCCCGCTGCCCCCACGTCTTGAACAGCTCGTTGGGGAACGTCTCGCGCGCCTCGCGCTCGTCGTGCGTCGCGTGTCCCCCCATGCGGAACGTTTCGGCGACGAGCAGGGCCGGTCCTTCGCCGCGGCGGCAACGGTCCGCCGCGAGCTTCGTGGCCGCGTAGGCGTCGAGCACATTGTTGCCGTCGAACGTCGCTCCGGCGATGCCGTAGCTCGCCGCCCAGTCGTGAAAGTCGTGGGCGAGGTGGTGCTGCTCGAGGCGCGTGCCCAGCGCGACCTGATTGTTCTGCACGATGAAGATGACGGGCAGCTGCTGGACGGCGGCGAAGTTCGTGCCTTCATGTGCGGCGGCGGTCTTCGTGGACCCGTCGCCCACCCACGTGAGGGCGACGCGCGATTCGCCACGCATCTTGAACGTGAGCCCGATGCCGGTGATCACGGGCACCATATCTCCCACGTGAGAAATCGGCTGCAGCACTCCCAGCGCCCAGGCGCCCACATGCAGGTCCCGGCCGCGCGAGGGCGAGTCCTCGCTCCCGAGATAGGCCCGCAGCATATCCACGACGGGCAGGCCGAGCTCGCAGCACGCCGCCGCGTTGCGGATCATGGGCGCGACGATGTCGCGTCCTCGTTCGAGTGCGTGGACGGGTCCGACGGTCGTGGCCTCTTCTCCGGTCCCGAGCCAGGCCTTCGAGATGACCCCGGTGCGCACCCAACGCTTGAGCTGAATATCGTGAAGGCGCGCGCGGAGCAGACCGGCGTAGAGCGCGAGCTTGGTGTCAGTCGCAAGGCTCGAGACAACGCCGGCACGCTCGGCGTCCCGCTCGAGGGTCGCGCGGAACGCGCGCACGAGCGCGGGGTCGGGATGCCAGTCGACGTACTCGGGTGGATCGAACGCCGGAAAGCGCCTTATTTCAGCCTCTCCTTGATCTTCGACAGGAACCCGCCTTGACCTGACCCACCGCCCACCACGCCCGCGAGCGCGGCGGCGAAATCCAGAGCGGTGGCGTAGCGGTTGTCGGGATTCGAATCCATCGCCCGGGCCAGTGCTTTCTCGAGAGGCTCGGGCGCGTCGGCCCGGAGCTGGCGCAGCCGGAGCGGCTGGCCGCGGAGCCTCGCGATCATCATCTCCTGCGCGTTCCGTCCCTGGAACGGCAGCCTACCGCTGAACATCTCGAACGCGACGATGCCGAGCGCGTAGATGTCGGAGCGCGCGTCGAGCTGCTTGCCACGGATCTGCTCGGGGCTCATGAACTCCGGCGTCCCGAGGATGATACCGGTGGCGGTGAGCTTCGCGAGCTGTCCTTCGGCGCGCCGCTCCTTGGCCAGCCCGAAGTCCATCACCACCGCGCGATCGGAGCCGCCGTCTTCCATCACGAGCATGATGTTCTCGGGCTTCAGGTCGCGGTGGACGATCTGCAGCTCGTGCGCGTGGTGGAGACCGGCGCACACCTGCTGGAGCACGGCGACGCCGACGTCGACCGCCATCGGGCCGCCCGTCACCTCGCGGTCCGAGAGCAGCTCGCCGTTCAAGAACGGCATCACGAGATAGATCAATCCGTCCTCGGATTCGCCGAGGCGGAGGATGCGGCAGACGTTGGGATGCTCGAGGCGCATGGCCAGCCCTGCTTCGCGCCGCAGCCGCTCCACCGAGCTTCGATCGGTCGCGAGCTTGGGGGACAGGACCTTGATCGCCACGTCGTGTCCCGTCGCCACCTCGCGGGCGAGATAGACGTAGGACATCCCGCCTTCCCCGAGCTTTTTCTGCACCTGGTAGCGCGAGTCGAGGACCTGCCCGGAGAGCGACGAGGCGCGGTCGAGCCCGGGCTTCGGGGTTTTCGGCGTCCGGACGGCCGTTCCGCCCCCGGAGGCGCCGGGCGGGGCTCCCGACCGGGGGGCGGCCTGGACTTCCACGAGCATGCTCCCGTCGCGGGGGCAGAACCGGGCGGTGTCGCCGTACACCGAAGCGCACTTGGGACAGCGCCGCTCGCTCATTGCCGAACCAAGTTGCGGCCTTCGTTCTTCGCGCGGTAGAGGGCTTGATCGGCCAGTGCCACGAAGCTATCCGCGCCGCTCACCCGGTCGTCCGGGAAGGAGGCGAGCCCAATCGAAATCGTCAGAGTGAGCGGGTCCTCTCCCGGATCGGCGAAGTCGTGGTGCATCACGCGGCGCCGCAGCCGCTCCGCGAAGATGGCGGAACCGTGCAGCGCCGTCTCGGGCATCACGACGACGAATTCCTCGCCGCCGTAGCGGGCCACGAGGTCCACCGAGCGCGCCTCGCGTCGCAGGATCTCGCCCACCTGGCGCAGCACGGAATCACCGGCGATGTGCCCCCGCGTGTCGTTCACCAGCTTGAACCGATCGATATCCGCGAGGAGGATGGTCAGCGCCAGGTTATAGCGGCGCGCCCGGTCCAGCTCCGCTTCGAGCTCTTCCGAGAGGGCGCGGCGATTGAGACAGCCGGTGAGCGCATCCGTCGCGGCCAGCTTCTCGAGGCGCTTCTTGTCCGACACCGCCGTCTCGAAGTCGTACGCCTTCTCGATCGCGGCCACCGCCGTGCGGATCACGGTCTCCGAGAACTGCGCATCAGCGCGCGTGAGCGCCGGATCTTCCCCGGTCGTTCGGAGGAAGAATACGCCGAGCTGCTGGTCCTTCATGGAGAACGGGAGCGCGACGGCGGAGCGGGTGGGCACGGTGATCTGCTCGCGCTGCCAACGCTGGCGCTCGTCGTGATAGAGCGGGTCGGATGCCACATCCTCGACCAGGACCGAGCGGCCGGTGGTGAGCGCGCGCTGGATCTCCGGATAGCGGGCAAGCTCGATCTGCAGGTTACGCAGCATCGGATTCTCGTACGCCGCTACCACCACGCCGAGCTGGTCTCCGGGCTTGGCGAGCACCATCGAGCATTTCGAGATCTGGAGCACGCGAGCCACGCGCCGCACGAGAATGTGATAGATCTCGTCGGGCTTGAGTGAGTCCGTGACCTCGTGCAGGATGTCGACGATCGCGGCACGGCTTTGCGCCTCGTCACGCGCCCTGGCCAGCTCCTGCGCCGAGCGAATGTGGGCCTTCACGCGCGCCAGCAGCTCGCGGACCCGGAACGGCTTGGAGATGAAGTCCGCCGCGCCCAGACCGAGCGCTTTGACGGTCGCTTCTTCGGGTGGCATGGACGAAATCATCAGCACCGGCACGTCGCGGAATCGCTCGTCGGATTTCATCTTCGCGAGGAGCTGCAGCCCATCGACCTTGGGCATCATGATGTCCAAGAGCAGCAGGTTGGGGTGTTCCTCCTCGAGCTTCCCCAAGAGTCCCTCGCCGCCGGGCGCGGTGACGACGTCGTACCCGTTCTCCTTGAGGATCCAGCTAAGGGTGCGCACGAGCGACTGGTCGTCGTCGGCGACCAGGATCTTGGCGAGGCCGGACTCGGAGGGAGGGAGGGGGGGCATCCGCTCAGTCCTCGAGGAGCGCGGGGTCGACGTTGCCGCCGCTCACCACCAGCACAGTGGGGGGGAGGGGGCGCAAGGCGCCGGACCGTACCGCCGCGGTCGTGGCGGCGCCCGACGGCTCCACCGTCAGGTGACACTCGCGCCAGAGAAACTGCACCGCCTCGCGCAACGCGTCATCCTCGACGAGGACCACGCCCGCCACCCGGTCCCGCTGCGCCGAGAGGGCCGCGAACGGGATCGCCCCCACGCTGAGCGTGATGAGGCCGTCCGCCAGGCTTGCGGTACGCTCCAGCCGCACCGGGTGTCCGGCCTCGAGCGAGCGCTTGAGCTTGGGCGCCCCGCTGGGCTCGACGCCCCAGACCGTGGCGCGGCTGTCCGCCGCGGCGAGGCCCGTCACGACACCGGCGATGAGTCCGCCGCCACCTACGGGCACGGCAACCGTCCGCACGTCCGGAAGCTGCTCGGCGATCTCGAGCCCCACCGTGGCCTGGCCCGCGACGATGTCGGCATGATCGAACGGCGGGACGATAGCGAGGCCCTCCCGCGCGGCGATCTCCTCCGCCTTGCGCTGGCGGTCGTCCGAGGTGCGTCCGGCGAACACGACCTCGCCGCCCCATTTCTTCACGCCGGCGACCTTCACCGCCGGCGCGGTCTCGGGCATCACGATGAGCGCGCGCAGACCGAGGAGCTGCGCGGCGTACGCGACGGCCTGCCCGTGATTGCCGCTCGAGTAGGTGATGACCCCGCGCGCGCGCGCGGGGTCGGGCAACCGCCTGATCGCGTTGTAAGCGCCGCGAATCTTGAAGGCACCCATCGGCTGCACGCTCTCGAGCTTCAAGTAGGCGTTCAGCGGCTCGACGAAACGGAGCGGTGTGCGTACCGCCACGCCGGCAAGCCCCGCGGCGGCTTCCCGCACGTCCTGGGCAGTGACCACGCTACTTTTTCTTCTTCTTGGCGCCGGCCTTCGGCTTGGCCGCTGGCTTGCGCCTCCCGTTGTCTCCGTCGTCGTCCTCCCCCTCCCCGTTCTCCGCCTCATCTTCCTTGACCACGCGGGCCACGTCCACCACCAGGTCGCCCCCCGTCATGTTCATGATCTTGACGCCCTGCGTGTTGCGGCCCGAGATGCGGATCCCCTCGACCGGCACACGGATCATGATCCCCTTCTTGGTGATCATCATCAGCTCGTCTTCGGGGAGCACCTCCTTGAGCGCGACGATGTCGCCGGTCTTGTCGGCCCGCTTCAAAGTGATGATGCCGCGCCCGCCACGGTGTTGCACGCGGTACTCGTCGAGCTCCGAGCGCTTCCCCATGCCCTTCTCGGTCACCGTGAGCAGCGTGGATTTGCGGCGCACCACGACCATGTCGATCACCTGGTCCTTCTTGTCGAGCTCGATCCCCTTCACGCCGGTCGCCGTCCGGCCCATGTCGCGCACGTCTTTCTCGTGGAACCGGATGCTCATGCCGTGGCACGTGGCGAGCACGACGTCGTTCTTGCCGTCCGTCACCTGGACGTCGATGAGCTCGTCGCCCTTCTCGATGTTGATGGCCCGGATCCCCACCGAGCGCGGGTTGCCGAACTCGGAGAGGCGGGTCTTCTTCACCACGCCCTGCTTGGTGGCGAACAGGAGGTACTGGTCTTCGGAGAATTCGCGCACCGGCACGAGCGAGGCGAGGCGCTCGTCTTGCTTCATGGCGATGCACGACAGGATCGGCTTGCCGCGCGCCGCCCGAGCGGCCTGCGGGATCTCGTGCACCTTGAGCCAGTAGCACTGGCCCTGTTGGGTGAAGAACATCACGTAGTCGTGGGTCGACGCGATGAACAGATGCTCGACCCAATCGTCTTCCTTGGTATGAGCCGAGATCACCCCGCGCCCGCCGCGTCGTTGGCGCCGGTACGCCGAGACGGGCAGCCGCTTGATGTAACCCGCATGGGACACGGTGATCACCATGTCCTCTTCCGCGATCAGGTCTTCGATCGAAAACTCGCCCTGGTCCGCCACGATCTCGGTGCGGCGCTCGTCGCCGAAGCCGTGCGCGAGCTCCGAGAGCTCCTCCTTCAGGATCTTCAAGCGGCGCGGCTTGGAGGCGAGGATTTCCTTGCACTCCTTGATGAACTTGCGGACTTCCTTGAGCTCGTCCTCGAGCTTCGTGATCTCGAGGGCGGTGAGCCGCGCCAACCGCATGTTGAGGATCTCGGCCGCCTGCTTCTCGGACAGCTTGAACCGCTTGCGCAGCGCGGCGTCCGCGGTGGGCGTGTCCTTCGACTTCTTGATGATGCGGATCACCTCGTCGATGTTGTCGACGGCGATCTTCAAGCCTTCGAGGATGTGCTCCCGGTCCTGCGCGCGCTTCAGCTCGAACTCCGTGCGGCGCACGATGACCGTGTGGCGATGCTCGATGAAGTGCTCGAGCAGCTCCTTCAGGGCCATCTCCTTCGGCGCGCCGTCCACGAGGGCCAGCATGATCGCGCCGAACGTGGTCTGCATCTGCGAGTGCTTGTACAGCTGGTTCAACACGACGGCGGGCACCGCGTCGCGCTTCAAGTCGATGACGATCCGCATGCCCTCGCGGTCCGAGTAGTCCTGGATGTCCGCGATGCCATCGAGCTTCTTGTCGTTGGCGAGCTGGGCGATCTGCGCGATGAGATTCGCCTTGTTCACCTGGTAGGGAATCTCGCTGACGACGATCTGCTGCTTGCCGGTCGATTCCTTCTCCTCCACCACGGCGCGCGCCCGGAGCACCATGCGGCCGCGCCCCTTCTCGTAGCACTCCTTGATGCCCTCGCGTCCGTAGATGATGGCGCCGGTCGGGAAATCGGGACCCTTGATGAACTTTCGCAGATCCTTGATGGTCGCGGTAGGGTGATCGACCAGGTGGTTGATCGCCTCCACCGTCTCGGCGAGGTTGTGCGGCGGGATGTTCGTCGCCATCCCGACCGCGATGCCGGAGGTGCCGTTCACGATGAGGTTGGGAAGCCGCGCCGGGAGCACGGTCGGCTCCCGCAGCCGGTCGTCGAAGTTGGGGACGAAGTCGACCGTGTTCTTGTCGATGTCCTCGAGCATCGTCATCGCGATGCGCGTCAGACGGGCCTCGGTATAGCGGTAGGCGGCTGGAGGATCGCCGTCCACGGACCCGAAATTCCCCTGCCCATCCACGAGCGGGTAGCGCAGCGAGAAGTCCTGCACCATGCGCACCAGCGAGTCGTAGACCGCCACGTCGCCATGCGGGTGGTACTTGCCCAGTACGTCCCCGACGACGGTCGCGCTCTTCTTGTACGGACGGCCCGGTACGAGCCCGAGCTCGTGCATCGCGTACAGGATGCGGCGATGCACCGGCTTCAGGCCGTCGCGCACATCGGGCAGCGCGCGCTGCACGATCACGCTCATCGAGTAGTCGAGGAACGACTCCCTCATCTCGTCTTCGATGAGTCGCGGCAGAATACGTTCGCGGGCGTTCGGTGCGGTCATGAAAGAGCCGGTGTCAGGTGTCGGGTGCCAGGCATCCCGGGGGGGCCGGGGAGCGGCCTAAGTTGCTAAAAAATAAACACTTAGACAGCGAAAGGCAACGCGGACGAGCGTCCTAAACGGGTCACGGGAGGGCACTTAGGGCCCCTGTTGACGATCGGTTGATGGCGGAGCGCGAACGTAGGTGCACCGGGGGGCCGGCTGGCGCTGTCCAGCGCGTCGAGCGAAGCGGTTCAGCGAAGCGAAACGGGCTTTACGATGGCGCCGCCGCGCCCCGGCGGCACGCTCACGGTGCGATCGCCACCGCGATCTTCCCCAGCTGCTCGCCCCGGTCCAGCCGCTCGAGCGCCTCGCGCGCCGCCGTGAACGGAAACACGCGATCCACGATCGGCCGGAGCTCTCCCGTTCCCAGTACCCGCACGATCTCACGGTACTCGGCGAGATTCCCCATGGTGGACCCCATGATGGTCCATTGATACCAGAAGAGGCGGCGCAGGTCGAGCCCCACTTTCGGGCCGGTGGTCGCCCCGCAGCTGACGAGGCGCCCTCCACGCCGCAGCGAACGCAGCGATTCGTCCCACGTCGCTTCCCCGACATCGTCGATCACGACGTCCGCGCCTCGCTTGTCGGTGAGGGCGCGGACTTCCTGGGAGATCTTCTGCGTCCGATGATTCAGGGTCACGTCCGCGCCGAGTCGCTGCGCGTGCTCGAGCTTCGCGTCGCTCGACGACGTGGCGATCACCCGCGCTCCCCTGAGCTTTGCGATCCGCATGGCCGCAAGCGCCGCCCCACCGCCGATGCCCCAGACGAGCACCGTCTCACCGGCCTGGACGCGAGCGCGCGTGACCACCATGCGCCACGCGGTAAGGGTCACGAGGGAGAAGGCGGCTGCCTCGGCCCACGAAAGCGGGTTCTGCAGGGTCGGGATGACGACGACATTCGGCTCAGGAACAACGATCGTCTCCGCGAGTGTCCCGGGCAGATGCTCGCCGAGGAGCTCGTAGTTGACGCACAGCGAGTGCTCGCCCCCCCGACAGTACTCGCACGTGTAATCCGGTATCCCGGGATTGATCAAGACCCGGTCGCCCGGCCGCACCGAGCTCACGTCCGGGCCCACCGCCTCGATGACCCCCGCTCCATCGCCGCCGAGGATGTGCGGAAAGTGATACTCGTGAGGCAAGCCCCTCACCACGAAGAGATCGAGATGGTTGAGCGCCGCCGCTTTGAGCGCGACGCGAACCTCGTTGGACTGCAGAGTGGCCGCGGGATCGGGAACCTGCGCGAGCTCGAGACGGTCGAGGCCGCCGGTCCCGCGGATCACCCAGGCGCGCATTATGTGGAGAGGCGCCCGCTAGGGCATGAACGCGGGCGTCACCATCTGTTCGGCACCGGTGGTGGGAATGGCCACGGGCGCGCCGGCCCCGTTGGCACCCACCGGCTGCACGTACACGCGGAAGACGTTCTTTTGCACCGCGACGACCAAGCCCAGCAGATCGCCGCCCGGCGATACAGCGAAATCATTGATCACGAGATCCGTGCCGGAGAGGGGCGACGTCTTCCCGCTGATCAAGTCGGTCTTCACGACCTGGGTGACGGTGCGGCCGCTCTCCTTCTGCTCGACCAGGTAGCTGAGCGTGCCATCGCGCATGAAGTGCGGCGCGCTCTCCTTACTCTGCTGCCCTTTGATCAGCGCGCGCTGATTCGAGCCGTCCTTGGCCATGAGCCAGATGTGATTGTTTCCGTCGCGGTTCGACACGAACGCGATCACCTCACCGTCGGGCGACATGGTGGGCTGGGAGTTGTCGGCGGGCTCTTGCGTGAGCTGCACGGCGTCCGAGCTCGTGATCGGCTGCACGAAAATCTGGCGGTGACCGGTGCGCTGGGAGTGGAACACCACCGCCTGACCATCGGCCGTGAACGACGCGTCGCCATCGAGACCGGGGGAATTCGTGAGCCGCGACACGCCGCTCCCATCGGCGTCCATGATGTACACCTCCGGCTGGCCATCACGCGTCGACGTGAACGAAATGCGCGAGCCGTCGGGCGAGAATGCCGGATCCGCGGAGATGGCGGGATCTTCCACGACCGGGCGAAGCTGAGCCAGGTTCGAGCGCTCCGCCGCGTACAGCTGGAACCGGCCGGTCCGCGAGCTCGCGAGCACGATCTCGCCCTGCACGAACACCTCCGCGGTGGCACGCCGTCCGCCGGGCGCCGTCGCCGTCACGCGCGCGTGCCCGTACGCCACGGTCGCGACCGTGCCATCGTCCGCGACCGTCGCCACCTGCGGGTTGTCGGACACCCATGAGACGCCCGTGGCGGGGCCGATCACGGTCCCCGATTCGTCCGCGAAGCTCGCCTTCAACGAGAACCGCCGGCCGAGCGGCTCGCCCACACGGGCGGCAGAGAGCTTCAAGCCCGCCGCGATGACACGGACCTGCCAGGTGACCACGAGCCCCGGACCCGGCCCCTTCACGGCCACCGTGGTGCGGCCGGCTTTCTTGCCGGTCAGCACGCCGGTGGCGGGATCGAAGGTCGCGAGCGACGTGTCGCCCACGGTCCAGCGCATCTGGGCTTCCGTGACGACGCTCTTGTCGGCGGCGAGCGCCTGCACCTGGAACTTGACCGATCCCTGAATCGGCAGCGGTACTTCGCTCTTGGACGTCGGCAGCACGGCCAGCGCCTCGACGGTTTTGTGCACCACGATGTCGAGCGTCTTCGACTGCAGCAGCCCGGCGACCGTGAGGGTCGTGTGGCCCGGCGCCACACCCGTGACGACGCCGGTGAGGCTCACGCGGGCGACCGCCGGATCTACGGCGGACCATTGCAGCGCCAGCGGGCTCACGACGCGACCGCCCTGGGCCGGCACCACGACGTGCAGTGTGTCCACATCGCCCGGCGACATGACGATGGGGATCGCCTCCTGGATCGCGATGTCGCTCGGTTGCACGACGATCGGCGCCGTGGCCGTGAGACCGCCCGCACTCGTGACCTGCGCGGTTCCCTGGCCCGGTGCGAGGGCGACGATGACACCGTTCTGGTCCACGCTCGCGATGTCCGGCCGCAGGGACTTCCACGTGACGGCCACCGGCGCGGCCGGCGTGCCGTCGTCCTTGAGGGCACGCGGCGCCACGCGCGTGTTCTCCGAGGGCAGCAGATAGACGGTGGGCGGCTCGATGCGGAGCACCGACGCCGAGCCGGTGCCTGCGGGCTGACCCGCGAAGGGATCGGGGCCCGACGACGGTGCTGCGCCCGCGTCAGTACCGGGCCGTCCGGCGGGCGGGTTGCCCGGGGGCTGTGCGGCACCGGCCGCCGGCGCGGTGGCGCCTACCACTTGCACTGCTGCCTGGCCCTTGCGAGCGCCGACGTGGGCCTCGACGATCGCGACGCCGCCGCCGACGCCGGTCACCGTGCCCTGATTATCGACCTTCGCGACCGCGACGTTGTTCGAAGACCAGATGACCCGAGCCGTCGGAATCACATTCCCCGCGCGATCGAACGCGGTGGCGAGCAGGCCGCTCTTTTCGCCGATCTTGATGGTGATGGAGGGCGGGGCGACCTGTACTTCGGCGACGTTTTGGGCCGACGCCGCGCACGGACAGACGCCAGCGGCGAGGATGAGGATGCGGCGTGACATCATAGCGGCGCGAACGTAATCGGTCGTAAGTGCCGTTGTCAAGCTAACTTGTCGCGCAATGCACGCATGCGCCGTGATCCCTGTTGCAGCGCCGGCGTGCTCTTGCGTGGGAGCTTTCGCGGCGTAAGCTATAGGCCACGCCCACGCACAACCAGCGGAGGAGAGATCACTCGATGCTCCAGCCCACCGACTTTTCGGAGAGCAGCTGGCCCGGCTCCGGGATGATGGAGCCGATGTATCCGCCGGCACCCCCGACGCCGCCCGCGCCCGGACCGATGATGGGCGAACCGATGGGGGCGCCCCGGCCGAAGCCGGCCAAAAAAAAGAAGAAGGCGGCGAGACCCAAGGCGAAGAAGAAGGCCGCGAAGCGTCGGCCGAAGGCGAAGGCAAAGAAACGGAGTAAGAAGCGGAAGAAGGCGGCGAAGAAGCGCCGTCGGTAGCACACCTCGACGTCACACCGCGGGAGCGCCGTTCGGATGGCCGATCCATCTGCTCAAGGCGCTCCCGCGGTACGTTTGTAGCCTTCCTCGAAGCGAAAGGCGCTCCAATGGCTGTAGCACGGTGGGCGCGGTGCGCGGCGACCGCGGTCCTGGTCACCTGCGCCGCTCCGAAGGCGGCGCCCGGGAACCCGCAGGCGGAAATCGTCGCGATGCTCGAGCGCAGCGCCGCCGACTGGAACCGCGGTGACCTCGCCGGTTTCATGAGCGATTATGCCAAAGACTCGAGCGTCGGCTACGTGTCGGCCGGCCACGTGCAGTACGGCTGGCAACCGCTGTACGATCACTACCAGGTCACGTACTTCGCTCCCGGCAAGTCGCGCGACTCCCTCGCATTCGAAGAAGTCCGCGTGCGCTCGCTGGCGCCCGACATCGCGTTCTGCACCGCGCGCTTCAAGTTGCTGCGCGCCGGATCGGTGACGGCGAGTGGTCCGTTTACGCTGATCCTCCAGAAACGCGGGGCTCGCTGGCAGATCCTGCACGATCATACGTCGGCCGATCCCAAATGAGACCGACTGACCGCCGCTTTTTGTTTTTGACCGCCGCTGTTGTCTTCTTAGCACTCGCCTGCAAGCCGTCCGGGGATGGCATGCTCGCCCTCGAGGGCGCGACGCTGCTCGACGGGTCCGGGGGCGATCCGGTGAAGGATGCCCTGATCCTGATCAAGGACGGGCACATTCAAACCGTCGCCCGCGTGAACGACGTGGAGGTCCCGCGCGGGGCGCAGGTGATGAACCTGATCGGCAAGACCATCATTCCCGGCTTGATCGACGCGCACGCGCACGTCGAGGCATGGGCCGGGGAGCGCTATCTCGCGTGGGGTGTGACGACGGTCCGCGATCTCGGGGCATCGAGCACCGATTCCTCCATCGCCCTGAAGAACGATTTCAATCTCGGCTCGATGCTCGGCCCCCGGACGTTCACGTCCGGCGCGATGATCGATGGCGTGCCGCCGACCTACTCCACGGCCACCGGCGTCCGGACCTCCACCGACGTGCGCAGGGCGGTGGATCAGCGCGCCGTTGCCGGCGCGGACTACGTGAAGATCTATACGAAGTTCACCGCCGAGCTGCTCAAGCCGCTCATGGACGAAGCGAACACGCTCCGCCTCCCGGTGGCGGCGCACCTCGGGAAGATCGACGCGCTCACCGCCGCCCGGGCGGGCGTCGCATCGCTCGAGCACATGGCCGGCGTCGTGCAAGCGGCCAGCCCAAGTCCCGCGGTCTTCGCCCGCGCCCACGATCAGTTCTTGCGGGGGTGGACCACCGAGGAGATCGGCTGGGCGTCGCTCGATTCGGCGTCAGTCGCGCGAACCGCCCGCGCGCTGGCCGCGACGCACGTCGCGATCGTTCCGACGCTCGTGGTCCACGAGATGCTCTCCCGACTGGACAACCCTACGCTCCTGTTGCGGCCCGGCATGGAGGACGTTCCGGCCGCCGCCGCGAGCGTGCGGGACGTCGCCGGCCTGTTGCGCCGGACCGGCTGGCGCAGCGCCGATTTCCAGGCGTTCCGCCGGTCGCGGGCGCGGCAAAACCAGTTCGTCCGGGAGTACAAGCGGGCCGGCGGGCTCGTCGCCGCGGGTTCGGACGCCGCGAACCAGCTGCTCGTGCCCGGACTCTCGTTGCACGAAGAGATGAGCCTGCTCGTCGCCGCCGGTTTCACGCCCACGGACGCCGTGACCGCGGCCACCCGCAAGGGTGCCGAGCTGTTGCGCGCCGACTCGCTCGGCCGCATCGCCGAAGGAAAGGTCGCGGACTTGGTGGTGCTCGACGCCAATCCCGCGAAAGACATCGCGGCCACGCGCCGCATCGCTTGGGTGATGTTCAGAGGACGGATCGTGTATCCCGATTCGCTGAGGAGAACATGGGCAAAATAGGGTTGGCTCTCGTTGCCGGTCTGTCGCTCGTTGCCTGCAGCCAGGGAGGAGGGGCAGGCTACGACCTTGTCTTGAAGAACGGATGGATCATCGATGGGAGCGGCAACCCGCGCTATCGGGGCGACGTGGCCCTCCGGGGTGATCGCATCGCCGCCGTGGGATTCCTGGGCGACGCGGTCGCGCGCGAGACCGTGGACGCGCACGGGCTCGTGGTGGCTCCCGGGTTCATCGACATGATGGGCCAGTCCGAGATCAACGCCCTGATCGACAATCGGGTGCTGAGCAAGATCACGCAGGGCGTCACCACCGAGGTCACGGGCGAAGGCGGCTCCGTCGCGCCGCTCACCGACCGCTTGGTGCTGGACGACTCCGACGCCATGAAGAAATGGCACTATCGCGAGGACTGGCGCGATTTGGACGGGTACTTCGCCCAACTGGAGAAGCAGGGATCCGCGCTGAACATCGCTACGTTCGTGGGAGCGACGCAGGTCCGGCTCGCGGTCGTGGGGAAGGACGACCGCGCGCCGACCCCGCCCGAGCTCGCGCACATGGCCGCGATCGTCGATACGCTCATGCAGCAGGGCGCGCTCGGCCTGTGGACCGCGCTCGAGTACGCGCCCGCCAGCTATTCCAAGACCGAGGAGCTGATCGCGCTCGCGAAGGCGGCGCGCCGGCATGGCGGCGTGTACGCATCACACATGCGGAACGAGGGCAGCCGCATCGACGACGCGTTGAACGAGGTGTTTCGCATCGCCCGCGAGGCGGACATCCCCGCGGAGGTGTCACACCTGAAGGTGGCCGGGCGGAAGAGCTGGGGCCGGATGCCCGCGGTGCTCGCGAAGATCGATTCGGCGCGGGCGGCGGGGCTCGACATCACGGCGGACCAGTACCCGTACACGCGGGCCGCCACGTCGCTCGACGCGAGCATCCCCACTTGGGCGGAGAGCGGCGGCTGGGATTCGCTCCTCGCCCGGTTGCGAGACCCCAAGACGCGCACCCGCCTCCACGTGGAGATGCTGCACCCGGCGGACGGCACGGAAGGGTTCTACAACGAGGCCGGGGGGGGAGCGGGCATCCTGATCACGGGTGTGTTCCAGGATTCGCTCCGCCCCATCCAGGGCAAGACCATTGCGGAGATCGCCGCCGCGCGCCATCGCGATCCGATCGAGACGATTTTCGACGTCGTGGTGGCGGAAGCTGGTCACCGCACCGACGCGGTTTATGCCGTGATGGACGAGCCCGATGTCCAGGCGGCGATGAAAACGTGGTGGGTGGCGGTGAACACGGACTTCGGTGGCGTGGCGCCGGACGGGCCGTTCGGCACTCAATCCGCGCACCCGCGCGCTTACGGTACCTTCGCGCGGATCCTGGGCCATTACTCGCGCGACCTGAAGCTCTTCCCGCTCGAGTTCGCGGTGCGCAAGATGACCGCGCTCGCCGCGCAGCGCGTCGGCCTGTACGACCGCGGGATGCTCAAGCCGGGCATGGCCGCGGATATTACGGTCTTCGATGCCGCGACGGTGGCCGACAAGGCCACATTCGAGCAGCCGCATCAACCGTCGGTCGGATTCGCGTATGTGTTCGTGAACGGCAAGAAGGTGCTGGACCACGGGCGGCTCACGGCCGCCCGCCCCGGACGGGGGCTGCGCGGGCCGGGATACGTGCCTCCGGAGGCTCGAAGCAAGCGGTGACGCTGGGACGGTTGGTCGTGGCGTGGCTCGCCGTGGCCGCGTGGACCGTCGGGGCCACATTCGCCGTCACGTTGCTGGTGGCCGTCCAGCCAACCGAACAAAGCGGTGGTACGTTGACGGCGATTCGGACGTCGGTGCTCAAGTGGCGTGTCGTCGAGGCGTTGGTGCTCACGCTGCTGGCCGCTTTGTGGTTCGACTCGCTTGGAAGCGGCGGCTGGTGGCTGCTGTTCCTGCTCTTTGGTGTCCTGGCGACCGGCCCGAGGTGGTTTGGCGCGTTCGCACAGCCGCGCATCCTTGTGGGGATCTGCGCCGACCTCGCGCGGTATGTCGTCGCTGGAGCCATTCTCGCCTGGATTCTGCGATAGAGTATCTTCGGTAGACCGTATATGTCTGCCGAACCCATGACCGCCATCCGGCTGACGCGCTACTCGCACGGCGCGGGCTGAGCCTGCAAACTCGGCTCCGCCGAGTTGGCGCAGGTCTTGCGCCACGTGCCGGTCGCGACGGATCCCCGGATCCTCGTCGACGCCGCGAGCCGCGACGACGCCGCCGTATTCCAGGTGACGCCCGACCGCGCGATCGTGGCGACGGTGGACTTTTTCACGCCGATCGTGGACGATCCCTACGACTTCGGACGCATCGCCGCGACCAACGCGTTCTCGGATCTCTATGCCATGGGCGCCACGCCGCTCTTCGCGCTCAACCTCGTGGGCTGGCCCCGTGAAGGGCTACCGTTCGAGCTCTTGGGCGAGGTGATCCGCGGCGGGGCCGACGTCGCGCGCGCGGCCGGCGCCTTCGTGCTGGGCGGCCACTCGGTGGACGACCCCGAGCCCAAATACGGCATGGCCGCCATCGGCGAGGCGCGGCCGGACAAGATCGTCACTAACGCCGGTGCCAAACCCGGCGACATTCTCGTGCTCACGAAGCCGCTCGGCACCGGGGTCTTGACCACCGCCCTCAAACGCGATCTCATCAGCGAGGGAGAACTGGCGGAGGCCGTGTCGACCATGACCACGCTGAACGCCGGTGCCGCGCGCGCGATGCTCGGGCTGGGCGAAGCCGTGCACGCCGCCACCGACGTCACCGGGTTTGGCCTGCTCGGCCATTTGGGCACGCTCCTCGAAGCGAGCAAAGTGGGAGCGGAGGTCGAGGCGGCGGCCGTCCCGTTCCTGGCGCGGGCTTGCGAGCTGGCCGAGCAAGGGGCCGTACCGGGAGGCACGACGCGCAACGTGGAGAGCGCCGCCGCGACGGTCACGTTCGCGCGCGGCGTCGACTCGGCCACCCGCCTGCTGCTGTCGGACGCGCAGACGTCGGGCGGCCTGCTCATCGCCGTTGCGCCGCAACAAGCCGACGCGCTCGTGGCGGCGCTCGAGCGCGAGGCCACACCGGCGGCCGTCGTCATCGGGCGCGTCGTCCGAGGACGGGCCGGTCACATTCGCGTCGGCTGAGGAGCGGATGAGTGCGATTTTCGAATTTACCAGCCTCACGCCGGACGCCCTCGATGCGCTGGAGCGCGCGGTGCGGGAGCGCCGTCGCGTGGCGCTGCGACGGCGTGGCACCGAGTACGTGGTGGTCGCCGAGCGGCTCGATACGCTCGCGCGCGACGAGGCGCTCCAGGGGAGACTGCCGATGACGGGAGAGCTGCTGGCATTCCCGCTGCGCGAGCTCGAATCCTTCGCCGTGCTGCCCTAGCGATGTTCACGCGCCTGCTCGTGGGACTCGACGGCAGCCCGAGAGCCGACTCGGCATTCGAGCAGGCGGTGTTCCTCGCCAAGCGCTTCCACAGCACGATCATCGTGGCGTACGTGCGGGAACCGGGCGGGCACGAGACGGATGGCCCGGCCATGCTCGACCGGGCTCGCGAGCGGGTGCTGGCAGCGGGCCTCTCCGTCGAGGTCACATCGCTCACGGGCCACGCCGACGTCGAGCTCGCCGAGCTCGCCAAGACCGCGGATGCCGTTCTCGTGGGCCGGCGCGGCGTCACCACCAAAGGAGACGCTCTCGGGCCGACCGTGGGGTCGTTGATCAAGATCGCGGAGCGCTGCGTGATCGTCTGCGGCGGCCTGCCCTCGCCGATGCGGTCGATCGCCATCGCCTTCGACGGACGGGACACCAGTCGCCGCGCCCTCGAGCTCGCAATGCAGTTCGCCACCGTGGCCGAGAGCACCGTGCACATCGTGCACGCCAACGACGACCGGGAAGCAGGCCTCAAGGTGGTGGGCGTGGCCGAGGCGACGCTGTCCATGCAGCGCGTGCCGTTCGTCACGCACGTGGAGTCCGGAAAGCCTGGTGAAGTGGTCGCCGCCGTGGTCAAGCGGACCCGCTGCGACGCCCTGTTCGCGGGCGCCCACATGAGCCACCGCGAGGGCCGGCCCAGCGCGGTGGTCGTGTCTCACGCCGAGGAGATCCTGCGCCAGACCGACATTCCGGTGGTCATCCAACCCTGACATGGCGGGTGCGCCCACCACCAGCGCCCTGGTCCACGCCGACGAGAGCTGCCTGGGGAACGACAGCTCCAAGCCGAGCCCCGGCGGGAATGCCGCGTTGATCGAGGCCCCCGCGGGCGACAGCGTGGCGCGGTGGGATTTCTACGAGTACTCTCCTCAAACGACCAACAACAAGATGGCGCTCGCCGGCGCCATCGCGGCGCTCGAGTGGATCCGGCGGCAGTGGCAGCACGCACGGGTCGCGTACGTCTCAGACTCACAGTACCTCATCAAGGGAATGACCGAATGGGTGCAGGGCTGGGAGGCTCGCGGGTGGAAGCGGAAGGGCGGCACCCTCGAGAATCAGGAGCTGTGGCAAAAACTGGTGCAGGCTGCCGCCGCCCACCAGATCACGTGGCGCTGGATCGAGGGGCATGCGGGGCACGCGAAGAACGAGTACGCGAACGACCTCGCCATACGGGCCGCCGAGCGCCAGGAGCGCTCCAACGGGTTGGTCCCGTCGGGGTTCGACATCTGGCTCGACCAGCAACGGGCCCGCGGCCACTACGCCGACTACGACCCCGACCAGGAGTTGCATGAGCGTCGCTAAAGACGGCGTGCAGGCCAATACGCACTTTCTGAACGTGCTGACGGACGGCGCGTCACCTCCACCGGTCGAACGGATCCCGCTGTACGAGGTCTACATGCGGATGGCCGAGGAGCTGGCGAAGCGCTCGACGTGCGCGCGCCTGCAGGTGGGCACGGTTGTCACGGACCAGGTGCTCGAGAACGTGCTCGCGATCGGGTACAACGGCAACGCGCGCGGTCTGCCGAACCGGTGCGACTCGGCCGTGCCGGGGAGCTGCGGCTGCATTCACTCGGAGATGAACGCGCTGGTCAAGGCACCCGGGAATGCGCGCGACAAGGTCGTGTTCGTCAGCGCGTCGCCGTGCGTGATGTGCGCCAAGCTGATCATCAACTCGGGCGTGACGCATGTGTTCTATCGGAAGGCGTACCGCGATCCGTCGGGCATAGAGGTTCTGCAGCAGGGCGGCGTGGTGCCGGTCTTGTACGACA
>DASZCN010000093.1:0-9649 GCA_035943095.1 Gemmatimonadales bacterium | reverse complement strand
CTGCCTCGCTCGGCGTACTCGGCGCGGTTGAGGCCCTGGGGATTGTGCCCTGAGGCCCTGTGCATCGGAGAGGGTCTATGGGACAGCATGACGTCCTGTGGATTCGCTCAAAAATGGACGGGTACTTGGAGCAGGATAGCAACGGGCGTGCTCCCGAATACGGGCGGGGCGTATCGCAGAGCGCCCACAACAGTCAGCGCCAAACTGTCCAACTCGGGCCGACCAGCGCTGCGAATGATCCACGCGTCTGCCACGTCGCCCTTCGAGCCCAACCATAGTTGAACGACGGCGTCCCGCGGAGGAGGAGACGGAAACCGCCGGCTCGTTCGCGTGAGTCGCGCGGCTTCGGATGTCGACGACTCACTTGGTGGGCACGTAAACGGGAAGGGCGAGATGTCGATGACATCGCGGCGATTCAGGCGGACGATCGTGGCCATGAAGTCGTCGGGCATTCCGGTCACGGGTTTCGCCGCAGCCCGAACTGCGCGCTCCAGATCGGCATCGGCGCTGGGGGAGCGAGTGCCGGCCGTCTTGATCTTGCTGAGTTGACCGTACGCGTCGTAGATGAGTACGACCTTGGTGATGGGCGACGTGGAGTCGGCTGCTTCCCGCAGAGCTTTGGTGAGACCGCCTGAGTCTACGACGTCACTCACTGTCACAGCGCGGAGCTTTGCGAGCTCCTGGTTGCAATGGCGGCCGGCGTAGAGCGCGTCGGCGCTCTGAGCGCGGAGCGGCGCACCGAGGCTAGCCAGGGCTACAGCAACTCTGTACAACGAGGTCGGAAGTCGCATCCACGCCTCCGTGCGTGCCGCCCAACGGACCGCATTTAAGCTGTGTGCGTACTCCGCAAGGGGCAAGACGACAGCTGATGCGCCGCCAGGGCGACAACCACAAGGGAAGGAACAACAAGACAGTGTTACCCATCACCTGAGTACAAAGTGTCACCTATCACTTGGACCGTTCACTTAGCCGCTGCGGCGCTGACCTAGAAGCCGATCGCGGCGCCCAGAGAGAGATTGTGTGCCACCGCCACCATCTCCACGACCGTGACCGCCGCGTACCAGATGCGACGCGGGACCTTGGGCAGAAGGAGGGCGCTACCGTTCAATACCACGGTAAGGCCCGCTATCGTGTTGACGCGACCTTCCGTTGGGTGAGGGCCCAGCAGTGGATTGAGTTCCCTCCAATGACGGGGGTTATCTGCCATTCGTAGGGTCTGTGACCAGTCGGCCATGAGCAGCGCCGTGGAGCCGGCCGCCAGCCCGTAGTCGAGAATGGTACGATGCTGGGCTCGCGCCAGTCTCGGCCGCCCGAGTAGCAGGGTCACAAACAGCGCCCACCATGCGAGGCGTACTGTCGTCCGCCTGTCGAACCTGCGAGCCACAGACGCTCCTCGAGGGATGGTTGTGGGCCGCAGCCTAACGGATCGCGCTCAAGCTGCGGCGGCAGTTCCCGCACGACCAACCCGCCCTCACCCAGGTGTGTCTACGTCACGTGCTGAGGGCGCTAACCACTCCAGTGAATCACCCCACGCAACGCCGGGACGGCCAATTCACAGTGGTATTCAAAACGCATATCCAGACCGCTCAGCGTCCCGTTCGTATAGACGATGCGATCGATGGCAGCCCAGGCGATACTTGCATTGCAGCCGCTCGACCCGCCACCCCATCCAAATCCTCCTTTCACGGGGTTCTGAAAGCCGACCCGCCCGAGATCTGAATAGAACCCCGGCTGGACTGGGCTCACGCCCACCATCGTTCGCAAGCCCCCAGCCCACGTCTGGTCTCCGAACACTCTGATGGATACGTCGTCTGCGCCCGCCGTGACGCTGATAGTAGAATTCTGTGGCGTGTAGGTGTGGGTCCCACCACCTCCGATGTAGTCGCCGGTGTCGCTCTGCAGATACACGAAGTTGCCGCTCGCCGGCGTGGAGCTAGCGGCTGGCCGCCAGAGACCGGCTGGAACCGGATACACCGGCCCCGGCGGTGTGAACGGCACGCCCGCCCTCCAATGGATCGTTCCGCGCAGCGCCGGGGTGCCGCCCTCACAATGTTGTTCGAAGCTCAGGTCGATGCCGGTCAAGCTGTCGACGACATACGTCACGCTATCGATCACGAATGACCCGACGAGAGTATTGCAACCTCGCCCCTCGCCGTACCAGCTCAGGCCACCCTGAGCCGGATCGTTGAATGGATAGCGCTGCAGACCCGTGTACTGTCCTGGCGTGAGCCGAGTCTGCGAGCTCGGCCCCTGAAATTCACCGATCCAGGACTGGGCGCCCGTGATATTGAGCGTCAGGTGGTTGCCGGTCGCGGTCGCCGAGATGATCGCGCTCTCCGGGTCATAACTGTATTTCTGACCGGCCCCGATGTAATCGCCTGCGTCACTCTCGAGGTGTACGTACACGGCCGCAGCGTCGAGCCGACTGATGGTGAAGCTGCCACTCGTCGTGCTCATGAGGTCGCCTGCTGTGGCGCGCAACGCGTAGCCCGCGCCAGCAGAGTCAACAGTCAGGGTCGCAAACATCGCCACCCCCTGGGATGTCGTCTGCGTGAGCGCGCCACCAAGCGCTGCGCCACCAGTTCCTCCCATGAGCGCCATGCTAATGGTGACCGGCGAATCGGTGACGACGTTGCCGCGATCGTCTTGCACCATCACAAAGACAGCAGGATTGATCGGAGTTCCAGCTCTTACGCTGGAGGGCGGAACCATGAACGCGAGCCTGGCGGCTGGACCAAGCGGAGGCGAGGTCGGTCCGTGATCGCCACCGCAACCCCCCACGGGTGCGACGAACAGCGCAAGGACGAGGAGTCTCACAAGGGCCTTACGACTGGGTGCCCTCGATGCCACTCGAGCGGATGGGTTCCGTGGACCGCAGCGGCGGGGCCGAGGGATAAGAACCTTCGAGCACGCAGTGTTGCGGGTATGCCGCAAGTTCCGGGCGAGGCCATTTCAAACTGGCCATCGTAGCGTCTGTCGCGCGCGCGCAACAAACCTACGGGCGGGGGACGGGGATCTTGTAGCTGGTCAGGACCACACACCAACCGAACCAGCCGGGCATGTTGGGCTAGCTCGTTGCGGAACCAGACGCTCGAGCTCGTCACCTGGCAGCCAGCGACCCCCAGCGATGACTCCTTGACGAGCGCGAAGCGCCGGCCTACCGACCCGCGGCGCCCCTCGCGAGCGCGAGTGACCGCAGGAGGATCGATGCGCCTATCGCAGCTTGTCCTAGCGGTGCACGTGACGGCACGACCGAATAGAACGGTAAGGTGAATACGAAGCGGTACGGCTGAGGCCATTTCGGCACCTTCCGAGTGCGGCCTAACGGATCGCGCTTAAGCTGCGATTAACCCGTGCCGATGTGAACGAGCGCAAAAGCGGCGGGCTGCACCACCGCCGCGACCACTCAGCGAGACCGGCTATTGCAATACGATGCCGCGCCGAGTGATCGGCATGGGGTCGCTCGCCCCAGTGGTGGGATTCGCCCCCCTCCCGGCGGCGATACCTCGGAGGATATTCGGATCCGTGTCACCATCGCGGTCACAGTCGAAGGCCCCGTTGTCGATCACCACCGCGTTCGCCGGGCCAACGACGACATTCGCGCCGGTGAGCTCATCAAAGAAGACCCCAAGACCGCCCGCATTGCCCTGCAGATTGTTCGCCAGGAATTGGTTGGTGCACGCGAAGTGGACGAACGCTCCCGCCCTTCCCGCACCCGTGACGACGTTGTTGACGAACAGGTTGCCCGAGACCGGCCGCGTGGGAAGGAACAATGCGGCCGACGTGTGGAAGCCGTCGAGCAAGGCGCCTTGAATCTGATTGCCACTGATGCGGCTGCCGCTAAGCCGCGTCACGCTGATACCGCGTTGCCAAGGGCCCGTCACCACGTTGTCGGCGATCACGACGTCATCGGCCTCGAACGGGCGAATAGCACCGAAGGCACCGAACTCCCCACCACCGCCCGAGCGGATCGTGGCGACGATTGTGTTCCGCTCGATGCGGGCACCGTCGATCCGAAACGGCAGGACGGCGGCGGTCGGGTCGGGGCCGTTGGCTTGCAATTGGATCCCCGAAGCGGCCCCCGGGGATTGGAACGAGTTATCCCGCACCACCGGCCGTAGGCCGCCCGCGAAAAACACGCACAACCCGACCGGCGTACAGGTCACGGTGTTGTTCGTGAACCGCACGTCTTGCGCGAAGAAGGTCACGCCGTCGTTCATGGCAAAGAAGGGCGAGTCACCGGCTTGACTGCCATCGAGCACGAGCCCGTCGACCACGACCCCCTTTGCCCCGATCGTCAGCATGTCAAAAACCCCGTTCCCGGTCGCGACGAGACCGGAGCCGGGCGTCGCGCAGGTGATAGTGAGATCATCAGTGAAGATCGAATCGTCCGCCGTAATCGCGATCGTGCCGTCTACAGCAATCACGTCACCGGGCGTGGCGGCCGCGAGCGCTGCCCGGAAACCCGCCTCATCGGTCACCGTGAACGTCGCGGTCGCTGGACACGCGGCGCTCGCTAGGACGTCGAAGGACCGGTGGGCACCGCCCCCGGTCGTCGGTGCAAGACTTGGGTCTCGGCAACCGATAGCCGCCACGAGGACCGTTGGGAGCAACTGCGTCATGAGCCGCATAGAGCACCTCCGAACAAGTACGCCCTGCGTGGCAGGTGCAAGGCCGCTGGCCGTGGATTCGATGGGGCATCTCGGAATCGGGGTGGCGTCGGAAAACGGCGTCAGAGCGAGGCGAGAGGGCTGCGGGGCCGAGGCACCATCGGCTTGGACGTTCTATAATGTGAGCGGATCGAAGTGCTGGCAAGCTGACCGATGATCCCCCCTCCACGTAATCCGTCGCCGCGGGAGTACGAGGGGGCGCCCGCTGTTGCGAACTGCGCGCGAATCGAAAACCTGAGAGCAAAGCCTGACGCTGTCGGAGCCGCATGGGTGACCACCACGACCGGCGAGGTCGTTCTTCGCGACGCCGCGACCAGTCCCCAAGACCGATTCTCTACGCCACCGAGTCGAAGGCAGTCCCATCAAGGCGGTAGCCGGGGGTAGCAATTCTAAGACGAAAGCATCTCGGGTTGCTCTCGGCGTGTGATTCCGGTCCCTAGCGTGGGCCTCGTGACAACCGTTCGCTCGCGATCGAAGGGGGTCGCGTATCCACTGGGATGCGGAGCGGCGCAGGCGCGGAGATTTCAAACCCCGCATTCATCCAACACGCCTCACGGCACCGCCCCCTCAAGATCGGGCGTCTACCAATTACACCACAGGGCCGCACAACCACAGGGGGCCAACGCGGGGGCCAACGGACTACCGCGACGACGGACAACCGCGTCTCCCTAGCGCTTAGCATCGCGAACCACCGCCCCGCGGAGGCAGCGCGTGAGCTACATGGCGCCGAGCGCCGAGGCGGCCTTGCTTACATCGCGTTGCTGCACCCAGAGAATCGCCCCGTAGCGTCCCATCCCGGCGCACAGGCCGGTCACGGCGGTCACGTTGATCTTCGCGGACCCCAGTCGAGCCATGACGCTCGCCAACGCACCCACGCGGTCGTCGCCATCGATCAGGAACGCCGTCTTCGGCTTAGACAGCTTGATCTTCGCGCCCTTCGCGGCGGCGGTGAACAGCCCGGCGTCCGCCGGCACGAAATCCACCTGCGCCTTGCGGGCGCTCGGGAACGCGTGGAACGCGAGCAAATTCACGCCGCCGCTGCGCAGGCTCTCGAGCAGGCGCGCGCCTCCGCCCGGTTTGTCCGATATCGTCGTGTAGAAATAGCTGATCTTGCGAATCGTGTCGGCCATGGCGGTCTCCCGGTGTGATCTCTGGCTTGACTATGCCCCGCCGTCCTGGTCACCGCCAGACGGGGCAGCCGCCCTGTCGCGGCCGAGCAACATCCGGACCGGCCGGCGTGCTTGACGCGTCGGAACCCGGCCGATAAATCACCACCTCGTCCACGCGCCCTCTCCCTCGAAGGAGCCGTTCATGTTCCGCCTTTGCGCCGCGTTGCTCGCCGTCCTCGTCGCCACACCACTCGCGGGCCAGGGCCGGAACAAGCGAGCGAAGAGTCAGCCGGCCGCGGCGGCAACGCCGGCGCCCGCTCCTCCGGGTGATTCGCTCAACAACCTCAAGTTCCGAAATCTCGGGCCGTCGGTCGGTGGCGGGCGGGTCGCGGCGGTCGTCGGCGTGCCGGGCGACCGCAACGTGTACTACGTCGGGGCGGCGGCGGGAGGAGTATGGAAGACCACGGACGGCGGGGATACCTGGGACGCCGTCTTCAAGGATCAGCCGACCGCATCCATCGGTGCCATCGCGCTCGCGCCGTCGAACCCGAACCTGGTGTGGGTGGGCACGGGAGAGGGCAACCCGAGGAACGACGTCGTCGATGGACGAGGCGTGTTCATGTCGCCCGACGGAGGCAAGAGCTGGCAGGCGATGGGGCTCGCGGACGTCGGCCAGATCAGCCGCATCGTGATCGATCCGACCAACCCCGACATCGTGTTCGTGGCCGCGCTCGGTCACGTCTGGGCACCGAACGCCGAGCGCGGCGTATTTCGCACGGCGGATGGCGGGAAAACGTGGCAGAAGGTCCTGTTCCTGAACGACACGACCGGTGCGGGGGACCTCGTGATGGTTCCGGGCAATCCGCGCGTATTGTTCGCGGGCATGTGGCAGTTCGAGCGTCGACCCTGGGAGCTGGTCTCAGGTGGGGCGGCGAGCGGGATCTTCCGCTCGACAGACGGCGGGCTGACCTGGCAGCGCCTCAAGCAGGGGCTGCCCACAGGTCTGGTCGGCCGCATCGCCCTCGGTGTGGGCCTCACGAATCCCAGCCACGTGTACGCGCTCGTGGAGACCACCCAGGGCATGTTGTGGGACTCGAGGGACCAGGGCGATCACTGGACCAAGGTGTCCGACTTCCACGGGTTGTCCGCCCGCCCCTTCTATTTCTCCCTGCTCCACGTATCGCCCGTGGACGACCGGAAGCTCTTTTTCTCGTCGTTCCTGCTGCTCCGCTCCGACGACGGCGGCAAGACCACGACGCCGATCGACCGCGGCGTCCACGTGGACCACCACGCGCTGTGGATCGACCCGCAAAACGCCGATCGCATGATTCAGGGCAATGATGGCGGCGTTTACCTGACCGAGAACGGCGCCAAGAGCTGGCGCTTCCTCAACAACCTCCCCGTCGAGCAGTTCTACATGGTCTCGGCCTCGGGCGGGGACAGTCCGTACATGCTGTGCGGCGGCCTGCAGGACAACAACGCCTGGTGCGGGCCGTCAAGCGGTGTCCCTGGCCCTGGTGCCGGCGGCGGACTGAGTGGCGCCGAATGGTTCACCGTGACCGGCGGGGACGGGGAATACGCGGTGATCGCGCCCGGTGACTCGTCCATCCTGTACGTCGATTCGCAGAACGGCAGCATCACGCGTTTGGACCTAAAGACCGGCCTGGTCCGCTCGATCCGGCCCTACGCATCCGGTGTGTCCGAAATGAAGCCGGCCGACCTGCAGTATCGGTTCAACTGGACCTCGCCGATCGCCGTGTCATCCCGGGATGCGAACACGGTCTATCTGGGCGGGAACGTGGTGTTCCGGAGCAGAGACGGCGGCGAGCACTGGGCGGTGGCGAGCTCCGACCTGACACGCAACGACAAGTCGAAGCAGGTGACGAGCGGCGGGCCCATCGAGTACGACATTTCGGGAGCCGAGACCTACAACACGATCCTCACGATCACCCTCGCGCCCACCGACTCTAACGTCATCTGGGTCGGCTCGGACGACGGGCTCGTGCACGTGACGCGGGATGGCGGGCGCACCTGGAGTAACGTGGCCGGTCATTTCCCGGGCCAGAGCAAGGACGTCGAGGGCAGGGTCTATCAGATCGGTGTCTCGCCCTTCGACGCGGGCACGGCCTACCTGGCGATCGACCGCCACGAGCTCGACGACCGCCGTCCGTACGTGTACAAGACGAGCGACTTCGGGAAGACGTGGACGGACATCGGGAAGGGGCTCCCGCCCGACGTCCCCGCACACGTGGTGCGGGAAGATCCGAACCTCCGCGGGTTCCTGGTGCTCGGGACGGACGCGGCGTTGTGGTACTCACGCGACGGCGGCGCGAGTTGGAAGCCCCTCAAGGCGGACTTCCCGACGACGCCCGTGTACGACGTCCAGTTCGTAGGACGTCACGATCTGGCTATCGCGACGCACGGTCGCGGCCTGTTCCTGCTCGACAACATCACGGCGCTCGAAGAGCTCACGCCCGAGGTGGCCGCCGGAGACTTGCACGTGTTCAGCGCCGTGCCGGCCCAGATCCGTGTGCGCCCGCGCCGCAACGGCGCGGCCCCATCTCGCTTCACGACACCCAACGCGCCCGCGGGCGCGGTCATCGACTACTTCCTCAAGGCCGCACTCGATACGAGTGGCGCAGCGGGACGGACTGGCGAGTCGGGTCGTTCCGGGGACGGGGGCGCGCGCGCGCGGCGTGCCGGCGTGATCGTGACCGTCACCGACGCCCACGGCGATACCGTCGTGGTGGATTCGAGCGGACCGGGCAAGCAGGGCGTGAACCGGTTCGTGTGGAATCTGCGGTATGCCGCGCCCACCCGGCTCAACTTCGAAAAGCCCACAGGCGCGGAGGAGGAGGAGAATCCGTTCCGCAACGTCGGCGGCCCGCGCGTCGTCCCCGGCACGTACACGGTAACGGTGGCCGCCGGAAGCCACGCGGCGACACAGACCGTCACCGTACAGCCGGACCCGATCCTCGGGGGCGACCCGGCGGCCTTCGCGGCGCAGCTTCGGGCGGGGCTCGAGTGGCGCAATGCCGTGTCGGCGCTCCACGAGTTGCTCAACCGCATCGTGAGCCTCGAAACACAGCTCAAAAACACGCAGCAGGCCCTGCGCGATAACGCGGCCGCCGACACCGCCGTGCAGAGTGGTGCGCGCGAGCTCGGTCGCAAGCTCAAGGAGCTCAAGGACAGCTTGTACAACTCCGAGGTGCAACGGGACGCCGGGCAGGACGACGTGCATTACTTGAACCGGTTTCAGGACCGGCTGCAGGGGCTCGGGTTTGGGCTGTCACTCGCCTATGCCCAGCCGCCGAGCGAGGTGGTCGCGGCCCGGTTGAAGGAGCTCCGGACCGCGCTCGACGGTTACCTGGTCCGGTTCAACGACCTGGTTCGGACCGACGTGGCCGCGTTCAACAAGACCGCCCAGGAGCGCCAGGCTCCGATTCTTGTAGCCGGTCAGCCCGTTGAGGTGAAGGAGGTCAAGGTCGTATCGCGCTGAGGGCGACGCCGCCCAGCGGCAAGCCCGGGTTTGCACAGGGGCGTAACCCTGGACGGAAGGCGTCCGTACGGAGCCGCGTGACCACGCCTCGGCTCGTCTCGAGCGCCCTCGGCGAGTGGGACCGCTTGGTCGGCGCGCTCGAGACAGCCCGCCGCGAGCCGCGCCTGGGCCCATGGGCGGTCCAGATCGTCGGCTTCGCCGCGAAGACCGTCCTCGTGGCCCTGCTGCCGTTTTTCGCGCTGGTTCGGGTAGCGGTGTTTCTCTACGAGCGAGAAGCGTGGCCGACCGCGTTCGCCCTGGCGGGCGGGACCATCTGCACCGCGGCCGTCGTCACCGCCTACGGCGCCTGGGTGTGGCATCGCCTCACCGGC
>DASZCN010000092.1:0-81860 GCA_035943095.1 Gemmatimonadales bacterium | reverse complement strand
CCCCCCCCCCCCCCCCCCCCCCCCAAAAAACCCCCGGGGAGTCTCCCCGGGGGCTGGCGGACGGTCAACTCGGCGGCTTAGTTGTGTTTCGCGACGAGGCTCGGCTCCACTGGTGCCTCACCGTCGAATATGAGGTGGCCGGCCTCGAACCGGGCGCCCCGCAGGGCGAGTGTCAGGACTTCGTCCAGATCCTCCACCAAGTGCACGTCGAGAGACCGCCGCACGTCTTCCGGGAGGTCGTCCAGATCTGCCCCGTTCTCCTTGGGCAGCACGATCGTCCGGATCCCCGCTCGTACGGCGCCCAGCACCTTCTCCTTCACACCGCCGATCGGCAGTACGCGACCGCGGAGCGTGATCTCACCGGTCATCGCGAGATCATGACGCGCGGGCCGCCGGGACAACGCAGATACCAGTGCCGTCGCCATGGTCACACCGGCCGATGGGCCGTCCTTCGGGATCGCGCCCGCAGGAACGTGAACGTGGATGTCCGTGTTGGCGAAGGCCGCCTCCGGAATGCTCAGCGGATCGGCATGGGACTTGGCGTACGTGAGGGCGGCGCGGGCGGACTCCTTCATCACGTCGCCCAACTGACCCGTCAACACGAGCTCACCTTTGCCGCGCATCACGCTCGCTTCGACGAACATGATGTCGCCGCCGACCGGCGTGTAGTACATGCCGGTCGCCACGCCAACCTGATCCTCCCCCGCCTTGCGCTCGGGATGGACTTTCGGACGCCCGAGCAGGTCGTCCACGTCCGGGGCATCCACGGTGACGCGCTCTGCGTCACCACCAGCGATCCGGCGCGCCACCTTCCGGCCGAGCTTGCCGATCTCGCGCTCCAGCTGGCGGACCCCAGCTTCGCGCGTGTAGCTCGAGACGATCGCGCTCAACGCCGGGTCCGTCACCGCGAACTGCTCGGTGGTCAGGCCGTTCTCCCGCACCTGGCGCGGCACCAGGTACCGCTTCGCGATCTCGAGCTTCTCGCGCTCGGTGTAGCCCGCGAAGTTTACGGTCTCGAGCCGATCGAGCAGTGGGCCCGGGATGCTCTGCAGGAAGTTCGCGGTCGCGACGAACAAGACCTCCGACAGGTCGAACGGTACACCGAGGTAGTGATCCGTGAAGGAATCGTTCTGCGCGGGGTCCAGCACCTCGAGCAGCGCCGCGGCCGGATCGCCCTGAAACGAGACGCCCAGCTTATCCACCTCATCGAGCAGGAATACGGGGTTCTTGGCCCCTGCCTGCTTCATGCCCTGGATGATGCGACCGGGCATGGCCCCGACGTAGGTACGGCGGTGGCCGCGAATGTCCGCTTCGTCGCGGGCGCCCCCAAGGGAGATACGCACATAGGGCCGCCCCATGGCGCGCGCGATCGACTTGGCGATCGACGTCTTGCCCACGCCGGGGGGACCCACGAACAGGAGAATCGAGCCCCGGGTTTGCTCCTCATCCGGCTTGCTCTGCGGCACGCTCTCAGGCGACCGCTGGCGCAACTGCCGGACGGCGAGGAACTCGAGGACCTGATCCTTCACGTCCTGCAGCCCGTAGTGATCCTGCTCGAGAATTTCCGCGGCGCGCTTCAGGTCGAGGGACTCCTCGGCCCGCTTGTTCCACGGCAGCTCGGCCACGGTCTCGAGATACGTGCGGATGACCTGCACCTCCATCGAGTCGCGGTTTGCCCGCTCGAGCCGCTCCAGCTCGCGCGCTACCTCTTTTTTGGCCGCCTCGGGGAGGTCAAGCGTCTCGAGGCGCTTGCGCAGCTGCTCCCCCTCGGTGGTCTCGTCCTCTTCCCCGAGCTCCTTGCGGATGGCCTTCATCTGTTCGCGCAGAAACATTTCGCGCTGCCGCTCGCCGAGCTCCTCTTGCACTTGCGACTTGATGTGTTCCTGCGCGTCCAGCACGCCGATCTGGCGTTGGACGTGTACGAGCACCCGGCGCAGCCGATCTTCCACGGAGAGCGCTTCCAGTAGTCCCTGGCGCTCAGCCGGCTTGATCTCGAGATAGCCAGCCACCAGATCCGCCAAGCGGCCGGGATCGGTGACGCCTTCGAGCACCTGGCGGACCACCTCTTCGGGGAGTCCCGACTTCTCGCCCAACTCCGCAGCTCGCTCCCGGGCCTCCCGATGTAGCGCGACGAATGCCGGATCCTCGAGGCTCAGGGGGGCAAGGTCGTCCACTTCCCGTACCACGGCCTCGAGGTAGCGTCCGTTGTCGTTGTAGTGCAGGGCCGTCGCGCGGTGCTCGCCGTGCAGCAGCAACTGGACACCGCCCAACCCGCGCTGGATCTGGCTGATCTTCGCGAGCGTCCCGGTGGTATAGAGGATGCCGGGTGTGACGGTATCAACGTTTTCCCGCTGTGCGACGGCAAAGATCAGGCGCGAGTCGCTCTTCAGCGCGGACTCGACGGCACGCAGCGTGGTGGGACGTCCCGCGCCGATCGGCATCGAGACCCCCGGAAACAGCACGACCTCCCGGAGCGGGAGCACCGGAAGCGTCAGTCGTTCAGACATGGGCGTTCAACTCGTGTAAGAGTGATGTCAGCATCGATCGGAACCGACTTAGCATCGTCCGTGCCACACAAAAACGTTTGGTTGAGCACGCGCGTTCCACCCATCAGCGGCCAATAAGGCAGGGGCTGCCTATAAGCCATCTCGCCGCGCGCCATCACGGCGGCAAGCGTAAGTCGCGAGCCGCTGGCTGGTTGCAGGCTCGGCGCCGCCCGGCTAATCTATCCGCGCGGCCTTCACGCGGACCCGGATGAACGACGCCGACAAGTCACTCACCAACCGCCTGACCCAGGCGCTCGGCAGCGCATACACGCTCGAAGGGGAGATCGGCCGGGGCGGGATGGGCGTGGTGTTTAGCGCCCGTGATGAGCGCTTGAAGCGCCAAGTCGCGGTCAAGGTCTTGCCCCCGGAGCTCGCGTTCCGGGAGGAGATCCGGCTGCGCTTCCTGCGGGAAGCGGAGACGGCGGCGCGACTCTCCCACCCCCACATCGTACCCATCCACTCGGTAGGCGAGGGGCCCGACGGCCTGGTGTACTTCGTCATGGCCTACGTGGACGGGGAGTCGCTTGGCGCCAAGCTCAAGCGCCGCGGCCGGCTCGCGCCCGACGAGGCTCGCCGTATCATGCTGGAGACGGCCGACGCCCTGGGGGCCGCTCACGCACTCGGGATCATTCACCGCGATGTGAAGCCGGACAACATTCTGCTCGAAGGCAGCCGCGGTCGCGTGGTCGTCACGGACTTCGGGATCGCCAAGGCGCTCTCCTCGACCACGGGGGGAGCGACGCTGACCGGCACGGGCGTGGCCATCGGCACTCCACATTACATGAGCCCTGAGCAGGCGGCCGGTGACCGGGAGATCGACGGCCGTTCGGACATCTACAGCCTCGGTGTTGTGGCGTATCAGATGCTGACCGGAGAGCTTCCCTTCCACGCGCCGACGGTCCCGGGCATCCTGCTGAAGCACATCACCGAGCTGGCTCCGCTCGTCACCGACAAGCGACGTGACGTGCCGAACGATCTGGCCGCCTGCGTGATGCGATCGCTGGAAAAGGACCCGGACGATCGCTGGCCAACCGCGGACGCCTTGCGCCGCGCGCTCGAGGCGCGCAGCGCAACGACCTACCAGCCGCGCCGCCCGAGCGCGCCACCGGTGTCGCGCGATGCCCGGGCGTCACCCCTGCCACGGCCGCGCTCGAACGCCCCTCGGGCCCTGGACCGCCCGGCGCGACGCATCGACCGGGCGCGTGACGTACCGACGTTGGCACCGAGCGGGGAACCGGAAATCGTCCGCGAGCTCCGAAGCCGGTTCGTGACCTGGGCCTCGGTGTGCGGCTCGCTGTTCGTGATCAACATCGCCACCGGAAGCCACACGCCGAGCTGGTCACTGTTCGTCGCCGCGATCTGGGGCGGCACAGCGCTCGTGCCCCGATACGTCCGCCTCTGGCATGCGGGGTACTCGTGGCGAGACGTGTTCGCGCGGCCGCCGGCGCCCGACGCGATCGAGGCGCGACTGGCCGCCGCGGGCAAGCGCCCCATGGACCTGCCGCGCGCCACGACCGACGAGTTCGGCCGCCAAGTGGAGCCGATCCAGCAGGCGCGCAGCGATCGCAAGGCAATCCTACGGATCGTGGACCGTCTTCCCAAGTCGGAGCGGAAGCTGCTTCCGGACGTCGTCGCCACGGCGGACGGGCTGCTCGGTCGCGCCGAGGAGCTCGCCCGGACGCTGCACGCGATGAGCGGTACGGTGGACGAGGGGGCGCTCCTGCGCCTCGACGAAAAGATCAACGCGATCAAACGACAGGGAGAAAGCGCCGAGCGGGATCGCCAGGTGGGCCTGCTGGCGCGCCAGCGCCAGGCGCTTACGGACCTCCTGACCCGGCGCCAGCTCGTGGCCGATCAGCTGGAGTCGTGCGTACTGGCCATGCAGAACGTGCGGTTCGATCTGCTCCGGCTGCGCTCCGCGGGCGTAGCCGTGGCCCTCGACGATCTCACGCGTGCGACACAGCAAGCGCGAAACCTGTCGCGCGACGTGGATCACGCGATCGCCGCGGCGGGCGAAGTGAAGGCGATTCTGGGAGAACAGACCGGCGCCTAGCGCCGTTGCCCCTGGCGGCACCGCTGCAGCCACTGCGGCGCGTCGACCAGCTCGATTCCAAAATCCAAGAGCACGATGAATTCGTCGGCGGCCGTGTCGCAGTGGCCCACGCGCAGCGCTGCCACGGCGCGGAACTCGTGCAGCTTGTACCATCCAGCCCGCATGGCCACTGCCTCGGACAGCAGACTATCGGCCGTGGCGGGAGGCCCGCCCAAGACGAACGGCGTGAGCGCATCGGAGAGCCACGCGCGGGGGTACGGATGCCGCAGGGTGCCTCGCGCCGTCGCAACCACCGCGCGGATCCCGGCGGCGGCCGGAGCCCAGCGGCGACTGCGCACGTCCAGCGCCGCCAACGCCGCCCGGGCTTCCGCCGTGTCGGCCCCCGCCGCGAGCGCGCCCGCGAGCAGCGGCCGGGCTCGGGCGTCCTGATTCCGCCGGACCGCCACCAGGCCGCTCAACAGCCAGGCTTCGGGATTCCGGGCGGCGACGTGCAGCCGAGGCAGTGTGGAATCGGCGAAGCTCGTGTCGCCCGTGCCGAGCAACACCGCCGCCGTGAAGGCGGTCCATTCGGGCTCCGGCCGGGTCCGACGCATCGCGTCCAGATAGGGAAAACTCACCGGATCGCCGCGCCGGACCGTCAATGCATGTGCGAACAGGACCGGCGAGAGACTGTCCTGCAACTGGGTCGCGGCGCGGATGCTCGCCAGAGAGTCGAAGACTCCAGCCGTGCCCCGGCCGTCGATGAACCGACGGGCGGCCACGAACTCGAGCGCGGGCCGGTCATCGCGATGAACGATGCCCGGGTGCTCGAGCAGCCGCGCGACACCCGCGTCACCGAGGAGCCAATGGCCGAAATAGTCTTCCGGCCGGTCCACACCGAGATACTCCCGGCCCGGCCCGGCCAAGGCCCCGCCGGGACCGAGGAGCCGCGTAAGCCATGCTCGATCGTAGCGGAGTGGCTCTGCCGAACCGAGGACCATCACGTCGCCCGGAGCACCGAACCAGAGGTGCACGTGTGGAAACACGGCCCGAACGTTCCGCACGATGCCGGTGACCACAGGGAGGGGGAGCTGGTAGAGCTGGACCCACTGGCAGAACACGCCACCGTCGGTGAGCCGGCTTCGCACTACCTGGAAAAACTCGGAGGTGTACAAGGTTGCCACCCCCGCAAGCCACGGGTTGCTGGGCTCCGAGACGATGACATCATACCGAGTCGTATCGAGCTGCAGCGCGCTGCGCGCGTCGTCCACGACGATCGAGACGTTCGGCCGGGCGAGGGCATTACCGTTGACGTGGCGGAAGTACCGCCCCGCATCGAGCACCGCCGGCTCGATCTCGGCCACGCGAACCCGCCGCAACCCCGGGACGTCGGAGAGGACGCGGGCGGTAACGCCACTGCCGTACCCCACCACGAACGCGGTGCGCGGGTTCGGGTGGGCAGCTACGGCCGCCAACCCCAGCATGACTTGAGTGTCCATGTCGCCGTAGTCCGACGCATCCGCCTTGCCGTTCACCTTGAGCGTCCGGCCGGTGATGCCCTCCCAGACCGAGACCGTGGCGTTCCACCCCTCGGCATACATGAGCTGGCGCGAACCGCGGTGCTGGAGAAACTCCGTCACCATGCGCGCGTCCATCGGCTCGCGGGCGTAAATACTCGGCCCGAGGTCGATGAGCCGCGTGCTCCAGCGCGGCGCGGCGAAGGCGGTGACGAACGCCAGCGTCGCCAACCCGCCCCCGGCGAGGACCCGGAATCGCAGCGCGCCGTGCTCCGGCGAGCCCTCCGGGACCCCGCGCGCCGCCAGCCAGGCAAGCACCAGGGCAGCTACGACGTTGATGCCCACGCCCACGCGCAGCGTGACATCGGTCCCGAGGGTCACAACGAGAACGAACCCGGTGAGTCCTGCCCCGGCGATGCTGCCCAGCGTATTGAGGGCGTATGCCCGGCCAACGTCGGCACCGCGCGCGGAACCCGGCGGCGCTAGGAGCTCGGTGAGGAGCGGAAACGTCATCCCCATCCCGATCGCAGGGATCAGGACGACGGCTCCCACAACCACCCCCATGGCCAGCAGGCGCTCGGTGGCGCCGAGCGCGGGCACTTGAAAGATCGCGATGATGTAGCGGGGCAGCGCAGCGAAGACGACGAACAGCAGGCTCGACCCCGCAGCGGTGATCGCTTGTGCCAGGGCGGCGTACGCCGCCGTCCGGGCCGGCGTGAGCCCGTCGCCGGCCACGATGCGGCTTCCAATCCCGATGCCGAGCAGGAACACGAGCAGGACGAGCGTAAAGGCGTACGTCGACCCGCCGACGATCATGACCAGGACGCGCGTCCACGCAATCTCGTCGAGCAGCGAAGCGAACGCCGTTGCGGCGAGCAAGACCAGTGCGACCGACGGCAGCAATCCGGTCGTCGCCGACGGGTGCATCTGGGGCACGGGGGGCACGGGGGGCACGGGGGGCACGGGGGGCACGGCCGCGGGTGGCTGGTCCGGGAGTCGCCGCGCGAGCAGCAGGGCGCCCGCGCCCAGCAGGACGTTTACAGCGGCGGTCGCCCGCACGCTCGCCCGGATTCCGACTTGCTCAATCAAGAACAGGCCGGCGAGCGCCGTGCCTACGACCGCTCCGAGCGTGTTGAGCCCGTACAGGAAGCCGAGCGAGCGTTGCAGCTTGTTGCGGTCGGCGCCGGTGAAGGCCCGCGTGAGCACCGGCAGGGTGCCACCCATGAGCGTCGTGGGCACGAGCAGGACGAGCGCCGCGAGGCCGAACCGTAGCGCCACACTCGCCGCGCCGCTCAACTGAAACTCGCTCGCCAGGCCGATGTAGAGACGGTGCACCAGGGCGAGCGCGACCGGCGAGATGGCGCCGAACACCCCGATCGCCACCTCTAGCCGGCCGTACAGCGCGCCAGGCTGAAGATCGCGGTCCGCTCGACGCCCGAACAGCCATGCGCCGAGCCCCAAGCCGCCCATATAGGCGGCCACGACCGTGGTGACCGATTGAACGGTGGAGCCGAACGTCTGGTAGAGAACCCGTACCCACAACAGCTCGTAGACTAAGCCCGTTGCCCCGGACAGGAAGAACAACAGGGCGTACGCGCGGGCGGCGCTAGAACGCATGCAGGTCGCGCATTGCGCGCGCGAGATCCTCCACTTGCGGCAGGATGAAATCCTCGAGCCGGGGGGCGTACCCGACGAAGGTGTCGGTCGCAGCGACGCGCTTCACTGGCGCGTCGAGCCACGGGAAGCATTCGTCGGCCGCTCGCGCGGCGATTTCCGCCCCGTAGCCCCAGGACAGCGAATCCTCATACGCGACGAGCACCTTGTTGGTCTTCTGCACCGAGGCGGCAACCGTCTCCCAATCCACCGGCGCGAGCGTCCGGAGGTCGATCACCTCGACACTGACGCCGTCCTGCTCCTCCAGCTGCTTGGCGGCGACGAGCGTCCGTTGTACGACCGCCCCGTACGTCACCACCGTCAGGTCCGCGCCCTCGCGCACCACCTTGGCCTTCCCGAATGGGATCATGAAATTCGGCCCGGGGTTGGGCGCCTTGTTGTATGTCTGGCGATAGAGGTGCTTGTGCTCGAGAAACAGGACCGGGTCGTCACACCGGATGGCGGTGCGCAGCAGGCCGTTCGCGTCGAGCGCGGTGCTGGGACATACCACGCGCAGCCCCGGTAGGGATGTGAACACGACGGCCCCCGTCTGCGAATGGTAGACGGAGCCGCCTTTGAGATATCCCCCGTACGTAACCCGCACCACCGCGGGGCTCGAAAAGGCGTTGTTCGAGCGCCACCGCAGGGTCGCGAGCTCGTTGCGGAGCTGGTGGTAGGCGGGCCAGATGTAGTCGAAGAACTGGATCTCGACCACAGGCTTCAAGCCGCGTGTCGCGAGCCCGATGGCCCGGCCCACGATGTTCGCCTCCGCGAGCGGGGAGTTGTAGACGCGATCGCTCCCGAATCGGCGCTGCAGCCCGCGTGTGACCGTGAACACACCGCCCTTCCCCTTCACCTGCTCCAGGTACTGATCGCGGCTCACGTCGGCCACGTCTTCCCCGAACACGATGATGCGGGGATCCCGCGCCATTTCGTCCTTCAGGCACGCGTTCAAGAGGTCCACCATGGTGGTGGGATCGCCCCCGAACTGGGGATCGTCCTCGGTGTCGAACTGCTCCGACGTGGGGTCCACATCCGGCGAGTACACGTACAGGAGTGCGGTCTCGGGCTCCGGCTGGGGCGATGCGAGGGCCATGTCCGCGGCCACCGTCACGTCTTCTTCGACCTGACGCTTCACCGTCTCGATGTCCGCCTCGGTGGCGAAGCCCTCCGACACGAGTCGCCTGGGGAACACCGCGAGACAATCGTTGCGCGCCTCGGCCTCCCGCTCCTTGGGCGGGCGGTAGAGCCGCTCATCGTCCGAGAGCGAGTGCGAGTACGGCCGGTGCACTTTGGCGTGCACCAGAGCGGGCCCCTTGCCCTGCCGCACGTATTCGGTCGCGCGCAGCAGCACATCATAGGACGCCACGGGATCGCAGCCGTCCACTTCCTCGACGAGCAGGTTCGGGAAGTTGCGGACCAGCTTCGACACGGAGCCGCCCGCGGTCTGGACCTCGACGGGGACGGAAATCGCGTAGCCGTTGTCCTCGATCAGGAACAGCACGGGCAGCTTCAGGTTGCTCGCGCTATTGAGCGCTTCCCAGAATTCGCCCTCGCTCGTCGTGCCGTCGCCGGCGGAGACGTAGACCAGCTCGTCGTCGTGGATCGGCTTGTCGGTCAGCCCCTCGATGCGCTCGTACTTGAGCCGTGCTTCCGCACAACCGACCGCCTGCAGCAGCTGCGTACCGGTCGGGCTCGATTGGCTGACGATGTTGAGCGCCTTGTGCCCCCAGTGGGAGGGCATTTGGCGCCCGCCCGAGTTGGGGTCTTCGGCGGCGCCGACCGCGGCCAGCAGCATCTCGGTCGGGGTCATGCCGAGGGCCAGGCAGAGGGCGCGGTCACGGTAATAGGGATAGAACCAATCGTAGGCAGGACGCAGGACCTTGCCGGCGGCGACGAGCACGGCCTCGTGGCCGGCGCCGGAAATCTGGAAGAAGATCTTGTTCTGACTCTTGAGCTGGATCTCCTTATCGTCGAGCCGCCGCGACAGGAGCATGATCCGGTACATGTCGAGCAGGTCGCCCTTGTACAGGGCTTTGGCCGCCCGAGGCCGGGGTTGGGCGCGCGTCGCCATCGGACAAAGATAGTCCTACTTCGGCGCGCTCAAAAGCTGCTCGAGCCTTGGGAACGAGTCGAGCGCGGCGCGGATGTCGGGGTCATTGCGCACCAGGAATTCGTCGCGGGCATTCATTCCCCAGCGCACCTCGGCGACGCGAATCGCCAAGTTCCGTCCGATCCGCGCGGCGAGTACCGAGTCCGGCTGCGCCGCGACGTGGAAGCGGCTGCGCACCCGCTCCACGAATGGCACGACGAGCTTGGCTTGCCACTCGGCGCGGGACGTCATCCAGGCCGTGCGGGCCACCGGCGTCGCCGGCAGCGTCGCGGCGAAGCTGTCGGCTACGCCCGCGTCCAGGCCCGAGTCGGACGCGGCGCTCCACCACACTGGCACGGCCGCCGGCCGGGGGAGGAGGACATCGGGCGCGATGCCACCGCCGCCGCGCACCGGACGGCCGAGGTCGGTGTGGAAGACTTCGAGCGTATCCTCGCCCGCACCGCCGGCCCCGCCGAACTCCCGGTACTCCTCGTACCGCAGGCCACGGTACCGCCGCTGGATGAAGCGGCCGCTGGGCGTGATCACGCGGCCGATCGTGAGCCACACGAGGTCGCCCTGGGGCGTGATAAAGCCGGTCTGGATGAGGGCCTTGCCGAAGCTGCGGCGACCCATGAGGAGCGCGCGGTCGTGATCCTGGAGTGAAGCCGCCAGCGCTTCCGATGCGCTCGCGCTCCCCTCGTCGATCAACACGATGAGCGGCAGGTCGCGGAAATCGCCGTCGTGCTTGGTCGTATACGTCGTATCGACGTCCTTCTTACGGCCGCGGGTCCGGAATACGACGGTGTTCTTTGGGAAGAACTCGGATGCGAGCTGCACGGCGGCGGTGACTACGCCGCCCGGGTTGCGGCGCAGGTCGAGGATGAGCCGCGTGGCGCCCTGGTCTCGGAGCCCCCGAACGGCATCGTGGACCTCGGGGGCCGCCTTCTCACCGAACTCCTCGAGACGCACATAACCGGTTTGCGCGTCGGCGAGACGCACGATCGACACCGAAGGCGTCTTGAGGAAATCGCGCTTGAGCGTCACGGAGAACGTGTCGGGCTCGAGCCTAGGGCCGCGCTCGAAGCGCAGGTGCACCTTCGATCCTTTGTCTCCAGCCAGCCGGAGCTCGACGGCTCGTGGATCGAGGCCCGCGACGGTCGTGTCATTGACAAGCACGAGGCGGTCGCCGGGCTGGATCCCCGCTTTGTCCGCCGGGCTCTTCGCCAGCACGGCGAGGACGCTCGTGGCGCCCTCGACGTCTTCGAGCACCAAGCCCGTCACCGCGAGCTCGCCCCGCTCGAGCTTCCCCGCCTTGTCGTGGTCGGCATACGACTCGAAGCGACTGTGCGGGTCGAGCGAGTGCAGCACGCCGTCGATCGCGGCACGCACGAGCTGCGCGTACGTCACCGAGTCCACGTAGTTCACACGGATGTGATTCAGCACGCCCGAGAAGGTCTGCAGCTCCTCGTACGCGGAGCGTCCTGGCGAGGTAGGCTGTTGGGCGCTCAGCCTCTCTGTCGGAGTGGGGACGAGGGCGAAGGCGACGATCAGAAGCATCGACAGCTCCAGCGGGGCGGACCCGGCTAACTTCGCAAGCGCGACGCGGTCCGGGAAGGGCGTTCTTGCGAACGAAGGGGCGTAATTGCGACATTGCCTGAGCACGAAGCAATATTGAGCGCATGAACGACGCCACCACACAAGCCGCGCTTCGCCTGTTCCCGTATGGCCTGTACGCCATCACCGTCAAGCACGAGGGGGACGAGCACGCGAGCACGGCCTCATGGGTGATGCAGGCGTCCTTCCATCCTCCGATGGTGGCCGTGGCGATCGAGAACACCTCCAAGACCATCGGCTTGATCCGCGACGCACACCACTTTGCCGTTAGCGTCCTCCACGAGGGGCAGCGCGAGGTCGCCGAAAAGCTGGGCCGGCCCTCGGCGGCTGCATCTCAGAAGCTCAAGGGCATCAAGACCAAGCCGGCGCCTGCGTCGGGCGTCCCGGTCCTGGCCGAGGCACTCGCCTGGGTGGAGTGTCGCGTCGTCGCCACGCTCCCGGGAGGAGACCACACGATCGTCTTGGGCGAGGTGATCGGGGCCGGCGTCGAGCGCGACGGGGCGGGGGGGGCCAAGCCACTCACGCTCGACGGCGCCGGATTCACCTACTCCCGCTAGCGGCGGTAGACGAGCTTGCCGCCCACGATCGTGTACCGGACGCGGGCCTGGTCGAGTGAATCAGGCGCCATGGTGAAGAGGTTGCGATCGAGCACCACGATGTCCGCATCGTAGCCGGGAGCAAGCGCGCCTCGCGTCGCGTCGTCGAAGGTCGCGTACGCATTCCCCGCCGTGTAGGCCCGCAGCGCCTCTCCCAGCGAAATCTTCTGTTCGGGGACCCAACCGCCTGGGTTCTTCCCGTCTAGGGTGCGGCGCGTCACGGCGGCATAGACTCCCAGGATCGGGTCGAGCGGAGCGACGGTCCAGTCGGACCCGAACGCCAGTTTCGCGCCGGTGTCGAGCAGACTGCGGAACGCGTACGTGGTCTTGATTCGCACCGGCCCGATCCGCCGCTCGACCCAGCGACCGTCATCGATGGCGTGATAGGGCTGCATCGACGCGATCACCCCCAGCCTGCCGAACGACGGAATGTCACCCGGGCGGAGGTGCTGGGCGTGCTCGACGCGGAAGCGGCGGTCGCGGGGGCCGTGCACCTGCGTCACGCTGTCGTAGATCGAGAGGATGATCGCGTTGGCCCGATCACCGATCGCGTGCACGGCGATCTGCAGGCCTGCCGAATCGGCGTTTCCGATCCAGCGGCGCATGTCCGTCTCGGGGTGCTGCAACAGGCCGCGGTAGTCCGTCGAATCGCTGTACGGCTCGAAAAAGTACGCCGTGCGTGACCCGGCCGAGCCGTCCATGAACCCTTTCAAGCCGCCGATCTTGAGCCACGCGTCGCTCGAACCGGCGCGCCGCACGCTGTCGGCCACGGTGCGCCAATCGTCGAGCGGCAGGTAGAGGGCGGCTCGCAGGGTGAGCCGCCCCGCCCGCTCCAGCCGCCGGTAGCTCGCCAAGTCCGCCCACGAAGCGGACATATGCGCCGTGGCGGTGACACCCAGCGATTCCGCGTGGGCGAGCGCCCGGGCCAGCGCCGAGTCCCTTCGCTCGGGTGAAGGCGCGGGCACGGCCCGGCCGATCACATCGAGCGCGCCATCCTTGAAGATCCCGACCGGCTCTCCGTTTCGGGCGTCGCGCAGGATTTCACCACCTGGAGGTGTGGGCGTGTCTTTGGTGACGCCGGCGGCCCGCATCGCGACGGCGTTGGCCAGCGCTTCGTGACCATCCACGCGATTCACGAACACGGGATTGTTCGGCGTCACCGAGTCGATCCACTCGTGCCGGGGCAGCGGTTGCCCAGGCCACAGCGTGTGATCCCAGTCTCCGCCGATGATCCATTCGCCCGGCTTCAAGGTGGTGGCGTACCGCTTGATGCGGCGAATGAACTCGGCAGGAGTCGCGGCATCGCGGAGATCGACCGACGCGAGCTGGAAGCCGCCGTCCACGAAGTGGGTGTGTCCATCGGTGAAGCCGGGCAAAACGAGACCGCCATCCGCCCGGATCCGCTCGGTGTGCGGACCGACGTAGCGGGCTATCCCGGCGTCGTCGTCGATCGCCAGAATCTTGCCATTCGCGATCGCCACGTTGCCGGCGTGCGGCGCTCCGGTCGACAGCCCGGTCCACACCAGGCCGCCACTGATGATGAGATCCGCCTTGCGCCCGCAGGCGGCGAAGACGAGGCACAGCACCGCGGCGAACAGGGGTCGGCTCATCGGTCCCTCAGCGGAGCCTGGTGATGCGGCGGATGGTCTCGAGCGCGGCGATAGGATCCGGCCCGGAAGTCTTGTCGGTGGTGATGCTGGTGGCGCCCGGCTGCGCCGCGAGCGTGTCCCGGATATCGAGCAGCACCTCGAGCAGAAGCTGCTCGCGCTGGTAGACGGCATCGAGATCGGCCATGCGCGCCTGATCGTTCGCAGCTTTGGCACGCTCGTAGGCCTCGCGGTAGATGGATTCGAGATTCGCGAGAATCCGATCCCGGGGTCGTGGAGTCATGGCTCGGTAAGATACACCTCACGACACCGCGCGCAGTGCGAGCCCGCTCGGCACCTTGGGCACGAAGTACGTCGACTTGGGCGGCATGACGTCGCCCGCGTCGGCCACCGCGAACACCTGCTCCACCTTCGTCGGATTGAGCAGGACAGCAGCGGCCGCCCTCCCTCCCCGCACCGCCTCGAAGGCGGCGCGCGGATCGGGCGTGTACGCGAGCGACGGCGTGGCGGTGCCGGCGCCGAAGATGTGCTGCACCACCAGCGCCTCGACCCGCGCCACGTCCAGCGACCGGACGGCGGGCGTTCGGCCGAGGCCGGGAACGCCGTCCAGCGACGCGCCCGGCTTGAGGACGAGACTGACGTCGTACTCGCCGGGGAATGCGACGATGCAGGCCGTCCGCTCGGGACCGAGCTCGGCGAGGCGCGCGACGCGATCCATACATGGGGCCACCCGTCCCACCTCGAACCACTCGCGCCAAGCGGTGACGAGCTTCGCGGGGTCGCGCCCCGGGCCGAAGATGATGCGGTGTGTGGGCAGTATCGTGAGCCCCGGATCCGCAGCGGACACGATGAACGACAGCACCCGATCGGCCTCGGGATGCTCCTGTGCGTAGGCCACCGCGGTCTCGTAGCGATGGTGACCGTCCGCGATGTACAGCTGGGCTCGACCGGCCAACCCCGCGAGGTCCGTGGCGGGCCTGCCCGACACCACCCATTGCCGCAGCGCGACGCCGTCGAGCTCCGCGCGGGCCACCGGGACTCCCGACGCCACCTTCGCCAAGGCCCGCGCCAGGGCCCGGTCGGGGTCGGGCGCGAGCAGGAAGATCGATTCGAGGTTGGCCCGCGTCTGCCGCAATAGGGCCAGCCGATCGGCCTTGGGCGCGGAATGCGTCTGCTCGTGCGGCCGGACGCGGCGGGACGCAAACGGCTCCGCCCGCACGGCCGCGAGCATCCCCACGCGGGTGCGCCGCTCGCCTGAGGCCAGCGCATAGTCCTGGGCCACGACGTACACTGAATCCCCCGGATCGCGCCGCAGCACACCCGCGCGCCGCCACTCGGCGAGCAGGGTCGCGGCGTGGGCGTAGCGGTCGCCACCACTCTGCGGCGCTTCCGGCAGAATGAGATGCACGATATTGTGGGGATCCCGTGCCGCGTAGCGCGCACGATCCTCGCGCGAAATCACATCGTAGGGCGGGGCGAGGAGTGCACTCAACTGCCCCCCGGCGGGGAGGGCATAGCGCTCGCCGCCAAACGCGGCGACGAGCGGTGGCAGCTCGGCGTTCACGATTGCCCGGAGTCTCCTGTGTCCTTGCGCGAAAGCCAGCAGGCGGTCGACCGCTGGATCGGCCAATATAAGGAAGGGTACTTCCCACCGCTCACGAACCTCGCGCGCCTGTCGGAAGAAGTGGGCGAGCTCGCGCGCGAGGTGAACCACCGGTTCGGCGAGAAAACCAAGAAGCCCGAGGAGGCGGAGGGCTCGATCGCGATGGAGCTCGCCGACATCCTGTTCGTGGTCATCTGTCTCGCGAACTCACAGGGGATAGATCTGGACGAGGCGTTCGCGCAGATGATGCAGAAAGTCACCTCCCGCGACGCCGATCGCTGGACCAGGAAGGCACGCTAACCTCTTCATACAGGCGCTGGTAGGACACGAGTCGATCCGCGTCGAACGCGCCCTGCCCCGCCGCCTCCCGCACCGCGCAGCCCGGCTCGGCCAGGTGTCGGCAGTTGTCGAAACGGCATTGGTCGAGGAAGCGACGGAACTCGGGGAAGCAGACGGCGAGGAGCTCGGGGTCGATGCCCCACGTGCCGACCTCCCGCAGCCCCGGCGTGTCGACGACGTACCCTCCGCCCGTGAGGGGCACCACCAGCGCGGCGCGGGTCGTGTGCTTCCCCTTGTCCCACTTCGTGCTGATTTCGCCGATGCGCAGGTTCAAACCCGGGTCGAGCGCGTTCAAGAGGCTCGACTTCCCCACGCCCGATTGGCCCGCAAGCACGGATTCTCGCCCGCGCAACAGGTCACGCAGTGCCGCCAAGCCTTCGGGCGTCCGGACTGACGTCGGGAGAACCTGGTATCCGGCCGGCGTATACCGCTCGAGCAGCCGTTCGAGGGCGGTGCGGTCGAGATCGATCTTGTTGAGGACGATTACGGCGGGTATCCGGTTCGCCGACGCGATCACGAGAAATCGATCGAGCTGCCGCGGACTGGGCTCGGGACTCCGCACCGACGCGACGACGACGACCTGATCCACGTTCGCAGCGATCGGCTGGGCCCGCGGGCTCCGCTCCCCGGCGGCCCGGCGTGCGAGCACGCTCTTGCGGCGCCGCACTCCTGAGATCGTGGCGCGGCGGTCCGATTGCACCTCGAGATCGACGACATCGCCGGCCACCACGCGGTCGTCATCCCGGTGTTTGAGCTTGCCTCGGAGCACCGCGGTCACTTCGCCCGTGTCGGTATGGACGCGGTACGTGGAGCCCGTGCGGGCCAATACCACGCCCGTCGTCACGCTCGTCCTTGCCGCTCGATGCAGCGGTCGAGCTCTTGCTTCACCGCCTCGAGGGTCAGGGCCAGCAGCGGAGCCAGCGCCTCTGCCGGCGTCGCACCCCAGGTCAGGTAATCGGTTTCGACGTGGCCGACCGGGCGATCGCCGGCGTCCGACCAGCGGACGAACACGAGTGCCGCACCATAGCGGCCCTGGGGATCAGGGGATTCGTCCACGAAGGTGCCCACCGAGTACGCTTGTCCGTCACTTCCCGTAAACGCGGGAGCGCGCTCGTGCACCCGCTGATAGCCACCGAGCGTCCCGTCGGTCAGGCTCTCCGTAACGACTCCCGCAGGACATTGCCGAGCAGAAAGGCGACGTTCGCCGGCCGCTCCGCGAGGCGGCGCATCAGGTAGGGATACCACTGCGTGCCGAACGGCACGTAAACACGCACGTTGTACCCTTCGCGGCGCAGCCCGAGCTGCAGGTCCCGGCGCACACCGTACAGCATCTGGAACTCGAACCGCGCCGGCAGGATGCCCTTGTCACGCGCGAAGATCTTGGCATGCTCGATGATGCGTGCATCGTGTGTCGCGATGCCCGGGTAGGTGCCGCGGAGCATGAGCCGCTCCATGCAACGGACGTATGTCGCGTCCACGTCTCGTTTGTCGGGGAACGCCACGGTAGCCGGCTCCTGATAGGCCCCCTTGCACAGCCGCACCCGGGCGCCGAGGGCGATCATGTGATCGACATCCTGCTCCGTGCGCCGCAGATAGGATTGCAGTACCACGCCCACGGCGTTCCCGAACTCGGGCTGGAACGTCCGCTTGAACAGCTGGAGCGTGCGCTCGGTGTAGTCGGACTGCTCCATATCGATGCGGACGAACGACTCGTGCGTTTTCGCGCGGGCGATGATGGCGCGCATGTTGTCGATGCACAACGTCTCGTCAATGTCGAGACCCATCTGGGTGAGCTTGATCGAGACGTTCGCGTCGGCACGAGCCGCCTTGATACGATCGAGCGTCTCGAGGTAGGTGTCACGCGCAGCGTGCGCCTCGTCGGTGTTGTGAACCGACTCGCCAAGTACGTCGAGGCTGGCAGTGATGCCGGCGGCGTTCAACGCCTTGAGGGCCGCGACGCCGGACTCGACCGTCTCCCCCGCCACGAAGCGCGCGGCGAACCGACCGGCGAGGCCGTTGCCGCGAATGAATCGGAAGATGCGAGGTTGCTCGCTGAGCCACAGGAGACCGGCGCGGAGCATTAGAGACCGGGGGTCCGGTTTCTGGCGTCAGGGATAGAACTTCGTGTTCCGCTGCGCGAGGTCCCGCAGCGCGTCGCTCGGCGCGAAGCGCGCCCCGTAACGGTCCGCGAGTCGCTCGAGCTCTCCCACGACCCGCGCGGCGCCGAGATCGTCGGCGTGCCGCAGCGGGCCGCCGCGGAACGGGGGGAATCCAAACCCGAAAATGGCGCCGACGTCGCCATCCCGCGGTGTGCGGACGATGCCCTCGCCCACCCCGCGGGCCGCCTCGTTGAGCATGACGAGGACGAGGCGCTGAATGATCTCCGCCGGCCGCGGGCCGCCATTGGGATGGGCGCCGATCAGCTCGTACACACCGGGGTCTACGCCGCCCTTCTTGCCGCCCGTGTACTGGTAGAAACCCTTGCCCGCCTTCCGGCCCAGCCGACCGCTCTTGACCATGCCGGCGAACGCCGGCACGGGATTGAAGCGCTCGCCGAACGCCTCGTGCATCACGCCGACGACCTTTTCCCCCACGTCCAACCCGACCTCGTCCATCAGGGTGATCGGGCCGACGGGGAACCCGAACTCCACCATGAGACGGTCGAGCTCCTCGATCGCCACGCCCTCCACGAGGAGCTGCCCAGCTTCATTCATGTACGGCGTGAGAATCCGGTTGATCCAGAACCCGGGGCTGTCCTTCACGACGATCGGGGTCTTGCCCATCCGGCGACCGAACGCGACGGCGGTACTCACCACGACCGGAAGAGTGCGGGCCGACGGGATCACCTCGACCAGCGGCATGCGGGCGACCGGAGAGAAGAAATGCATGCCGATCACCCGCTCGGGCCGACCGGCCGCTTCGGCGATCCGGTGGATCGGGATGGTCGACGTGTTCGAGGCGAACACGGCTTCGTCGCGCGTGGTCCCCTCCACCTCGCGCAACACCTGCTGCTTGACCTGGAGATCTTCGAACACGGCCTCAATGACGAGCTCGGCGCGGCCGAACCCGGCATAGGTATCGCTGCCTGAGAGCAGAGCGACGAGCCGCGTGTACTCGTACTTCGTGATGCGACGGCGCTTGAGGCGATCGTCCAGGATCTCGCGCGCCGCCGTGAGCCCTTTGGCCACCCGCGGCAGATCCGCGTCCTTCATGCGCACGTCGACGCCCGCGTGCACGATCGCCGTGCCCGCGATCCCTGCGCCCATAAAGCCCGCTCCGACGACGCCGAGGCGCTGCACGGTCGTGGGAGCAGGCGGGCCGGGGATGCCGAAATCCTTCTTGAGGGCGGTGGTCGCGAAGAAGATCTGCACCAGCTTGCGGGAGACGTCGGTGACGGCCAGCTGACCGAACAGCTCCGCCTCGCGCTTGAAGCCTGCGGCCATGCCGTGTTTGAGTCCGTGCTCGACGGCGTCGAGGGCGGCGAGCGGGGCGGGATAATTGCCTCGCGTTTGCGCCAGCACTTGCTTACGAGCGGCGCGGAACACGAGGCGCCGGCCGAGCGGATTACCGTCGAGCAGCCAGCCGGTGAAGCCACCGGGACGACGTCGCCGCGGTCGCCACCCGGCCGCCATGCGCTGCGCCGCCGCGATCGTGATCTCCTTGAGGATGGCGTGGGGCACCAGCTCGTCGACGATCCCCACACGGAACGCCTTCCGGGCCGGCTCCACTTTTCCCGCCAGGATCATGTCGAGCGCCGCGCGCGCGCCGATGAGCCGCGGTAGACGCTGGCAACCGCCCGCCCCGGGGAGAATGCCGAGCTGGACCTCGGGAAGACCGATCTGGGTCCGGGCGTGATCCGACGCGACGCGGTAGCGGCAGGCGAGGGCGAACTCCAATCCCCCCCCGAGGCACGCGCCATGGATCCCCACGGCCACGGGCTTGGGAAACCGCGCTACGCGCTCGAGCAGCTCCTGTCCTTGGGCCGAGAGCCGCTCCGCCTCGGCCGCTGTGGTAAGCCCGACGAACTCCTCGATGTCGGCGCCCGCGATGAACGTGTCGGGCTTGCCTGAGAAGAACGCGATCGCCTTGACCGAGGCGTCATGCTCGAGGGCCTCGAAGGTGGCCTGCACATCCTGCTTGACCGCGCGCGAGATCTTGTTGACCGGCTCGCCCTTCAGGTCGAACGTGACGACGGCGACGCCGCCTTCGCCCAGCTCCCAGGTCAGGGCGGCGCCTGGAGCCATCAGTTTCGCTCCAGGACCATGGCGAACCCCATCCCACCCTGGGCGCAGATGGACAGCAGGCCGAACTGCGCGTCGCGGCGCACCATCTCGTGGGAGAGCGTGGTCACGAGCCGCGTGCCGGTGGCGCCGAAGGGGTGCCCAATGGCGATCGACCCGCCCATCACGTTGATGATGGCTTCGTTGATTTCCCAACCCTTCGCCGCCCAGCCTTGCAGATTCGAAAGCACCTGGGCCGCGAAGGCTTCGTGTACCTCGATCACCCCGAGGTCCTTCCACGCGAGCCCCGCTCGCTCGAGCGCCTTCGGGACGGCGAAGATCGGGGCCTGCAGGAGCTGCCAGCCGGGATCCACGGCGGCGACCGCGTAGGAGCGGATGTAGGTGAGGGGGGTGTAGCCGAGGGCGCGGGCTGCGGCTTCGCTCATGAGGAGAACCGCCGACGCACCGTCCGTGAGCGGCGACGAATTCGCCGCAGTCACGCTGCCGTAGCGCCGGTCGAACACCGGTTTGAGCTTCGCCATCTGCTCGAGTGACGTGTCGCGTCGGATCCCATTGTCCGCCGTTATCACGACCTCCCGGCTCCGCTCGGGGAGCCAGGGGACGACCTCGGCCGTGATGCGCCCGTCATCGGTGCCCTTGGCCGCGAGCGTGTGGCTTCGGAGGGCCCAGCGGTCCTGGGCCTCGCGCGTGATGTGGTTTTCCTTGGCCATCTTCTCGGCGGACTGACCCATGGACTCGCCCGTGGATGGCTCGGCGATCGCGGGTGAGACGGGGACGAGATCGCGGGGTCTGATCCGGCTGAAGCTCCGGAGGCGCGCCCCGACCGATTTCGCCTTGCTCGCCTCGACCAGGATGTCCGCGAGGCGGCGGGAAGCGAGGATCGGGATGTCCGAGAGCGACTCCACGCCTCCGGCGATGACGACGTCGGCCGTCCCGAGCGTGATCTCGTCGTAGGCGTTGGCCGCCGCCTGCCCCGAGGACGCGCACGCCCGGTTGAGCGAGTAGGCGGGGATCTCCTTGGGGAACTGGGGGAGGAGGCTCACTTCGCGGGCGACGTTGGGTACGAGCGCCGAGGGGACCACTTGCCCGAAGATGACGGCGTTCACGTCGGCACCGTTCAGATCGGTCCGCTCCAGGAGCTCCCGCGTCACGAACCGCGCCAGGTCCACGGCCCGCGCGTCTTTGAGCGAGGTCCCCGACTTGCAGAACGGCGTGCGATACCCGGCCACGACCGCGACGCGACGCCCATTACCAACCGGCATTACATTCCCCTCCCGTCAGCCAGACACCAAACCTACCACGAGGCCGGCCGCCGGGCCAAGCCGGAGAACGCCGACGAGCGAAGCGCCGTTTTCTCATCACACGCGCGCCGCCGCACTCGAATCGATGACGAACGAGCCGGTGGATGTGCTCGTCATCGGCGGCGGAATCACCGGTGCCGCGATCGCACGCGACGCGGCATTGCGGGGCTTTCGCACGGCGCTCGTGGAAAAGGGCGACTTCGGGAGCGGAACCTCGTCGGTCTCGTCGCGACTCATCCACGGCGGCCTCCGATATCTCGAACAGCACGATCTCCACCTGGTGCTCGAAGCCAGCCGCGAGCGTCGCATCCTGCTGCAGATCGCGCCGCATCTGGTCCACCCCCTCCCCTTCCTGTTCCCCGTGTATCGCGGTGCTCGGGTACCGGGATGGAAGCTCCGAAGCGGCCTCTGGCTGTACGACCTGCTTGCCGCATTCCGAAACGTGCGGATGCACCGGTGGCTGGGGCGAAAGGCCACCCTCCGGCTCGAGCCCGGGTTGCGCGAGAGGGATCTCAAGGCGGCGGGATTCTATTACGACGCCCAGACGAATGACGCCCGCCTCGTGCTGGCGACCATGCGCAGCGCCGCGCAAGCGGGCGCTCTGGTGGCCAACTACGTCCAGGCGGTATCACTGCTCAAACCGGACGGCCTCGTGCGCGGCGCGACGGTGCACGATCTCTTGCGCGGCGAGACTCGGCTCGTGCGAGCCCTCGTCGTCGTGAACGCGTGCGGTCCGTGGGTGGACGAGCTGCGGCGCCTGGACACGCCCGACGTCGACCCGCTCCTGCGACTCACGAAGGGAGCGCACGTGGCCGTCCCCCGACAGCGTCTCGGCAACACGCACGCGATTACCCTGACCTCGCCGATCGACGGTCGGGTGATGTTCGTGCTCCCGTGGGCGGGAACGGAGCAGAGCTACATCGGCACCACGGACACGGACGAAGACGTCTCGCCCGATGACGTGCGCGCGACGGCGGAGGACGTGACCTATCTGCTGCGCTCGGCGAACGCGTTCTTTCCCCGGGCGCGACTTTCGCCGCACGACGTCGTCGCCACGTGGGCGGGCCTACGCGCGCTGCTCCGGCCCGACGGACAACTCGCTCCGTCGCAGGTCTCCCGTGAGCACCGGATCATCGAAAGCGCCAGCGGGCTGCTCACGATCGCGGGCGGCAAGCTCACCACGCATCGCGTCATGGCGCAGCAACTGGTCGATCGAGTGGCCGACCGCCTTCGGGCGCTGGACGGTCGGCCGCGCGCCCCCCGTCCGCCCACCCACCGGCTGCCACTTCCGGGCGGCGAGACGGCCGACTTGGAAGGCCTCACCAAGGCGGCCGTGGAGCGGGGCGCGTCCGAAGCCACTGCCCGGCACCTGGTCGGCACCTACGGGAGTGAGGCGGCGGCTGTGCTCAATCTCGCGGACCGGGACCGTGCCCTGGGCGGGCGCATCATGGCCGGACGACCGGAGCTCTGGGCCGAGGTCGTGCACGCGGTCGAGCGGGAGATGGCAGTCCGACTTTCCGACGTGCTGGTGCGGCGACTACAGCTGTTCTATAAGACGCGCGATCAAGCCGTCCCCGCGACGAGCGCGGTGGCCGATCGGCTCGCCGGTGCGCTGGGCTGGGACACCGCCCGGCGCGCCGAGGAGCTCGCCACCTACCTGCAGCTCGTGAACCGATCTCGCGCGTTCACGAAAGAAGTGGCGACGCTCGGGAAACCCTAATACTTTCTCCTGCCTTGATTCGTCACCTCTGGGCCATCACCCGCGTGCTGGGAGGGGCGGCGACAGCGCTCGCCCTGGCGTGTGGCCGTCCGGACGCGAGCCCACCCGCCGGGCGACGCATCGTGCTCGGCGGGCCCGCCGACTCGCTCATTCCCGACGGGCCGCTCGGCGCGTCGATCCGCCGTGGTCGCGCGCTGCTCGCCGCCACGCACGACAGCCTTCCGGCACACGTCGGCAACAGCCTCAGATGTGTGAGCTGTCATCTGGACGACGGCCGCCGCCAGAACGGCTCATGGGTCGGTGTGTACGTGCGCTACCCGCAGTACCGGCCGCGCAGCGCCACGGTGGAAACGATCGAGTACCGCGTGAACGATTGCTTTCGGCGCAGCATGAACGGCCTCGCGCTCCCGAGCGATGGCGCCGACATGCGGGACATCGTCACGTATTTTTGGTTCCTGGCGCGCGACGTGCCGGTCGCACCCGTGCCCGCCTCGAACAGGCTGGCCAAATGGGCCGCGCTCACCCCGGATACGGCGGCGGGGGCGCGAGTGTACGCGGCCACGTGCGCGAAGTGCCACGGGCCGACCGGTGAGGGTACGGCGGTGGCACCTCCATTGTGGGGGCCGCAATCGTACAACATCGGTGCCGGGATGAGCCGCGTCCGCACCGCCGCCGCGTTCATCAACGATAACATGCCGTTCGATCAACCGGGCACGCTCACGGACCAACAGGCGATCGATGCCGCGGCATTCGTCAACGCTCAGTCGCGCCCCGATTTCCCGGACAAGAGTCACGACTGGCCGAACGGCGATGCCCCGCCCGACGTCGCCTATCCGACGCACACCAAGCCCCACAACGGGCAACCTCGATGACCACCCGTTTCACTTCCGACAGGAGGATCAGCATGTCAGAGCTCCTAAGCGGTCGCCGCGGATTCCTGGGTCGCCTCGCCGCGGGCGCCGCCGCAATGGGTCTGGGCAGCCTCGTCGCGCCCGTCGAGGGCTCGGCCGAGCCGGCTCGGATGCCGCGCGCCACCGCCAATCCGGAGTTCGAGGCCTGGCTCAACAAGATCACGGGCAAGCACAAGATGATCTTTGACGTGCCGGAGCCCAACGACGGCTTTGTGTTTGCGTGGGCGCGCGTCTTCCTCAACACGACCAACGAGAACTACGGCACCACCGACGCCGACAACTCCGCGGTGATCGTCCTGCGCCACGCGGGAATCCCGTTCGCAATGGAAAGCGCGATGTGGGCGAAGTACAAGTTCGGCCAGACGTTCAAGATCACGGATCCGGCTACCAAGGGCCCTGCGATCCGTCACCCCCTCATCCACACGAAGCCGGGCGACCTCCCAATCCCCGGCATGGCCACGGATGAGTTGCTCGCGAAGGGTGTCCTGATGGGCGTGTGCAACGTCGCCCTGACCTTCTACAGCATGAATATGGCAAAGGAGATGGGCATGCCGGCCGAGACCATCAAGAAGGACTGGGTGGCCAGCCTGTTGCCCGGCATCGTCGTGGTTCCGTCGGGCGTGATCGCCGTGAACCGCACACAGGAAAAGGGCTGCGCGTACTGCTTCGCCGGCTGAGGGATCGGCAAGAAAACGTAGGGGCGTAGCATGCTGCGCCCCTACGGTATCATCCTCCGCGAATCGTTACCTGCGGCTACGCACCTTTGCGAGGAGTCGCAGGATTTCGAGATACAGCCAAATGAGCGTGACCATGAGACCGAACGCCCCGTACCACTCCAGGTACTTGGGTGCCCCACCCTGCACACCGGTCTCGATGAAGTCGAAGTCGAGGATCAGGTTCAACGCGGCCACGACGACGATGACGCCGCTCACCACGATGCTGGCGGTGCTGTTCCCCTGCAGGAACGGCATCGCGACCCCGAAGAGCTGGAGAACGAATCCCACCACGTAGTAGAGGACGATCGCCCCGGTCGCAGCAACCACGCCAAGCTTGAACTTCTCGGTCGCCTTGATGAGGCCGGTGCGGTAGGCGACGAGCATGGCCGCGAGTGTCGCGAACGTGAGGCCCACGGACTGCATGGCGATGCCCGGATACTTTGCCTCCAACAGCGCCGAGATGCCGCCGAGTGCCAATCCCTCCAGCGCGGCGTAGATCGGAGCCGTGATGGGAGACCATTCCTTCTTGAGTACCGTCGCGACCGCAACCACGAATCCCCCCAGCGCGCCGATCAGGATCCACGGCCCCGCCACCGCGGTATCCGCGGCGGCCCGTACTTGTGTCCAGACCCAGGCGGCCGGTACGACTACGAGAAACAAGAGAAGCGCCGCCTTGTTGACCGTCCCCTCGAGCGTCATCGGCGGCGCGTTGGGGTCGCGCCGCACGTCGGCGAATGTCTTCGCGTTGAGTGCTGGATTCGATGTACGCATCAGCGCCATAGTTCCACCTTCAGTAAAGTCCGAGCAATGAATGTAATCTAAATGTCGACAGTCTCGCGGCTGATCACCGCCACCCCCTGAGGCTCCGAATATAGTCGCCCAGCACGAGGAACTTCTCGAACACCGGGACGCCCTTGCGCTTGCGGCCGAACTCCGCGAACAGCTCGCGCAGCCGTCCCCGCCGCGTCACGTAGAAGCGAAACGTCTCGGCGAAATCCTCCTGCGGGTGCGTGGCGGCGTATGCGGTCACGTAGTTGGCGAGTGTCGTCGTCACGCCGCGTCGCTCGAAGTCAACCCACTTCGAGTCCGCAACGCGGTACGCTTTGCGCACTTCGCCGAACGCGCGACGGAAGCGACCGGTGCGAGTGAACGACCAGTTGTGATAGAGGAACGAGTGACCCAATTCGTGCAGGATGAGGCCCGTAAGCATCTTCCAGGAGATTTCATCGCGACGCCGTTTCCCCGTCACGTAGCGCCGCTCGATTTCGATCACCTTGGGTGAGCGGTGCGTTACCCCTGAGACCCCGGGCCGCAGCAGGACACGGTAGTTCCATCCCTTGAGGCGCCCCACAACGAGCAGCTGCCGGACCCGGCGCAGGGCCTGACGGATCAAGTCGCGACCGGTCGCGTCCTCCCCGCACCAGGGGCAGGCTTCCATCCAGTCGTTCACGCCCTTGTTGCAATGCGGGCAGATGTTATGAAACTGCTGGTAGCGCCATTTCTGTGGCCGCCCGCACCAGGGGCAGGCGCGCATCGGGTACATCACGCCTCCGCCACAGCCCCACTGGCAGCGGCGGTGGAACTTGAACCCCTTGGGGGCCTTGAGCGGTTCGGGGCTCGAGTTCCGATCGGCGATCTCGCGCCCGCACCAGGGGCAGAACGAAAAGCTGTCGGAGACCACCCAACCGCAGTAGTAGCACTCGGCACCGGTCTGCTTGGTGGTGTCGCGCCATTCGAGGCGGCGGCTGCAGTTCGAGCAGTATCCCCAAAACGGCTCCACTTCGGCCGCGCACGTGGGACAACGCAGCTCGGGGGTCGGGATTTCGCGCCTACGCCGGGTCACGTGCCAGGGCCTCGTCTACGATCCGATTAATGAAGTCGGGATAGCTCATCCCGGCCTTCTCCGCCGCGTCCGCCATTTCGTTCTCGCGTGCCACGAACGGGTTGGGGTTCACCTCGAGGACGTACACTTCTTCGTCGTGCGCCAGCCGCAGGTCGACGCGCCCGTAATCCTGCAGCCAGAGCGCGTGAAACGCGGTACTGCACGTGTCGGCGATCGTCGTCGCGACGTCGTCCGACAACCCTTTTGCAAAGATGTTCTTGATCTTCTTGCGCTTGCGATACTCCTCATCCCATTTCGCCTTGTAGGTGGCGATGCGGTGGTCACCGTCCGCATCACCGAACGTCAGCTCGACGATCGGGAGGACCTGCACGGGATTGTTGCCGATCAAGCCGACGTAGAGCTCCCGGCCCTCGATCAGCTCCTCGACGATCGCCGCCTGACGGTATTTCTCATGGATGAACTTCACCCGCGCCCCGAGATCGTCGTCGTTCTCCACCACCGACGCCTGGGAGATCCCGACCGATGCGTCCTCGAGCAGCGGCTTCACGATCAGCGGGTAGCGCAGCTCCGACGGACGGACTGGCTTGTCGCCTGGGCGGAACTCGGCGAACGCGGGCACGCGGATGTCGTGGTGCGCGAGAATCTTCTTGGTCAGCGACTTGTTGCGCGCAACCAGGAGACCGGTCGGGGAGGAGCCCGTATACCGGTATCCGTGCATCTCGAGCACCGTGGCGATCGCGTATTCGTGCCGCGCGTGGCCGCGGAACGACTCGCAGCCGTTGAACACCAGCTTCGGCGCGAACCCGCCAAGCCGCTCGAGCATCCAGCCAAGCTGTTCTCCCACGCCTACGAGGAGCACCTCGTGCCCCTTGTCGATCAGCGCGCGGGCCACGTCGTACTCGGCCTCCTCGACCTTGGCGTCGACCTCCTTCTTGTAGTCGACGTCCTCCCATTCGGGGTGCAAGGTGTCGAAGACGACGGCGACCTTCACCACCCCGCCCTCATGTTTTCACCCTTTGCATGTCCTTGCCTACCGTGCTGAGCGCAATGAGGATCACCAGCCCGCCAACGGCGCCGGCCGTGGGCAAGAGCAGCATTGCCGCTCGAAGCCCGAACCGGTCGGAGAGATAACCGATCAGCGGCGGCGCGATGGCATCCCCGGCGAGATGAGAGTACAACACGAAGGCCCCCAGCACCGACGCGCGCACCGCGGACGGCACTACGTCGAGGATCACTGCCGACAGGGGTCCATTGTACCAGGAATAGAGGAAGAACGTTGTGAACAGGAGCGGTACGAACAGGCGTAGCTCGTCGATGAGCAGGAGCGCGGCGCACACCGGTCCGCCCAACACGAATCCGGCTCCCGAGACGACCACCCGACCCCCGCTCCAGCGACTCAGCAACCAGTCTCCCGTGCGGCCTCCGAAGAGGGCGCCCAGCGCTCCGCCCGCCAGGCCCCAGACGCCGAATTCCCGTCCCACCGTGGCGACCGACAGACCGTGCGTGCGCTGCATGAAGCTCGGTGCCCAGGCGATCAATCCGTTGACCGCGAAGGTGACGAGCGCCCCACCCACGAACATCCAGATGAGGGTAGGCGTGCGGAGCACGGTCCTCGCCGCCTGGAGAAAGTCACCATACGCGGTGGCCGCCACTTCTCCGGCCTCGGTGGTGCCTCGGATCGCCACCGGCACCAGCCGCACGACGGTCCAGACGACGCCGATGCTGACGCAGATGCCGAACACCGCCGCGTCGATTCCCTCAGGCAGACCTCGTATCACCTGGAGCACACCGGCCAACGCCGCCCCCGCAACCGTCAGCCATATGAGAGGCGAGCCGAGTCTCCACGCCTGCCGGGCGCGGTGGCGACCCCGCGCGTACCACCCTTCTACGGTCGCCCGGATGGTCGGCGGGGGCCGCCGGCGTGGCTCCCTGAGCCGCGACGCGAGGAGCGCGAGAGCGAACCCGGGGATCCCGAGGACGACGAACGCGGCGCGCCAGCCGTGCCGCTCGCCAAGCACTCCGCCCACCCAGATCCCCAGCACGCCGCCGAACGCCATGCCCACCGAGTAGACCCCGAGCGCGAACGCGCGACTCCGGCCGCGGAAAAACTCGGCGATGAGCGCCTGGGCGGCGGGCCCGTATCCCGCTTCCCCCACGCCGACCATCGAGCGGCACACCAGCAATTGCCAGAACCGGCTCACGGTCGAGCCCAGCGCGGTGAAGGTGCTCCACAGGGCGACACCGAACGCGATGACCGCGCGCCGGGACTTCAAATCACCGATCACGCCGAGCGGCAGCGCGGCGAGCGACAGCACGATGACGTAGGACGAGCCGAGCCAACCGAGCTGCTGATCCGAGAGTCCGAGCGCCCGCTTGATGGGCTCGAACAGGGCGAAGACGACGTTCCGGTCGATGTAGTTGAGGAGATTGATGACCGTGAGCAGGCCCAGGGCGTAGGCCGCATACGCTCTGGACGGGGGGGGGCCCGCCGGAGCGACGCCCCTAGGGCCGGCGTCCGACAGTCGTCGCCTCCGCGCGGGCGTCGCGGTCCGCCTTTGCCTCCCGGTACGCCTCGGTGAGCTGCCGCATCATCTCGTCGCGCCGGTCATACAGGCGCCTGAGCGGCCGCTTCTTTCGCTTGGCGAGCGCGTACGCGGCGAGGACCGGAAAGCCCACGGTGTTGTCCAGGTAACACACGACGGTGCCCGGCAACTGGTCGGGGTCCACCTTGCCCCAGCTCACAGCCTCCGCGGGCGTGGCGCCCGAGAGGCCACCAGTGTCGGGCCGCGCGTCCGTGAGCTGCAGGTAGTAGTCGTGACCCTTTTCGCTGATCCCCAGCACTTCTTGGATTTGCGGCTCGGTCTGGAGGACGAAGTTCTTCGGGCTGCCACCGCCGATGATGAGCACGCCGCTTTTACCGCCGTGCGTCTTGGCGTCGAACACGATCGCCGATGTCTCGTTGACATCCGCGCTCGAATCGAACCGCAGCCGTGAGCCCGTGAGCGCCTGCTCGGCGACGTTCATCCCGATCGACGAATCCCCCGGGGACGATGTGTAGATCGGCACGCCGCACTGGTGGGCGACGCCGAGCACAGACTTCCGGGAAATTCCGAGCGCCTGCTCGCGCCCGAGGATGTAGCCGCCGAGCAGGTAGTGGTACTCCGCGGTGCTCATCGGGCGCTGGAATTCCGGGCCCGCCGACACCTGGCGGATGTAGGCGTCGGTCGACAACAGTACCTCGTAGTCGAAGAAGATGTCGTAGATCCGGACCACGCCCTCCTCGCGCAGCTCGACATCGTCCGCGAACGGCGTCCCGCGGTGCATCGCGAGCCCCAACCCGAAGTGGGCGTCGTGGTACATATTGGCGCCCGTCGACACGATCCAATCGATGAATCCGGCTTCGAGCAGCGGGATGATCGTGGACATGCCAAGCCCGGCGGGAGTCATCGCGCCGGTGAGGCTCATCCCGACCGTCACGTCGTCCGCGAGCATGCGTTCGCTGAAGAGGCGGCAGCCTTCGGCGAGTCGGCCGGCGTTGTATGCAAGAAACGCGTTGTCCACCAGGTCGGCGACGGTCTCCCGGCCGGTGACGGGCTTGGGGTCGATCCTCGCCCCGCGCAGCAGGTCCTTTCGAGTCGTCATGGCCCCTCCCTTCCCCTAGTCGCGCTGGGCGTCGAGCGGGTATGCCGCCTTGCTACGTTGCTCGCGGGCTTTCCGGATGATCGCGACGGCCTCCCGAGGACTGTCGGTGACCGTGAACAACGTCAGATCGGTCGTGGCGATCTTGCCTTCTCCGGCGACCCGCTCGCGCAGCCAATGCACCAGGCCCTCCCAGTATGCTTCTCCGAACAGGATGACGGGAAAGTGCTTCACCTTTCCGGTCTGGATGAGGGTCAGCGCCTCGAACAGCTCGTCCATCGTGCCGTAGCCGCCCGGAAAGACTACGAACGCCGTCGAGTATTTCACGAACATCGTCTTGCGGACGAAAAAGTAGCGGAAGTTGATGGCGCGCTCCACGTAGGGGTTGAGTCCCTGCTCGAACGGCAGCTCGATGTTGCAGCCGATCGAGAGTCCGTTTCCCTCCTGCCCTCCCCGATTAGAGGCCTCCATGATGCCGGGCCCTCCGCCCGTGATGATCGGGAACCCTTCCTTGGCGAGCATGCGGGCGGTTTCCACCGCTTTCTCGTAATACGGGTCCTCGGGCTTGGTGCGGGCCGAGCCGAAGACGGTCACGGCATTGTAGACGTCCGACAGGGTGTCGAAGCCTTCGACGAACTCTCCCATGATGCGGAGGACGCGCCAGGAGTCCGTCTTGACAAACGAACGTCGCTCGCGGGGGACCTGCGCGAGGAGTTGTTCGTCCTCAGTGATCGAGGTGTGCGGCGAGCCGCTCGAGCGCTGCGACATAGTCATCCTGGACGTTATAGAAAAAGGGGGAGAGGCGAACATGGCCCGGGCGCGCATCACCGATGATGCCGCCCGCCGCGAGGTGCCGGACGGCGGCCGCCGGGTCCGCCGCGGGGAGCATGACAATGGCCGAGCGCTCGTCCGCGCGGGACGCGACGTGCGGCCGGAACCCGCGCTCCCGGGCCTTGCCGATCAGATCTTCAGTGAGTGCGGCAGTCACTTCACGGATCGCCGGGATCCCGATCTCGTCGATGTAATCGAGCCCCCCGAGCTGGGCGTACACCGCGGCGAGCGCTGGCGTGCCGAGCTCGAAGCGCCGCGCGTCGTCGTGGAGCTGGAGCGAGCGCGGGTCGAACGCAAATTGATCGCGGTGGCCAAACCACCCCGCGATGGCCGGGGCGAGGCGGCGCGCGAGCTCCGCCCGGACGTAGAGAAAGACCACGCCTGGACCGCCGAGCAGCCATTTGAGGCCGCCGGCAGTGAGAAAATCCACGCCGGTCGCCACCGCGTCCACCGGAACCTGCCCGACTGACTGGTACGCGTCGATCAAGCAGAGGGCGCCCTTCGCGTGGGCCGCGGCGGCGACCGCGCGGATATCCTGAATCGCGCCGCTCATGAAATAGACGTGCGACGTCGCCACGAGGGCGGTCCGATCGTCCACGGCCCGCGCGATCGCCTCCACCGGCACCGAGATGCGGTCCGGGCTCTCGACGACGACCAGCTCGACGCCGCGCGCCCGCTTCGCGAGCCATTGATACGCGACGGTTGGAAAGTCGAGAGACGTGACGACCACCCGCGGGCGGGCCCGATAGTCCAGCGTCTCCGCCACCGTCGAGATGGCCACGGAGATGCTCGGCGCAAGGGCGATCTCGTCGGCGCGCGAAGCGATGGTGCGCGCGTAGCGCTCCCGCAGCTCGCCCAGAGCGGCCCACCACACGTCGTACCAGGCGGACGCTCCGCGCGCCTGCCACAGATCGAGGAACTCCTCGAGGCGGCGGCGTGTGCGATTGCCCAGCGCGCCGAGCGAGCACGTGTTGAGGTAGATCTTGTCCCGGAAGATCGGGAACTCGTTGCGGTAGCGGGCGAGCTGGTGCGCCGCGGCGCGCGCGCCGACGTCGAGCCCACTGGCGAGCGTCATAGGCCGTCAATATACAGGCGGACGAGCACGCCCGGCACGCCTCGCGACTACATTCCGTGATATGGAGCCACCCACCGGCTGGCCGACACTCGCCGGGCGGCTCGCCCTCCGGGCGCTCGCGAACCCGCGGCTCGCGCTCGATCTCCTCCGCCTCGTCTGGAGCTTCCGAGCGCGCGACTGGTACCGCCGCGCACCCTTCCTCCCGTTGCCGCCCGCCGACTATGTGCGATGGCGCATGTTCACCGCCTACGGCGACGAGCGCGCCGTGCCACCGCTCGACGACGTCGTACGCTTCGCCCGCTGGCGGCGAGAAACGATGCACCTGTGACCGACATCGAGGCGTCACGCCGAACGACCGCGGTGAAGGGGCGGGCGCTCGAGCTCGGATTCGACGCGGTAGGAATAACGACCCTCGAGCCCAGCGCCTACGCCGGCGCGCTCGCGCAATGGCTGACGGCGGGGTACGCGGGCGACATGACCTATCTGCATCGCCAGGCGGAGAAGCGAAAGCACCCGGCCCGCATCATGCCGGAGGCGCGAGTCGCCGTGGTTACCCTCACCAATTACTTCCACGGCACAGCCGACCCCGGGCGCACGCCGGCCCGCGTCGCCCAATACGCGTGGTCCACCGATTATCACCTGGTCCTGGGCCGGCGCCTCGAGCTGCTCGCGACCGCGGTACGTGAGATCGTTCCTGGCGCGATCACTCGGTGCTACGTGGACGCCGGACCCGTCCCCGAGCGGGAGCTCGCGCAACGGGCGGGGCTCGGCTGGATCGGCAAGAACACGATGCTCATCCGTCCGGACGTCGGCTCCTTCACGTTCATCGGTGTCGTCTTCACGGACGCCGCGCTCGACGCCGACCTGCCGTTCGAGGCGGACCGCTGCGGCAGCTGCCGGGCCTGTCTCGACGCGTGCCCGACCACCGCGTTCGTCGCGCCCGGTGTCCTCGACGCCCGCCGCTGCATCTCCTATCTGACGATCGAGCGTCGCGGCGCGTTCACCGAATCGGAGCGGGCGCTCGTGGGCGACTGGCTGTTCGGATGCGACGTCTGCCAGGACGTGTGCCCGTGGAACGTGAAGTTCGCGCGCCCCACCACCGATGCCCAGTTCGATGTTCGGCCGGAGCAGGCCGAGCCTGAGCTCGGGGCATTGCTCGACGGCGACCCTGACGCGTTCGACAGCCGCTACGGCGATACGCCGTTCGAACGACCAGGCGCCGCGGGGATGCGGCGCAACGCTGCCGCCGTCCGCGCGAACCGCCCGGCCCGCCGGTGATGACCGACACACAGGTGTCGTGGAGCGCGAAGGCCAGCGCGATCCAGCACCGGCTCTCCGAAGGCCTGGGTAAGATCGATCCGCACCATCGCCTGGTGGGACGCCCGGTGGCCTATCGCATCGTGGACGGCACGACGCTCGAGATCACGTATCGGGACGTGCCCGGCATCGCGGAGGCGGAAGTGCTCGGCGTGAAGCGCTTGATCGGCGCGGAATGCTTCTGCACCGTGGCGCCGCAGACAGCCGAAACGGTGACCGTCCGCTTTGTCGTCCCCCTGGGGACGGCCGTCTAGTCTGGCACGAGACGGATCACGGGCAACTCGGGTGGATTGCGCCACCGAGGGATCGCCGCCGTTCCGACACCCGCGGAAACGTACAGCCAGGTATCGCCCACCCGCTTCAACCCATGTAGGTAGCGCCCGCCGAACTGCGACGGGACGGTGAGCGGCCCGATCCATGGCAGCTGCGCCTGGCCATTGTGCGTATGCCCGGCCAACATCACGTCGACGCGCAGATCGGCGGGCAGGTATTCGATCAAGTCGGGGTTGTGGGACGCGAGCACCCTGGGCACGTCCGGCGGGATGCCAGCGAATGCCTCGTCAAGTCGTACAGCCCCATGCGTGAAATCGTCGACGCCCGCGATGGCGAGCGCCGCGCCGCCGCTCCGCCGAATCAGCTCATGGCGGTTGGTCAGTAGCCTCGCCCCACCGCGCTGCACCGCCGTCGCGACGGCATCCGGATCGACCCAGTGATCGTGATTCCCGAGCACGGCCACTGCACCGTCCCGCGCCGTGAACTGCGCGATCACGTCATCCAGTCCGTCCAGATCGCTCCGCGCGTGGCTGACGAAGTCGCCACCCAGGACCACCAAATCCACACCGAGCTCCGCTACCCGACGGGCGACGTACGCGAGCCAGCGTGCCGGGACCGCAGGACCGTGATGAAGGTCGGTGACGAGCGCGATCCGATAGCCTGCGAGCTCGGGCGCGAGCCGCCGAACGCCTACAGGTATCTCAGGGGTGAGCAGCCGGGCGTCGTCCCACCGTTGGAATGGCGCCGTCAGTCGCTCCACCACCCAGCCGAGTGAGCCCTTGGTCAGCCGTTCCCAGCGGGGCGACCGCCGCTCCCGCGAGGGAGGCCGGCGGCGCGGGTAGAAAAACGGCCCGATCACTTCGCGACGACGCGCGACACCACGTCGTACACGAAATGCATCCCAAAAGTCAGATCCTCGAGGCTCACACGCTCGTCGTTGCCGTGCACGCCGCGGGATTCCGTCTGGTTGAGCGGGAAAGGAGATAAGCCGTAGCTCACGATACCGAGGCGCCGGAAATAATGGCTGTCGGTGAAGCCCGTGAGGGGCGGAGTGGTGACCAGTGCATTGGGCGTCCGCTGGTGCGCCGCAGACACGATGGCCCGGAACAGCTCCGTGTCGATCGGGCTCTCCGTCGCAGCCCAATTCGGGCCTTGCGGCGTGATCGCGACGCCGGAGTCGTCCACGACGCGCACCAGGTCCGCCAGGAGCGCCTGCGGGTCCTGGCCCGGAAGCAGTCGGACGTCGAGCGCGCCGTGCGCGACCGGCGGAATCACATTCGTCTTGTCGCTGCCGGCGAGACCCGTAATGGAGATCGTGTTGCGGAGCAGGGCGTTGTACGTGAGATCCCCCGTGAGGAACCGAACGGCCGCGCTGTCGCGCAAGGCCGTTCGCACGTCCGCGAGCCAGGCGCGTCGGGCCGGGTCGGTCTCGATCGTCGAGAGGTCACGCAGGTAGCGCTCGACCGCCGGCGTGGGCAGGAGGGGAGTTTGGTATGCAGCGATCCGGTTCAGCGCCCGGACGAGCCGATGGACGGGATTGTCGGGCGTGGGGCGCGAGCCGTGGCCCGCCGTGCCGTGCGTCGTGACATCGAGCCAGAACGGCGACTTCTCGGTTGTGCCCACCCCATAGTAGTCGATCCGCCCGTCCTGGTCGGCGCGGATCGTCCCACCTTCCGTGAGGAGGAACTCGGCGTCCTGCACCAAGTCCGGGTGGTTCTCGACGAACCAACCCGCTCCGACCCCGCCCCCGACTTCCTCGTCAGCCGTGGCGAGGAAGATCACGTCGCGTTTCAGCGGAACGGCGGCGCGCTTGAGGGTGAGCAGGGTCTCGAGCTGCGTGATGGCCTCGCCCTTCATGTCGAGCGCCCCGCGTCCCCAGACGTACCCATCCTGCACCGCGCCGCGGAATGGATCGACCTTCCAGTACTCCGGGCTCGCGGGCACCACGTCCATGTGATTGAGCAGGATCAACGGCCGCGCGCTGCCATCGCCCCGGAGCCGGGCATATAGGTTGGCCTTCCCCGGCTTGGGCTCGAAAATCTGCGACTCGATCCCCTCGCGGGCGAGGACCGCTTTCAACCACGTCGCGGCTTGCAGCTCGTTCCCGGGCGGGTTGGTGGTGTTGATCGCGATGTACTGCGACAGCAACCCCGCTGCCTCACGCCCGACGCCGCGCCACGCTGCGTCGTTGTGCGGCACGTCGGGAGCGAACACGCGGGGCGGCAAGAGCACTGGCTGGGAGGAAGGGCCGACCAGGCCCGGCTGCGGGGGGGCGCCCGCGCGAGGCGCACGGGCGCAACCGATGCACGCGACCAGTACCAGCACCGACACTGCACGCACGCGCGCCTCCGGGCGGGAGCGAGAACGGCAAACTACGGGCCCCCGCCCGAAAGCTCAATGCACGGTGATGCTCGCTTGACCGGTCTTTCCCTGGCTCGTCGCTTGCAGCACGGCGCTGCCGACCCGCTGCCCCCGACCGATGATCGACGGACCGAAGTTGTTTACGATAGCGAAGGCGGAGTCGGTCGAGAACCACGAGACCGGTCGGCCGGTCAGGATGTTGCCCGCCGAATCACGCAGGATGGTCCCAAACGCTATCGTGTCGCCCACCGCCAGGTTTGCACTCGCGGGCTGTACCTCAACGCTCGCCACCGATCCGTGCGAACCGGTCACCTGAGCCAGGACCGTAATCGTGGCTTGGCCCGTCTTTCCTTGGCTCGTCGCGAACACAGTAGCGGTTCCCGGGGCGCGCCCCAGCGCGCGATCACGGACGCACGAGGCGCATGGCCAAACGGAGACCACCGAGCTGTCGGAGCTGAACCAGGACGCGTAGCCGTCCATCACGTTCCCGGCCGAGTCGCGAAACACCGCCTGAAGGAAAACACCGGTGTCCCCCAACGTAACGGTGGCGCTGTCGGGTACGATGGTCACTGTGGCGACGCCGACCGAGCCCACGCTGACGACGTGAACAGCAAGCGAGTCGGTCAAGCCGCCAGTCGACGCGTAGATCGTGGCCACGCCGACTTGGCGCCCGGTGACCCAGGCGGTAACCGTGTCATTCGGTGCCCCCACGGCCGCCACGAGTGTGTCGCTGCTCCTCCAGGTGACGGGCGCGTTGTAAACCGGATTACCGTTCGAATCCCCGACTGCTGTGAACAGGGAGATAATTCCGCCCACACCAACCTGGGTCGGCCCACTGATGTGGAGGTAGGCGTGTCCGCCCCCTGCCTGAGGGAGCGACACCGACAGGGGCGTCGTCCCCCCTGCCGTCACTTGCACGTTGGCAGTGACAACGGCCTCAAGCGACGGGAAAAAGGGCTGCTCGATCTTCACGAAGTACCGGTTCGGGGGCAGGAACCCGACCTTGTAATGGCCGGCTTGATCGCTGCGGCCCGTCGCCTCAAGGTACCCGATGCTGTCCGGCTGCCCGGGAGACGGAGCGAAGACGGAAACTTGGGCGTTCGGGACGGGACTCGTCGCCCCACCGGAGCCCTGCGTCACCGTCCCGGCGATCGCGCCCGCGGCCGCCGAATTGATCGCTCGCAACTGCGGGGTGAAGTCGAACTCGTAGTTACCATAGAAGTTGAACGGGAAGCTGCGACCGACATCTAAGTCGAGCACGATGTCGGCGCCCTGGGCCGCCACGTTCACGGGATACTCGACGACCGCGTAGATCGCCGACCAGCCGTGCCAATTCACGTTTGCTTGCTGCAGGGCGGTGTCGTTCCACCGTATGGACGACTGGCTCGTATCGATTGTCATCCTGACCGCGTGGTACTGGCCGGAGGGCATCTCCCCCGCGCCGAGGAGGGCCGTGGTCCCCTGCTGCAAGGCGAGCAGATCGAAGGCCTTTCGGGGCTCGGTGATGAGCACCCATGGCCCGCTCCCGCTCGTGTCCTGGGCGTTGCTGGCCTCGATCCGCACCACGTAAATGGTCACGCTGCTGAGAGAGTCGTATGGGAACGGGGCGTCCGTCAGCAGCACCCGGGCGACTGGCTTGCCGTTCCCACCGGTGGGGGTGTCATCTTGGTAGCAGGCGCCGGGGACCAGCAGCGTGGCTGCGACGAGCGCCGACAGTGCGCGTCTGAGCATCGTGAGAACCCTCCATGCCGATGGCAACAAGAGCCGTTCGTCAACAGATACCTCGGGAGACGCCGACGACGTCACATCCGGTAGCGTGCGCCGTGTGACCTGGTCCCTGGATGGGAGGGTATAGAGGGCGTGGGGACGAGCGACGCCGCGCTGGTGTGCCGTGTACGAGCCGGCGATACCGACGCATACGCGGATCTCGTCGCGCGGCACCGCAACCGCCTGGGTCGGTACGCGCTGCACATGCTCGGAAATCGCGAGGACGCGGAGGAGGCGTTGCAGGACGCGTTCGTCCGCGCCTACCGCTCGCTGGCGCGATGCGACGATCCCGAGCGGTTCGGCGCGTGGCTGTACGGCATCCTGGTCAACCGGTGCCGCACGACGGGCGCGCGGGCGGCCAGACGCGCCCGCCGCTTCGTGCACGACCCCGCGGCCCTCGAGACCACGCCTCTCCCGGAAGCCGCGGACCAGACCGAATGGGACGACGTCGTGCGCGGGGCGCTGGCGCGGCTCGCGCCCGAGTCACGCGAAGCGTTCCTCCTCAAGCACGTCGAGGAGCTCGAGTACGAGGACATCGCCCAGCTCACGGGCGCGGGAGTCTCGGCGTTGAAGATGCGCGTGAAACGCGCCCGCGAGCAGCTCCAGGCGATCCTCAGGGAGGCTGAGCATGTTTGACAATTCCGATGACGCGGTCGAGCGGGTCGTCCGACAGCTGCGTCGTCCCGTATCGATCGACCCCGGGCTCGACCAGCGGGTGATGCAAGAGATCGCGGCGCTGCCGCAGTCGGCCGGGCGGCCAGCCGCACCGGCAAGGGGAGTGTGGCGCTGGCTTACCGGGCGTCGGGAAGTCAGGCTCTCACCCCTTAGCGCCCTGGGGATCGCCGCTGCCTGCGCCGCGGCAATCGTTGGCGTATGGCGGATGCGCGCGAGCCTGGCGTCCGCGCCCGACTCTGCGTTGCACGGTTTTCAATTCGTCCTCGTCGAGCCAGGCGCCGCGCAGGTGTCCTTGGTCGGTGACTTCAACGACTGGGATGCGACCCGCACACCGATGCACCGGGCATCGGGCGACGGCCTCTGGAGCACCGTCGTATCGCTCCAGCCCGGCCGCTATCGCTACGCCTTCCTGATCGACGGTCGCCATTGGCTCGCCGACCCCGCCGCACCCGCCGCCGGCGACGACGACTACGGCGCTCCCAGCTCCGTGGTCACTGTGGGGGGCTTATGACGCACTTGGTCCGACGGGGCGTGTTCGTCTTTGTCGCCGCGACGCTGTCGGTCGCGCGCGCGGCTGCCCAGGGCACCGATCCGCGCCTCGAGCGCCTCGATGAAACCACCCGCCCCGTCGTCATCGCGATCGTGGACTCGGCGCGGGCAGCCGGGTTGCCGGTCAACCCGCTCGTGGAACGCGCGCTCGAGGGCGCCACCAAGGGAGCCCCGGCGGAGATGATCGTGGGCGCCGTCCGTCGCTTGGCAGCCGAGCTCGGCCGGGCGCGCGACGCGCTCGGACCCAATGCCTCCGCGGGTGAGCTCACCGCGGGGGCTGCCGCGCTCCGCGCCGGAGCCGGTCCGGACGTGCTCACCCGGCTGCGCCGCGCTCGAAGACACCAATCGGTCACGATGGCTCTCGCCGTGCTGACGGACCTTGTAGCCCGGGGCGTCCCGGTCGACACGGCCGCGACCGCCGTGCTCGCGCTCGCCGCGACCGTGCGCGACGAAGATCTGGTGGAGTTCCGCCGTGCCGTGGAGCGCGACATCGCCATTGGCGCACCGCCCGCCGCGGCTGCGTCCATTCGCGTCAACGCCGCGGCTCGGGAAGTGCGCCCGGGTCGACCGTAGTGCCCGGCCGGTGACGCCCGGGACGACCTCGTGGGCTCCCCTCCTTGCCGCGGCTTGGTCCTTCGCCGCGGTGTCGGCGTGTGTCGCTCAAACGACCGGCACCGTGGACGTAGGTCTCTCTACGGTACGCTACGACGGCTTCCTCGCTTCCGCGGCGGCGTCGGTCACGCCCGCCGTGCACTGGGATCGGCCCGGTGTCGCACTCACTGGCCGGGGCAGCTACCTCAGGTTCGAGAGCGGCCACCGGAGCCTGCAGGGGCTCATCGCCGCCTCGCTGCTCACGCCTCCCGAGCTGCTCCCGCGCGGCTGGCGCGGCGAGTTTGCCGTTTCGGGGGGAGCGAGCAGCTACGCCGACTTCGCGAACTTCTGGCACGCGACCGGCGAAGCCCGGATGCATCTCATGGCGCCCGGCCGGGGCGCCTGGGTCGGCGTTACCGCAGGCCGCACGTCATATGGGAGCGCGCCGCGCCCAGTCGAGGTCGCCGGTTTCGGGGGTTGGGCGCGCCGCGGATGGCTGATGCTGACCGCGTCGGCCAGCCGATCCTTTATAGGTGATACAGCGTTCTCGGACGTCGTCTCGACCGCGGAAGCCCGCGCCGGCCCCTGGGAGCTGAGCGGGTCACTCGGCGCGCGGCTCTCGAGTCGCGGTGGGGGGCACGGTGTGTACGGCGAGGGTGGAGCTACGCTCGCGTTGAGCGAGCGTATCGCGCTGTTCCTGTCGGGGGGCCGCTACCCGACCGACCCCGTCAACGGAAGCGTGGCGGGACGATACCTGACCGCTGGCGTGCGCTTACGCAACGCGACCCTCCGGCGCCGGCCGACGAGGCAAACCGTACCCCTCGCTCGCCCACCCGCTGCTGCCGACGGAGACCCACTGCCCGAGCCGCAACTGGAGATTCAGTCCTCCGGAGCCCGCATCCGGCTCCGGTTCCATGCACCGCCCGCGACACGCAGCGTAGAGCTGGCTGCCGATTTCACCGACTGGCATCCCATCGTGCTCGAGCGGGTGGCCGAGGGCGTCTGGGAGGTGGTCCTGCATGTGGCGAGTGGCGTGCACCGGCTCAACGTGCGCATCGACGGCGGAAACTGGCTCGCTCCAGCGGGCACGGCGCGCGCCACCGACGAGTTCGGTGGCGAAGTCGGAATGGTCGCCGTGCCCTAGCGACGGCCGGCCGCGAGCGCCGTCGCCTCCGGGCGGCGCCGCAACGTCAACATCGCCCACACCCCCGCCGCCGGCCCCACCGCCAGCGCACTCATGCTCCATTGCCACCCGACGCGCTGAGCGAGCGCCGGCAAGAGATAGATTGTGAGACAAGTGAGCAGAAAACCGAGGCTCGTCTGGAGGGTCAGCGCCGTCCCCACGAGCTCGCGAGGTGCCAGCTCGCTCACCGCCGCAGAGAACTGCGCTGAGTCGGCGACCACCGAGACGCCCCAGAGCAGCAGCAGCGGCACCAACACCATCAGCGGTCGGGCAAAGACCAGGCCCACCAACAGAGCGCAGCATCCCGACACCGTCATGGCAGCACTCGTGATCAAGGTGCGACCCCATCGGTCCGCGTATTTCCCGCCGAGCCAACACCCCACTGCGCCGCTCGCCACGACCGCGAACGTGATGAGCGCCGGCATGCCCCCGGGCGTGGGATCGATACCGATGCGTGCCCGCTCGCTCGCCGCAACGAACACGGCCAGCCATGTCCACATCGCGTACAGCTCCCACATGTGACCGAGATACCCCAGGTTGGCGAGTGCGACGCCCGAGTCCGCGAACAGACGCGGTACCGCGCGCCACGTGAATGTGGCCGCCGGCGCGGCGAACGGGCCGTCGTGCGGGACGAGGAGGACCAGCAGGCCGCCGACTAACGCCGCTGCCGCCGCAACCTCGAGAACTGCTCTCCACTCATCGCCCGAAACGGCCCACCGTACTAGATGAGGAAGGGCCGAACCTACCGTGAGCGCGCCGACCAGCACGCCGATCGCGAGCCCGCGTCCGTCCCGATACCACCCTGCCACGAGCTTCATGCCTGGTGGATAGACACCCGCGAGCGCCGCGCCGGTGAGCACGCGGAGCGCGATCCCTATTGCCGCCGACGGCGCCCAGGCGACCCCGATCGTGGCGACACCCGCCAACGCCGCGCACCACGCGACGAGCCGCCGTGCGGACAACCGGTCGGACAAGATCAATGCGGCGGAGATCAACGCCCCCGCGACAAACCCGAGTTGGACCGAGATTGTGAGCCAGGCGGCACCAGTGGCATCAAGCCGCCACAATCTCGACAGCGTAGGCGCCACCGCTGAGGCGGAGAACCAGGGCGCCATGGCGAGCAGCTCAGCTGATGCGACGACGGCGAGCACCCGACGGGCGCTCACAGGCCGGTAGGATGGTCGATGAAGGTCCAGGGCAAATCGAAGCGCGCCCGAAGGTGCTCGGCGAGTGCCTTCACACCCACCGTCTCAGTCGCGTAGTGTCCGGCATAAAACACGTTCACGCCCAGCTCCTCGGCGTCGAAGAAGGTGTGGTGCGGACCCTCCCCGGTGATGTAGGTGTCGAGTCCCGCGGCGGCCGCCTGCCCGATCAGCGAGCCCGCCGCGCCGGTTACGATCCCCACGCGATGCGCCCGCTCCGGACCGAACGGAAGCAGCCGCGGCGGGCCCCCAAGGAGGCCGGCCAGGCGCTGCCCGAGCGCCGCGCGCGGCTCGTCGATCTCTCCCCACACTCCGATGGGGATGCCGTATTCCTCGCCGAACGCCCCCCGCAGCGCGACGCCGAGCTGCCGCGCGAGGACTGCGTTGTTGCCCACGTCCGGGTGGAGGTCGAGGGGCAGATGGGCGCTGTAGAGCGCGATGTTGTGTGTAACGAGCCCGGCCACCCGGCGGTAGCGCCGCCCGGTGAGAGGCTCGAGACCGCCCCAAAAGAGGCCGTGATGAACGAGCAGTAGGTCGGCCCCCTGCTCCGCCGCGAGGCGCACGGTGGCCTCGCACAAATCCACCGCAGCCGCGACCCGGCTCACGGTCCCGGCATTCGCTACTTGCAGGCCGTTAAGCGCGTGCGGAGCGTCCGGGACGTCGGCGACCCGAAGGTAGTCGTTCAGGTATAATGCGAGTTCGCCGAGTTGAACTGAGGGCTTCATCGCCGACAGTGAGGCGACATTATGTCACCAGATTATCGACACTGAATCGAGATTCCCACATCGCGAACTGGCTTAACGCCATATTGGCCATGTGGATGAAGAATCCACATCAGCCGATCGTAATGTGTGGATATCTAGGGATGCCTAATAAGCACGCTGTTCGCTGGCGGCCGCTTCGACGGGCTCACTTTCGAGGGCGTTTTCCCCCATCCGAACAACGCCGTTTATCTCGCCACCCTCCTGGACGAGCAGCCGCTTGGCCACGACATCGCCATGCACCACGCTGGTCGATTGGATCTCGATGCGCTCGTCGGCGCGGATGCTGCCGCGTACCTCCCCGCCGATGATCGCTTCGCGCGAGATCACGTCCCCCTCGACCTCGCCCCCCTTCCCTACCAGGACTTGCCGTGCCGCTCGCACCGTACCCACGACCGTCCCCTCAATTTTCACGACGCCATCGGCGGTAATGTCACCCACCACTCGCATGCCGGTGCCGATGATCGAAAGTCCGGCCTCGGACTCCGGCCCGCCGTTCCCCTTCTCGGTGAACATCGCCATGTTAGTTCTCCTGTTTAACGACCGTGAGGGGATCAATCGACTTGCCCTCAAGGCGGATTTCGAAGTGAAGGTGCGGCGCCGTGGATCGCCCTGAGTTGCCCGAGAGGGCGATCACCTGCCCCGCCTGAATCGAGTCGCCGTCGCGCACCAGGAGCCGCGACGCGTGTCCATACATGGTTTCATATCCGCCCGAGTGGCGCAAGAGGACGAACAGACCATAGGCCGGGTCGGTGCCGGCCGCTTCGACCACGCCACCGCCCGCGGCGCGCACTGGCGTCGCTGGGGGTACAGCGATGTCGATGCCCGGATGGGACTCGGCTGGATCGCCGGGCCGAACCTGGCCGCGCGTGACGAAGCCCGGGACATCGCCGAGGGGCCAATGAACCGGCTCCGACGAGCCCGGGAGATAGCGCAGCGGCGCCGACGGGGGACGCCCGCGCACGGTCGTCGCACGCATCAGGTCCGCGGTCGGGGCGCCCTTCTCGCGCTCCACCTTCACGCCGAGCATGGAGCGGAGCTCCTGATAGTTCACCTCCGCCCGATTGAGCGCAGCGGCGAGCTGTTGCACCCGGCCGTTCTCTTCCTCGAGGCGCGCCACTTCGCGCTCGAGTCCGGGAACGCGCGCGGCCGCGCGACTGATCGGCCCTGCGAACGCGAAGAACAGGACGACGAGGAGTCCGACCACCATCGCGCCCCACTTCCCCGCCTCGAACGCCCAGAGCGGGACGCGATACTGCCGGGAGGCGAGCTCGCCGTCCGTGTGGACCACGATGGTGACGCGGCGATCCTTGAGCTTCTTCTTCATCCGTCGAACGGCGTGCCGAGGATGAGCTCGAGCAGGCGCGCGAGGTCTTCATTCGAGTAGAAGTTGACGTGGATCTGCCCCTTGCCCTTCGCGCGCAGCGTCACCCGGACATCGGTGCCCAGCCGCCGCCGCAGGGCGTCCTCGATGCGACGAACCTCGGGGGCCTGGCCGACGCCTTTCTTGAGTCGCGGCCGTCGGACCGGCGCGCGACCGCCGCGCACGCGGTCCTCGACGTCGCGCACCGAGAGCCCGAGATCGACTGCTTCCTTCGCGAGCGCGGTCGCGAGCCGCGCGTCCTCGAGCGCGAGCAGCGCGCGCGCGTGGCCGACCGAGAGCCGGGCCTCGTGTAAGAGCGCGAGTACCGCGGCCGGGAGCTTGAGCAGCCGGAGGGCGTTCGCCACGGTCGAGCGATCGCGCCCCACGGCATCCGCGACGTCCTGCTGGGTGAGACTGAACTCGGCGATGAGGCGTTCGTAACCACGCGCCTCGTCCACGGGCGACAGGTCGTCCCGCTGCAGATTCTCCACCAAGGCGAGCGTGAGCACGGTGCGGTCATCCACCTCGCGCTTCACCGCGGGAATCTTCTCCCAGCCGAGCGCCTGGCACGCGCGCAACCGACGCTCACCCGCGATCAGCTCGAAGGCGCCCCCCCCGTTGCCCGACTCCGACGGAACTGGACGCACGACCACCGGCTGTAGCAGACCCGCTTGGCGAATCGATGCCTTGAGCTCTTCGAGCGCCGCGGGATCGACGTCGCGACGCGGCTGGTACGGATTCGGGCGAATGTCGGCGATGGCAAGCTCGACGAGACTTCCTTCGCGCTCGGCCTCCTCGCGGGTGGGCCCCAGCAACGCTTCGAGGCCTCGACCGAGACGACGGCGACCAGCAAGCGTTTCAGTCATGCGGGCACCTCCGGCCGCGGTTCAGCGGCGGGTGGGGTAGGGGAGGCGGGGGGCGCAGCCGAGCCACCGCGCTCGACGCGGCGGATCAGCTCCTGGGCGACGGCCAGATAACTCTTCGCCCCCACCGACTGTACGTCGTACAGCAGGATCGGCTTCCCAAAGCTTGGCGCCTCGGCGAGTCGGACGTTCCGGGGGATCGTCATGCCGAACATCTGCGACCCGAAGTATTCCTTCGCCTCGTCCGCCACCTGCCGCGAGAGGTTGAGGCGAGCGTCGTACATCGTGAGGAGGACGCCGTCGATCGCCAGCGCCGCGTTGAAGTTTCGCTGCACGAGCTTCACGGTGTTCAAGAGCTGCGACAACCCCTCCAGGGCGTAGTACTCGCATTGGATCGGGATCAGGAGGCTGTCCGCGGCCGTCAGCATGTTGAGCGTGAGCAGGCCGAGCGAGGGCGGGCAGTCGATCACGACGTACTGGTATTGGTCACGCAGCTCCGCGAGCGCGCGACGCATCATGGTCTCGCGCCCTTGCTTATTCACGAGCTCGAGTTCGGCGCCGACGAGATCCTGTGTGGCCGCGACGACGTCGAGATAGGGGAAGTGGACGTGCGCGAAGCGCGCGTCCGCGAGCGGGCGGCCGTCGAGCAGCGCGTCGTACAGCGAGTAACGGATGCGATCACGCTCGATGCCGACGCCGCTTGTGGAGTTGCCCTGGGGATCGGCGTCGACGAGGAGCGTCTTGCGCTCAGCCGTCGCGAGCGACGCCGCGAGATTGACGGCGGTCGTCGTTTTTCCGACGCCGCCTTTTTGGTTTGCGATAGCGATGACGCGGGACATCTTCTAAGATGTTATGTGTCAATAAGTTATATTACTACAGAGCGAGCAAGTGTCACAATATAGGGTTTGGTACACCGTGGGTAAAGGCTGAGTTTCACGTGAAACCAGGCCACAGTTTCACGTGAAACAGCTCTTTATGGGAGAGAAATCAGGCCACCCGGCGGCGCCAACGCATCGTCTCGACGACGAGGTTGTGGAGATCGCTCGGTGACACGCCAGGGATCCGTGCGGCCTGGGCAAGGGAAGTAGGACGGACGCGCTCGAGCTTCTGGCGCGCCTCGGTCGCGAGACTCTTGAACTCGACGTAGGGAAGCTCTGAGGGCAGGGCGAACGAGGCCAACTCCGCGAGCCGCGCCGCTGCCTCCCGCTCGCGCGCGAGATACCCGTCGTACTTGAGCTCTATCGCCGCGCTGGCGATCGCTGCGTCGTCCGCGGTGACCCCGACACCCGCGGCTTCGAGCGCCGCCCGGAGCGACACGCCCGGCCGTCGTGCCAAACTCGCCACACGCTCCGGTTCGTGGAGACTGGTGCCAGTGCCTGCGAGCACGGATGCAGCCGCCCCGGGGCTGATCGTCGTCGCTCCCGCGAGCGCCAGAAGGTCCTCCTCCTCCCCTAGCCGCCGCTCCACGAGCCGCAGCTCCGGCGTGGTGAGCAGTCCCAACCGCTCCGCCAACGGCGCGAGCCGCCGCAGCGCATTGTCCTGCCGGAGCAGCAACCGGAATTCCGAACGCGAGGTGAACAGGCGATACGGCTCGTCCACTCCCCGCGTCACCAGGTCATCCACGAGCACCCCGATGTACGCGTCATCGCGCCCGAGGATCACCGGTTCAGCACCCCGAATGCGGCGCACCGCGTTGATCCCCGCGATGACCCCCTGTCCCGCGGCCTCCTCGTACCCGGTCGTGCCGTTGATCTGGCCCGCGAAGAACAAGCGCTCGACCGGCTTCGTTTCGAGCCACGGTGTCAGCTGCGTGGGCGGATAGTAGTCGTACTCGATGGCGTATCCGGGCCGCGTCATCCGGGCGCGCTCGAGGCCCGGTACCGCGCGTAGGAACTCGAGCTGGACTGGAACGGGCAGGGACGTGGACAGCCCATTGACGTAGAGCTCGGAAGTGTCGAGCCCTTCTGGCTCGAGAAACACCTGATGCCGTCTGGCATCGGGAAACTTGACGATCTTGTCCTCGACCGAAGGGCAGTACCGCGGCCCGCGCCCACTGATCGCGCCGCCGTACAGCGCGGACTCCTGGAGGTGGGCGCGGATGATTTCCTTGACCTCGTCGCCGGCCCACGTGATCCAGCAGGGCAACTGCCTGGGGCGCTCGATCCGCTCATAGAACGAGAACCGGTAATCGTCCGGGTCGCCGTCCTGGCGCTCGAGCTTCGACCAATCCACGCTCCGTCCATCGACGCGCGGAGGCGTCCCTGTCTTGAAACGTCCTGTCGTAAGTCCAAATGTATCAATGTGTTGCGCGATATCGACCGCGGGCTGCTCGCCCGCACGCCCCGCGGGGATCTGCGTATCCGTCCCGAGATGAATGCGCCCGCGCAGGAACGTCCCGGCCGTGATGACGACGGCGCTCGCTCGGAAGGTCCGCCCGTCGCCGGTGACGACGCCCGCGACGCGCGTCCCTTCGACGATCAATCGCGTGACCATTCCCTGCGCCAACTCGACGTTGGGGAACGCCTCGAGCAGCCCTTTCACCGCCCGGCGGTACAGCACCCGGTCGCACTGCGCGCGCGGCGCCCAGACCGCGGGACCCTTGGAGCGGTTGAGCATGCGGAACTGGATCGTGGCGCGGTCGGTCGCCCGCCCCATGATGCCGCCGAGGGCGTCGATCTCGCGCACAACGGTGCCCTTGGCGATCCCACCGATCGCGGGATTGCAGGACATCTGGCCGATCGTGTCGAGGTTGGAGGTCAGCACCAGGGTCGTGGCGCCGAGACGAGCGCACATCGCGGCGGCTTCGGTGCCGGCGTGGCCGGCGCCGACGATGACTACGTCATAATCACAGGACATGGAGGAAAAAGTAGACGTGCGGGACGGGCAAAAGCTAGACGCACAGGCGCGCCGCGGTAAACAGTCAGCGGGGTTTGGGCCGATCCGACACCTGGCTGATTTTCCGAAGTAGGCCGAACAACGTCTTGCTCGTCTCCGTTGCCAAGGCTTCGAGACGCCCAAACTCGGACGGCTGCAGATAACCAACATCCCGCGCGATGGCCAGTGCCGACTGGACCTCAGCGAGTGAGCCCCAAGCGGTATCGAGAAACTTCCGGTAGTCGCGTGTCCCCTTTCGGGTCGTCCCCTCTGCGATGTTTAGAGGAATGCTGTAGCAGGCCCGTCGCAGCTGATCCGCGAGGGCGGACTGCTCAAAGTCCGGGAACCTGTTCGCGGCTCTGGCGCATTCGACGGCCAGTCGCTGTGCGTGCTGCCAGGCTTTGAGGGTGTGGTGCATCGGCACGGCATTAGGGTAACCCGCCGGTCGACGGGGGAACCAACCATTCTTACGCGGTGGGTGTCCTGTTCACGCAATCCTGTTTTCCGCTGCGCGTCTGTGCGTCTAGCCTTTGCCTGCCCTCACCCTAAGCCGTACGTATCCAACGGACCAGTTCCTTGATGTTGGGCCGCTTGCCCGTCATCAGGATCCCGACGCGGTATATCCTCGCCGCCATCCACGTGACTCCCACGATCGACACAGCCAGGATGACGAGCGACAGGGCGATCTCGTATCCCGGTATACTCCCCGCCGCCCATCGCACCGGCATCGCGATCGGCGAGCTCAGCGGCACGAGCGACAGCGTCACCGCCAGCGTTGAGTTTGGATCGTTCAGCATCGCGAACATGCTGACGAACGACAGGACGAGCAGCCACGCGACCGGCTGTTGTGCCTGTCGCGCCTCCTGCTCGGTTGACGACATGGCGCCCACGGCGGCGAACATGGCGGAGTAGAGGAAAAACCCACCGAGGAAGTACGCCATGAAGATCGCCAGTGTCGCGCCGCTCACGTGCGGTACCTGGAACACTTCGTCCGCACTCATCGCGTCGCTCGCCGCGAGAGGGCTCGCCCGGCGCGCGAGCAGCAGCCGGGCGCCTATGCCCCAAATGAGAAACTGGAGGATCGACACGGCGCCGACGCCCAGAACCTTCCCCATCATGAGCTGGAACGGGCGCAGCGATGAGACCAACACTTCCACGATCCGCGTCGTCTTCTCTTCCAGCACCGAGCTCATCACGTTGATGCCGTACAAGAGGATCGCGGTGTAGAGAATGATCCCCATGAAATAGGCGAGCGAGAACGATTGGCCGGCGGTCTCGCCCTTGGCGGTGCCGCCGGCGATCCTCTGAGTCGCGAGACGGATGGGGATGCGCGCCGCCGCCACGACTCTGGGATCCACACCCGCGCGCTCGAGCCGTGCCGCAGTCACCGCTTCCCCGACCACCCGCTCGAGCGTTCGGACGGTGGCGAACCCCGAGACATTCGACCCTCGGTATTCAGCCCTCCCCGAGTCCACCGCGGCGTCCGTGACAATAAGGAACCCGCTCAAATGCTTTCGCTCGACCTCGCTGGTGAGCGAATCGAGGACCCGGCCGCCGACGGGGACGCGCACCGCCGCGAAGACACGGCCCGCATTAAGGGAATCGGTGATTCGCCGGCCCAGAGGACCCGCCGTGGCGTCCACGACCACGATGTCCTTCACCCCCCCTCCCCCCGCGAGCACGGTGGGCAGTATGAACACCGCCCCGAAGAACAGCGGGCCGACGAGGGCCATGAGCCAGAACCAGCGGCTGCGCACGCGCTCGACGAATTCGCGGCGCACCACCACCCAGACCTTATGCATGGACCGGCGCCACCTCCGTCCGCGTGGCATCGGGACCGACCAAGTCGATGAAAATCTTGTGGAGGGACGCTTCTTGAAGCTCGAAGCGCGAGAGGCGGGCGCCCGATACCACCAAGGCCGTGAGGATCTGCTGCGCGTCGGCACCGGCCGCGAGCTCGAGCTCCGCGTACTGACCGTAGTTGTCGACCTTGCTCACAAGGGCCTTATCGGCAAAGACTTGGGCGGCACCCCCGGTGTTGCTATCGAACCCGACCACCAGGTGGTGTCCACCATGTGTCCGCTTGATGTCGCTCAGCGTACCGTCCACGAGCTTGCGCCCGCGCGCGATGATGCAGAGCTGATCGCACAGCTTCTCGGCTTGCTCCATGATGTGGGTCGAGAACAGGATCGTCTTGCCGCGGCGGTGGAGGTCGAGCACGATGTCCTTCATCGTCTGGGTGTTGACCGGATCGAGCCCGGAGAACGGCTCGTCGAGAATGACCAAGTCCGGGTCGTGCAGGACCGTGGAGATGAACTGCACCTTCTGTTGCATACCCTTGGACAACTCGTCGATCCGCCGGATCGCCCACTCGGTGAGACCGAGCCGCTCGAGCCATTCGCCGGCGCGATCTCGCGCCAGGCGCCGGTCCATCCCCTTCAGTTCCGCCAAGAACACGAGCACGTCCCGGACACGCATCTTGCGGTACAGGCCTCGCTCCTCCGGCAGGTAGCCAATCCGCTCGGAGTGCGTGCGGCCGCCGGATGGCTGGCTGAACAAGCGCACCACACCGGCGTCCGGCTGGAGGATGTCCATGATCATGCGGATGGTGGTCGTCTTGCCAGCGCCGTTGGGACCGAGCAGGCCGTACACGACGCCTCCCGGAACGGACAACGAGAGCTCGTGGACGGCGGTATGGCCGGCGAAACGCTTGCTGACCCGGTCGAGGGTCAGAAGAGGGGCAGGGGAGGTCATGAGGACGAGGCTAATCTAGCCGCGTCCGGCCTTCATTGCGTCCGTCAGGGCATTCCAGGGCAGGAGGGCGCATTTGATGCGCACGGGGAACTTGGAGACGCCAGCGAGCGCGCGCAGATCGCCGAGCGCCTTGTCCCGCGCGGCGCCATCGTCGCCTTGCATCATGGCGCTCATGCGCTCGGCGAGCGCGATCGCCTCGGGAACGGTGCGATCCTTGAGGAGCTGCGTCATCATCGACGCCGATGCCTGGCTGATGGAACAGCCTCGCCCGACGAAGCGCGCTTCCTTTATCATGTCGCGGTCGACGCGCAGCTGCAGGTCGATTTCGTCCCCACAGAGCGGATTGTTCAGCGAGACCGTGTGCGTCGCATCCTCGAGCGTCCCCTTGTTCCGGGGCCGCCGGTAGTGATCGAGGATCAGCTCCTGGTAGAGGGCGCTGAGCTGCGGCTCAGGCCGGGACGTATCCAAAGAGGGCTCCCGCCTTGACCAGCGCGCCGGCGAGGGCGTCCACGTCGTCCGGCCCGTTGTACAGATAGAAGGACGCCCGGGCCGTCGCCGTCACGTTCAGCCGTCGCATCAGGGGCTGCGTGCAGTGGTGGCCGGCGCGAATGCAGATGCCGTCCTGGTCGAGAATGGTGGCGATGTCGTGGGGGTGAATGTCACCATACGTGAACGAGACGACGCCGGCGCGGTGGCCTCCCGCGCGAGGCCCGTACACCGTCACGCCCTCGATCTGGGTGAGCTTCTCGATCGCCATCGCCGCGAGCGCCTGCTCGTGCTCCGCGATGCGATCGACGCCAATCGCTTCGAGGTAGGTGATCGCCGCGGCGAGCCCGACCGCCCCTTCCACGTTCGGCGTCCCGGCTTCGAACTTGTGCGGAATCTTGTTGTACGTGGAGTGGTCGTCCCACACGCGCGAGATCATCTCACCGCCGCCGTGATAGGGTGGCATCCGGTCGAGCAGATCCGGCTTGGCGACGAGCGCCCCCGAGCCCATGGGCCCGAGCATCTTATGCCCTGACAGGGCATAGAAGTCGCAATCGAGCGCCTGCAGGTCGACCTTCACATGCGGAGTGGACTGCGCGCCATCCACCACGACGACCGCGCCAACCGCGTGTGCGAGCTTCGCGAGCTGCGCCGCCGGATTCACGGTACCGAGGGCGTTGGACACATACGGGAACGCGACGATCTTGGGCCGGCGCTCGAGCGCGCGACCGAAGTCCGAGAGATCGATCCGTCCGTCCTCCGTGATCTCGACCATGCGCAGGGTGGCGCCCTTTTCCTGACACAGGATCTGCCACGGCACGAGGTTCGAGTGATGGTCCATGCCGGTGACGACGACCGAGTCCCCGGCCTCGAGTGTCGCGCGTCCGTAGGAGCCGGCGACCAGGTTGATCGCCTCAGTCGTCCCCCGGGTGAACACCACGCCCTCGGACGCCCAGGCGTTGACGAATGCCGCTACCCGCTCCCGCGCCGCCTCGTACGCCTCGGTGGCGCGGATGGCGAGGTCATACGCGCCGCGATGCACATTGGCGTTGGTGGTCCGGTAGTAGTCGACGATGGCGTCGAGCACCGCCTGCGGTTTCTGGGTGGTCGCCGCGTTGTCGAGGTAGACGAGCCGGTGGCCGTTCTCGCGCTGTGCCAAGAGCGGGAAATCGCCGCGGATGCGGGCGACGTCGAGCATCAGCCGAGCCGCTCCCGCACCAGCCGATCGAGGCGGGCGCGTACGTCGGGGTGCCGCATGCGACCGAGGATCTCCGCCCCGAAGCCGTACGTGAGGACGCCCCGGGCGGCCTCGAGCGACAGCCCACGGCTCCGCAGGTAGTAGAGCTGCGTCTCGTCGATCGGGCCCACCGTCGACCCGTGCGTGCACTTCACGTCATCGGCGTAGATCTCGAGCTGCGGCTGGCTGTCGGCGCGGGCTTCGGTCGAGAGCAGGAGGTTGTTGTTGGTCTGCTTCGAGTCGGTGCGCTGGGCGCCGGGACGCACGATGATGCGCCCGTTGAAGATGCCGTGCGCCCGCTCGGCCAGGACGCCGTTGAAGAACTCGTGGCTCGCGCACTGCGGCTGCGCGTGGTCGATCACGGTGTGGTGATCCGCGTGCTGCGCGCCGCTCAGGAGGTACAAGCCGTTGAGGATCAACTCGGCGCCGGGCCCGTCGAGCACGGTGCTGACATCGTGCCGGGCAAGCGCCGCGCCCAGCGTGACGAGGTGGAGTGCCAGATAACTGTCGCGTTCCTGTCGCGAATGTGTCGTTGCGATCTGGATGCCCTTCGACCCCTCCCGCTGTACGCGGAATAGCTCGAGACGCGCGTCGCGTCCCACCACGGCTTCGGTAACCGCGTTCGTCCAGTAGACACCGCCAGAGAGGGCGGCGTAGCTCTCGACGATCGTCGCGCGCGCGCCGGCGTCCAGCACGATCAGCGTACGGGGATGGGAGACGAGGGGCCCATCAGTGGCCGCCCGGCCGGTGGAGAGATGGACGACCTCGATCGGCCGATCGAGCGACACGCCGGCGGCGACATGGACGAGCGCCCCGTCTGCGACGAACGCCGTATTGAGCGCCGTGAACGTGCTCTCCTGCCAGCGCGCGTGACGTGCCAGGTGCTCTCGCACGAGGTCGGCGCCCGGGCCTCCACCGAGGGCAGCGGCGAGACTGCCGGCACGAGCCCCCGGCGGCAAGCTCGTCACCGTGGACAACTGCGCCTGGTAGCGGCCGTCCACGAGCACGACGCGAGGACCGACGCCGAGCGAGAGCCGGTCGACGTCCGCGGGCGCCGGGAGCGCGGTGTGGGAACCGTGTGCGAGCGCGAACGGCGTTTCCGCGATCGGCGCGACGCTCGTGAAGCGCCACTCTTCTTGCTTGGTGGTCGGGAAGCCCAGCTCGACGAACCGCGCGATCGCGTTCTGTCGGATCTCCTTCAGCCACGCAGGCGCAGACCCGGCCCCGTTACCCGAGAACGCTTTGAACTCCGCCAGGTAGCGGTCGGCGATCGCCGTCATGCCACGGTCGCCTCTTCGCGCAGCCAGTCGTAACCCCTCTCCTCGAGCTCGAGTGCCAGCTCCTTGCCACCGGACTTGACGATTCGACCGCCGGCCAGGACGTGCACCACGTCGGGCTCGATGTGCGTGAGGATCCGGTAGTAGTGCGTGACGAGAACAGTTGCGTTGTCGGGCCGCCGCAACTTGTCCACCGTCTGCGCCACGGTCTTCACGGCGTCGATGTCGAGCCCGGAGTCCGTCTCGTCCAGGATCGCGAGCTTCGGATCGAGCACGGCGAGTTGCAGGATCTCGTTACGCTTCTTCTCCCCGCCCGAGAAACCCTCGTTCACCGGCCGGGTCAAATAGCTCGAGTCCCAGCCGATCACCTTCAGCTTCTCCTCGAGCGCGTCCATGAACTCGACCGGCCCGAGCTCTTCCTCACCGCGGTGCTTGCGCAACGCGTTCACCGCGGAGCGCAGGAAATACGCGTTCGTGATCCCCCGAATGGAGACCGGATATTGAAACGCGAGAAACACTCCCTCGCGGGCCCGCTCTTCGGGTGCCATGGCGAGGAGATCCTTCCCCTCGTACAGCACCTGGCCGGCGGTGACCACGTAGGCCGGGTGACCCGCCAAGACTTGGGCGAGCGTGCTCTTCCCCGATCCGTTCGGTCCCATGATCGCGTGCACCTCGCCGGCGTTCACCGTCAAGTCGACACCTTTGAGGATCTCGCGTCCCTCGACCGAAGCGTGGAGGTTCTGTACGCGCAGCATCGGTTGCTTGCTCAACCCACGCTCCCTTCGAGACTGATACCGAGCAGCCGCTGGGCCTCTACCGCGAACTCCATCGGGAGCTCCTTGAAGACCTCCTTGCAGAAGCCGTTCACGATCATCGAGACGGCGTCCTCGGCGGACAGGCCGCGCTGCTTGGCGTAGAAGATCTGGTCCTCGCCGATCTTCGACGTGGACGCTTCGTGCTCCATGATGGCCGTGCTGTTGCGTACATCGATGTACGGGAACGTGTGCGCGCCACACTGGTCCCCGATCAGCATCGAGTCGCACTGCGAGTAGTTACGCGCGCGGTCGGCGCCCTTCAGGATCTTCACTAGGCCACGGTACGTGTTCTGCCCGCGACCCGCCGAAATGCCCTTCGACACGATGGTGGACCGTGTGTTCTTGCCCATGTGGATCATCTTGGTGCCGGTGTCCGCCTGCTGCCGATGGTTGGTCACCGCCACCGAGTAGAATTCCCCGATCGAGTCGTCGCCCTGGAGGATGCAGCCGGGGTACTTCCACGTGATCGCCGAACCGGTCTCGACCTGCGTCCAGGAGATCTTGGAACCCCGGCCCCGACAGGCGCCGCGCTTCGTGACGAAATTGTAGATCCCGCCGCGGCCCGCTTCGTCCCCAGGGTACCAGTTCTGGATGGTCGAATACTTGATGGTCGCGTGATCGAGTCCGACGAGCTCGACCACCGCGGCGTGCAGCTGGTTCTCATCGCGTACCGGAGCGGAGCATCCCTCCAGGTAGCTCACGTAGCTCCCTGCTTCGGCGATGATCAGGGTGCGCTCGAACTGACCGGTCGATTCGGCGTTGATCCGGAAGTACGTCGACAACTCCATGGGGCAGCGCACGCCCTTCGGCACGTACACGAACGAGCCGTCCGTGAACACAGCGGAGTTGAGGGCGGCGAAGAAGTTGTCGTTGTACGGGACGACGGAGCCGAGGTATTCCCGCACCAGCTCGGGATACTCGCGGATGGCTTCCGAGATAGCGCAGAAGATGACCCCGTGCTTCTTGAGCTCCTCCCGGAACGTCGTGGCGACGGACACCGAATCGAACACGGCATCCACCGCCACGCCCGCGAGCCGCTTCCGCTCCTCGATAGGGATGCCAAGCTTCTCGAACGTCTCGATCAACTTGGGATCGACCTGGTCGAGGCTGTCCAGCTTTGGTTTCCGCTTGGGGGCGGCGTAGTAGCTGATGGCCTGGTAGTCGACCGGGCCGTACTTCACGTTCGCCCAGTGCGGCTCGGGCATCTTCAGCCAGTTGCGATAGGCCTTGAGCCGCCACTCGAGCATCCACTCCGGCTCGCCCTTCTTCTCGGAGATGAGCCGGATGACGTCCTCGCTCAGGCCGGGGGGGACGACCTCCGCCTCGATATCGGTGACGAAGCCGTACTTGTACGGCTGCAGGACCTGGGCTTCGATGCCGCTGCTCACCACCGCCGCTCCTCGGCCCGAAGTCCTTTGTGTATAGTGAGTTGCAATGAGGTTGTCATAGCGAAAGCGAATCCTAAGGGAATTACTCGGGATTGTCAACGCAGGGGAAACTGCGGGTGGCCTTCTTAGTAAATGTCCCTATTCACTTCCCTCACCAGCCGTTCATAGTCCTCCGGCGTGTTGAGATCGTCAATAACGGCGGGGTCATCCACGGGGACCGTGGCGAGCTCCGCTTCGTGGGCCAGAAGGACGGCCCGCCCCCCATGCCGTGTCGCGACGGGGCTGTCTGCCAGCTCCTCGAATAGCGCCCGGTCCCAGAGCACCGGACGGCCGCGCCGCTCCGCGAACGATGGGACGACGGCCGGCGGGGGGGCCGGGGGAGGGGCCAGACGGTACCGCTCGAGCAAGCGTTCGATGGTGGCGACCCGGACATGGGGGAGCTCGACCGGCCACGCCAGGACCGCGGAAGGCCGGACCGGCTCGAGCGCGGTGAGCGCAGCGCGGAGCGAGCCGATCTCACCTGCGGAGACGTCGGGTTGCTCGATGATCACGCAATCGTGAGTGGCCAAGGAGGGGCGGATCCGGGGCCCGTCGGGGCCGAGCACCACCAGGCGGGGCTTCATGTCCAGCGCCTCCAGGGCCTCGAGGATGCGAACCACGAAGGGCACACCCCGGAAGTCCAGCAGCGCCTTGGACCTACCCATCCGCTCCGAGGCCCCCGCTGCGAGCACCACGCCGGCGACACCCATACTGCTACGTTACCGCGAGTTGCACGCGGCCGCCAAACCCCCAAATTGGCGGCGCATGGCAATACGGCACATTCGCCAGCTGGGCGATCCGATACTGCGGGTCCGGTGTGAGCGGGTCCAGAACCCCAAGTCGGCCGCGACGCGACTCGTCGCAGACGACCTGCGGGATTCGCTTGCGGACGCGAAGAAGCAATACAACATGGGCCGGGCGCTCGCGGCACCGCAGATCGGCGCTCCGGTCCGGATCGTGTTTGTCCAGATGGACAAGCAGCGCTGGACTATGATCAATCCGGAGGTCACCGACGTCGGGCCGGAGGACTTTCTGGTCTGGGACGATTGCTTCTCGTTTCCCGAGATCCTGGTTCGGGTCACGCGGGCGCACGCCGTAACCGTCAGCTACACCGACTTGAAGGGCAAGCAGCACACGATGGAGGCGAACGGATCAATGGCCGAGCTGCTGCAGCACGAGATCGACCATCTGGACGGCATTCTGGCACTCGACCGCCCGAGTGGTGTCGACCCGTTCGCGTTTCGCGTCGAATGGGAGAAGCTGCACCAGCCGGAGGAGCGCTACGGCGCACCCAAGCCGCGGGAGGTGTGACGGAGGCTACGCCACGTTAGATTGACCGGAGACAGGGGTGCCCGCCGCGGTTACGGCGGGCTGAGATTACACCCTTTGAACCTGATCCGGCTCGCACCGGCGAAGGGAGTCCCGTATGACCTGCCTCACGCAGATGCATTTCGCCCGTCGTGGTACCGTCACTCCTCAAATGCAGCGGGTCGCGGAACGCGAAGGGCTCCCGGTCGAGACGATTCGCGAAGAGGTGTCGCGCGGCCGGCTCATCGTTCCGGCGAACGTGAATCACCTCGCCAAGCGCCTCGATCCCATGGCCATCGGCAAGGTGTCGCGCGTCAAGATCAACGCCAACATCGGTAACTCGGCGGTCGAGTCGAACATCGACCAGGAGCTCGAGAAGCTGCACCACGCCGTGCATTACGGCGCGGATACGGTGATGGACCTCTCGACCGGCGGCGACATCGACGCCATCCGCCGGGCGATCCTCGACGCCTCTCCGGTGCCCATAGGCACCGTGCCGATCTATCAGGCGGTGACCGAGGTCAAGCAGGTCGAAGATCTCACCGCGGACGATCTGCTCGATATGGTCGAGCACCAGGCGCAGCAGGGAGTCGACTACGTGACCGTGCACTGTGGAATCCTGCGCGAATACGTCGGCCTCGCGCTCGGCCGCGTGACCGGGATCGTGTCGCGGGGCGGCTCGCTCCATGCCTACTGGATGATGCATCACAACCGGCAGAACCCGTTCTACACGCATTTCGATCGCATTCTCGAAATCGCCCGGAAGTACGACGTCACGCTCTCCCTGGGCGATGCACTGCGACCAGGCTCGCTCGCGGACGCAAACGACCGCGCGCAATTCGCCGAGCTCGAGACGCTGGGGGAGCTCACGGCGCGGGCGTGGGCGCAGGACGTGCAAGTGATGATCGAGGGCCCAGGCCACATCCCGATGCACCTGATTGAAGAGAATGTCCGCAAGGAGAAAGAGATCTGTCACGAAGCGCCGTTCTATACGCTGGGCCCGCTCGTGACCGACATCGCGCCGGGCTACGACCACATCACCTCGGCAATCGGCGCCGCGATGATCGGGTGGTACGGGGCGGACATGCTGTGCTACGTGACGCGCAAGGAGCACCTCGGTCTGCCGAACGCCGAGGAGGTGCGCGAGGGAGTGATCGCCTACAAAATCGCGGCCCACGCCGCGGACGTCGCGCGCGGACGGTCCGGGGCACGCGACCGGGACGACGCACTGTCGCACGCCCGCTACGCTTTTGACTGGAACGAGCAGTTCCGATTGTCGCTCGACCCCGCCCGCGCCCGCGAGCTGCACGACGAATCGCTGCCCGCCGAGTACTTCAAGAGCGCGGAGTTCTGTGCCATGTGTGGGCCGAAGTTCTGCTCGATGCACATCACGCGGGAGATTGAGCGGAAGCTCGGGACGAGGGAGGCCGTGCCGGCAGACTAGGCACGTTCCTACTTGCAAGGGTCACGTGCGTCGGTAGAATAGGCTGCCTCCTCACCTCTCGGAGGCGGCATGCGATTCCCTTCAGTCGTGGCCGGTCTCACTCTCGTCGTCGGATTGCCGATGACGCAGCCGCTCGCGGCGCAGGGCGGACCGATCGTCGGTACCGTCACAAACCGCGCGACGGGCGAACCGATCCCGAGCGCGGTGATCACGGTCGCCGGCACGAGGCTGCGGGTCACCACGGACCTGGGCGGCCGGTTCCGCCTCGCCGACGTCCCGGGTACGACCGCGGTCCTGCAGGTCCGAACGATCGGCTACCGGCCGGCCGAGGACACGGTCAACGTCGGCGACACCAGCATTCGGATCACGCTCGAGCAGAGGGCCCTCGACCTGTCGCAGGTCGTCGTCACAGGCCTTCCCGAGCAGGCAGAGCGGCGCCAGGTCGGGAACGCGGTTTCGCTCATCGACGCGGCAAGCATCACCCAGACCACTCCGATCAACGACGTCCAGAGCTTGCTGAATGGCCGCGCGGCGGGCGTGCTCATTCAGCCGGCGACGGGCGCCGTCGGATCCGGCTCGCGCATCCGCATCCGCGGCGCCTCGAGCTTCTCGCTGCAGAGCCAGCCGCTGGTATACGTGGACGGCGTGCGGGTGGACGCCGACCCCGCGTCCGGACCGACCAATCAGGACTTCGGCTCGAGCTCCATCTCCCGGTTCAACGACTTCAACCCGGACCAGATCGAGAGCATCGAAATCGTCAAGGGTCCCGCCGCCGCCACGCTGTACGGCACGGAGGCGTCGAACGGCGTCATCCAGATCATCACCAAACACGGCGATACCGGTCCCGCACGCTGGAACTTTACCTTGCGCCAGGGAGTCGACTACTTCGCGAACCCCGAGGGGCGCTTCCCCACCAATTACCAGGTGGATACGGCGGGGAACCTCCTGTCGATCAATCTGAGGGACTTGGAGGCCCAGGTCGGCGACATTTTCCGCAACGGGCACATCTCGGACTACCAGGCGAGCGTGAGCGGCGGATCGAATACCGTGAAATACTTCGTGGCGGGCGGTACGGAGCTGCAGGGCGGCGCCGAGCCGAGCAACGATTTGCGGCACTCGAATGGGCGCGCCAACGTCACCGTGACCCCCAGCGACAAGGTGACGATCTCGGCGAACATGGGTTACGTGAGCGGTCCGACTGATCTGAGCTGCGAAGCCGGATGCGGTGGCCGGATGTTCACGACGGTGTTCATGAACCCGCTCAATCTGGGCACGTTCCGGAAGGGGTTCCACAGCGGCCTCCCGGTCGCTTATGACGAGGAGTATCACTTCTCACAGAGCCTCGACCGGTTCACGGGCAGCGTGCAGCTGCAGCACCGCCCGGTCAAGTGGTTCACGCACCGGATCACGTTCGGTGTGGATCGCACGCGCGAGCTGAACCAGCTGTACCAGCCCCTCATCGACTCGTTGCAGATCTTTTTCGGCTCAGATGCGCTCGGCTACATCGCGCGGACCAACCGGGCCGTCGACAACACGACGGTCGACTACGCAGCGACGGCCGCCTTCGACCTCTCCCCTACGCTCAAATCGAACTCCTCGGCGGGCCTGCAGTTCTATCATGCCCTCATCGACACGGCGTTCGCGGACGGTCAGTTCTTCCCGGCGCCGGGGCTGTCGTCGATAGATGCTACGACTGGACCACGCAGCAATGCCGGAGGGCTCGAGGAGACCAAGAGCATCGGCGCGTACGGGCAGGAGCAGATCGCCTGGCGGGACCGGGTGTTCGTGACGGCGGGGTTGCGCTCCGACAATCAGAGCACCTTCGGGAGGAACTTCACCAGCGTGTATTACCCGAAGGCGAGCGTCAGCTGGGTCATGAGCGACGAGTCGTTCTGGACATGGTCGTTCGTGAACCAGCTGCGACTGCGCGCGGCGTACGGCGAGTCGGGCCGGGCGCCAACTTACAACGCGGCCGTGCGCACCTACGCCCCGGCCACCGGCCCGGGAGACGTGACTGCAGTCACGCCCCAAAACATCGGGAACCCTAACCTCGGGCCGGAGCGCGGGAAAGAGATCGAGCTCGGGTTCGATGTCGGGCTCTGGGACGACCGCTTGGGCCTCGAATTCACGTACTACCGCAAGCGCACCACCGACGAAATCCTGCAGCGCAACGTGGCGCCGTCTATCGGCTTCTCGGGCCAGCAGTTCTTCAACGCCGGGGCCGTGTTGAACCAGGGTATCGAACTGCTGGCGCACGGGCGCCCCTATTCGCATGGACCAGTGAGCGTCGACCTGACGTTCAACCTGGCCACCAACAGCAACAAGATCGAGAGCCTCCTGCCCGGGTTGAACTCGGTGTCACCCGGAACGTTCCTGCTCCACAAGGTGGGGTACCCCGTGGGGTCGTGGTTCGCGAAGCGAGTGGTGAGCGCACAGCTCGACCCAACGGGGAAGGCCATCAACGTGCTCTGCGACGACGGGAAGGGCGGTGGCGTGGCCTGCAGCAGTGCGCCTGTCGTCTACCTCGGGCGCACGATCCCGAACGTGGAGGGCGCCCTGAGTCCCTCCGTGACCTTGTGGAACCGCCTGCGCGTGGAAGGTCTCTTCGACTTCAAGACCGGCTACAAGAAGCTCGACGGCAACACACGGGTGCGCTGCACGATTTTCGCCCGGTGCATCGAGAACTTCCGCCCGCTCGAGGGGAACCCGATCACCGTCGCCGAGATTCAGACGGGCGGCATACCGGACTTCTACATCAACGACGCGAGCTTCCTGAAGCTGCGTCAGGTGTCCGCCTCCTACACGCTGCCGGACGAGTGGGTACAGAAGGTCGGGGCGAGCCACGCGATCGTGTCAGTCGCCGGCCGCAACCTCCTCACGTGGACGCGGTATCCGGGGCTCGAGCCCGAAGCGATGTTCCTGGGCGGCACCCGCGGCGGGAACTTCAGCGCCTGGGAGCAGGCCGACCTGCCACAGCTCGAGCAGTGGATCTTCACCGTCAACGTGAGCTACTGAGGAGAGCGACCGATGAAACACTCTACGATCCTGGTCCTCGGGCTGCTTTCGCTGGCGGGGTGCAGCCTGTTCGATAACGCCCTCGAAGTCCAGAACCCGAGCAACGTGCCGGCGGACGTGCTCGAAGTGCCCGCAAACGCGCAGTTGCTCGTCAATGGCGCCATCGCCGACTTCGAGTGCGCCGCCGGGTCCTACGCGGTCATGGGCGGCCTGATCACGGACGAGTTACTCGACGCGACGCAGACGGCCGATCGGTTCCCCTACGACCGGCGCACGATGGCGTCGAGCGATCTCCGTTACGCCGTGAACTCATGCATTGGCCTCGGCGTGTACACGCCGCTGCAAACGGCACGCTTTTCGGCACTGAACGTCCTCTTCCTCCTCCAGGGCTGGACCGACGCCCAGGTGCCCAGCCGTGACACGTTGATCGCCACGCTGCAGGCGTACGAGGGATACAGCCTCGTGCTGCTGGGCGAAGGGTTCTGCACGATGGTGATCTCCACGCTCGACGCCAACCGCCAGACCGTGTACGGAGGAGAGATCCAGCGCGACAGTGTCTTCAAGCTCGCCGTGGCTACCTTCAGTGACGCCATCACCTCGGCGACGGCCACGGGCCAGACCAGCGTGCTGAACATGGCGCTGGTCGGCCGGGCGCGGGCGTACGTCGGACTCGGACAGTTTGCCGCGGCGAAGGCCGACGGGCAGCTCGTCGCGCCCGCGTTCGCGAAGTTCGTGACCGCCTCGGCGATCAATGGGCGTCGCAACAATCGGGTCTGGCAGGAGAACAGCGCGACGAGCACCAATACGTCGCTCGGGTCACCTTATATAAACATGACTGATCCCAGGGTCCCGTTCATGTTCCGGCGACCGGACAGTGTCAGCGTCACCGGCGTGCCGCTCTACGAACAGCTCAAGTATCAATCGGCCTCGAGTCCCATCCGGCTTGCCTCGCGAGACGAGGCACGGCTCATCATTGCCGAGGCGGATCTCGCCGCCGCCGACTTCGCGGGGGCCGACAGCATCATCAGCAACTTCCGCGCACGGGGGGGAGACACGGCGATTACCAGTGTCGATTCGGCCACGGTGGCGGCCGCCCTCTACGACCAGCGGCGCCGCGAGTTCTTCCTGGAGGGACAGCACCTGGGGGATGCGATCCGGTTCAACGCGCCCCTAAACCCCCCGGCCGGCACGCCATACCCCGGAGGGTTGGTGTACGGCACGCAACTGTGCCTGCCGCTGCCCGACGTGGAGAAGCAGAACAACCCGAATTTCTGAGTGGGGAGTGGTGACAGTGCGAGGGCCCGGTGCGTGCCGGGCCCTCGTGTGCTGTCACTCGTCGATGAGGGCGAAGGCGCGCACCGGAAAGCTTCCCATCCCACGCACCCGCGGGGGGACCGCGAAGAAACGAAAGCCCTGATCGGGCACCTCGCTGAGCCTGCACAGGTGCTCGACGATCGGGATTCCGGCGCCGAGCAGGAGGGAGTGGGCGGGGCGTGTTCCGTCCGCCGAGTCGTCGATATTGAGCGAGTCGATCCCCACGAGTGCCGCGCCGGCCGCCACGAGGAGCTCCGCGGCGGCGCGCGTGATGAACGGATGCCCCGTGCCGTAGCGCTCCGTCCGCCAGTGCGCATCCCACCCGGTGAGCAACAGGACCGCCTTCCGGCGCATGTCGCGTCCCCGGAACACCTCGACGTCGAGCGCCCGACCTGAGCGCTGGGTCGCTCGCACGACGACACCGGGAAGGTCCGCGATCGCGTCGAGCGCGTAGCCCGCGACGTCGGCGCCGCCCTCGTAGCGATGGAACGGAGCGTCGATATACGTACCCGTGTTCGCAAGCATCTCGATCTTGCCCATCTGGAAGGTCGTGCCGGGCGCGTAGCGGCTGGTGGACGCGTTGCGTGCGAGCCAGTCGCTGATCACCGGCACGGGAAGACCTGGGTAGGTGACCATGCCGTGCTCGATCTCGTGGCTCAGGTCGATGAGCGCGCTCATGAAGCCTTGCGACGCGGTCCGACAAGCGGGGCGGGAGGCGGGGGCGGGGCCACGGGGGGCAGGATGCGCGACAATGCCTTGAGAAGCTGTCCCTCGGCGGCACCGCCGTCGGGGGCCTCCGTCAATACGACGGCGAACCGCCGCTTGAGGAGGGGATCGCGCATGGCATGGGCGGCAAATTGGAGGGTGAGCGGGATGAACCACGCCGCCTGACGTGCTCCAGCCCCTGCTCGGGCCACAGCGGCGTACTGCTCGAACAGGGCGAGCAGGAAGGCGCTCTTCGAGGGAAACTGGCGGTAGATAGCGCCCTTCGTGAACCCGGCAGCCTCGGCGACCTCATCGAGCGTAGCGAGCTCGATCCCCCGCTCGGCGAAGGCAGCCAAGCCTGCCTCCAAGAGCATGGCTCGCGTCTCAGCCTTTCGCCTCTGGCGGATGATACCCATTGGTATCTACGATACTGATTGGGATCCTTTCTAGCAAGAAATCCTGTCCAGGGCGATAGTGGGATACCCACCAGTATCTTAACTCGCCTCCGGAAGCGCGTTCCGACCACGCTGTGTCGCGTTTCATTGCGCGCCGAAGAGGGACTCCTAACCATAGGGCCGCGCCCCGGCCCATTTGGTTCGTCCAAGGAGGACTCCGTGTCCGACTCCGGTCTCCAGTTCGACCGAGCCGAGCGCGCGGCCCCGAGCTCGGGCGCCAGCTGCGCGTTCTGCAAGCAACCGATTTCCTCGACCTACTACGAGATCAACGGCCAGGTCGCCTGCCCACGGTGTCGCTCGCAGATCCTGGCCGCCTGGAACAAGGGCTCGCCCGGCATCCGGTTCGCGAAGGCGCTCGGGCTTGGCGCAGCCGCCGCGGCGGTCGGAGCCGGCGTGTACTTCGGCATCGAGGCCATGACCGGATACGAGTTCGGTCTCGTGGCGATCGTCGTGGGGCTGCTCGTCGGCGGCGCAGTGCGCAAGGGGTCGACCGGTCGCGGCGGCTGGCGATACCAGGCGCTCGCCATGTTCCTCACATACAGCGCGATCGTTGGCACTGATTCTTCGCTCATCGCGCGGGAGATGACGAGGCGGTTCCGTGCGCGAGCGGATTCCATCAAGGTGAGCGTCGCTCCGGACGCGGCCCCCGCGGGCATCGCCGCGAGCGTCGCCGCTGTCACCGACAGCGCAGGCACTCAGAAGGGGCAGCACGCCGGCCCGCTCGTGTTCGCCCTCGGGTTCATGGTGCTGCTGGCGCTCGCTTATGTCGCTCCGATTGCGATCGGCGTCTCCAGCCCGCTTCACTTCGTGATTGCAGGAATCGCCCTCTACGAAGCCTGGAAGCTGAACCGAGGAGGCGCGCTCCGCGTCACGGGACCGTACCAAGCGTCCGCCTCGAGCGCTGCGGCGTAACGCCGTGCAGGCAGCCTTCGTCTGCCCGCGGTGTGGTACCCACGTCGCGCCGGCGCTGCTCGCGTGCCCCTCATGCCAGCGCCTGGTCCACGCCGACGAGCTGAAGCGGTTGGCCGCGGACGCGGAACGTGCGGGGCAGGCGGGCGACTCGAGCGCCGCTCTGGCCGCCTGGCGCGAAGCGCTCGATCTGCTCCCAACGGACTCGACGCAGCATCACACGGTTTCGGCTCGGGTCGTGGCCCTCAGCCGAACCGTCGACAGCCAACCGGCCGCCCCCAAGGCGGACACCCGGTGGAGGGGGGGCAAAGGTGCGGCTGGTTTGGGTGCGCTCGGCGCGCTGCTCGCAAAGTTCAAGTTCGCAGTCGTGTTCCTTCTCACGAAGGCCAAGCTGCTGCTGTTCGGTCTGACCAAGGCGGGGACGCTGTTCAGCATGCTCCTCTCGGCCGGCGTCTACTGGACCCTATGGGGTTGGAAGTTCGCGATCGGTATCGTCCTTTCCATCTATGTGCACGAGATGGGGCACGTGCAGGCATTGCAGCGTTACGGGATCAAGGCCACGGCACCGATGTTCATCCCCGGCCTTGGCGCCGTCATTCGTCTGAAACAATATCCCGCGACGCCGAGCGAGGACGCGCGGGTCGGTCTCGCCGGGCCGCTCTGGGGTTTGGGCGCGTCGCTGGCGGCGTATGCCGTTTACCTCGCGACCTCGAGCGGCATCTGGGGAGCGATTGGACATTTCGGTGCATGGGTGAACCTCTTCAACCTGCTCCCTGTGTGGCAGCTCGACGGCGGCCGTGGCTTCCGCGCGCTGACACGGCTGCAGCGATGGCTCGCCGCAGCGGTCGCGGCTTCCCTGTACCTCGCGACCCGGGAGGGGCTTCTGCTCCTGATTGGGCTCGCGGCGGCTGCGAGCGCGGGGTTCTCCTCCGCCCCCGAAAAGTCCGACCGAACCGTGCTGCTCGAGTACGCGTCGCTCGTGATCGTGCTGGCGGCGCTCGCCAGGATCGCGGTGCCCGGCGCGGCATTCTGAGGTCAAGTGACGTTCCGTGCCGGACTTGACTCAGGTGGCACCGATTTTATGTTTGCGATTGCATGACGTACATCATCGCCGAGCCCTGCATCAATCTGAAAGACCGCTCCTGTGTGGATGTGTGTCCGGTGGACTGCATCTACGAGGGAGAGGATCAGCTCTACATCCACCCGGACGAGTGCATAGATTGCGGCGCCTGCGAGCCGGAGTGCCCGGTCACGGCGATCTTTCCGGAGGAAGACACTCCGCCGCAATGGAAGTCCTTCATCGCCAAGAACCGGGATGTATTCCAGAGCGCCACCCCACCAGGCAAGCCACAGCGCAAAGGATCGTGAAGGACGCCCCGGGTCTCCCCGGGGCTCTCGTTTTTCAGGAGACCGAGCCCAGGAAGTCGGCCAACAGCCGGCTCGTGGCGAGCGGTTGCTCGAGCGGCGCGAGGTGACCGGCGGCTGGCACCACGTGACATTGGGCACCGGGAACGAGCTTCGCCATGGCGAGCGCGCGGGCGGGGGGTGCGATCGCATCGTCCGTCCCCACTAGCACGAGCGTCGGCACGCGCACCGCACGCAGTGTCTCGGCGGAGTCGGGCCGGTCTCGCAGCGTCCGCAAGGCGCCGACCAGCGCGGGCACCGACCAGCGCCGCGCCATCTCTCGCACCTGTTCGGCAACCTCGGGCTGGGTGGTCAGAGTCACCGGGGCGAGGAGTCGCGGCAAGAGGTGCTCCACCAGAGCGTCGGCGCCCTGGCGTTCGACCATGCCGGCGAGCTCGTCCCGATCTCGTTTCCCTTCCGCCGAATCGGGCTCTGTCTTCGTATCGGCCAGGATCAACGCCCTGACCCGCTCTGGATGACGTCGCAGCAGTTCGAAGGTCACGTACCCGCCCATGGACAGCCCGCAAAGCACGGCATCCCGCACGCCCAGAGCGTCGAGCACGGCCACCAGGTCATCCGCGTATCGCGCCAGCGCGTAGCCATCGGCGGCGACCGGGGGGGGCGCGCCGGATCCACCTACGCCCCGTAAGTCAGGGGCGATGCGGCGGACGCGGGAGAGTGCCGCGAGCTGGTGGCGCCAGACTGTCCGATCGAACGGGAAGCCGTGCACGAACAGCACCGGCATGCCGTCGCCGCGGACGTCCACGGCGAGCTCCACGTCTCCCGCGGGCACGCGGAGCGGCTGGTGTCCGCCCCCCGGTCGAGGGGGAGGGGGGCCGAGATAGCGCGCGATCTCGTCCGGCACGGGCGTCGTGCGCCCGAGTCGATCGACGCAGACGAACACGATCTCGGCATCGGCAACGTGCTCGTCGTCGGAGATGCGGCGTATGGCGTGACGCAGCGTCATGCTGGTCGTGCCGCGGTTCGCGACCACAGTCTCGACACGCAGCACGTCGCGCGCGTAGGCAGGCGCGTGGTATTCGATGGTGGTCTTGCGTACGACCGGCCAGACGCCGTTCCGGTCGAACAGGTCCATCCCGGGACCAAGTGCCAAGGCATCCCACCGCGCGCGCTCCAGCAGGGTGAGCATCGCCGCCTGGTTCAAGTGGCCGAACGCGTCGCAATCGTACGCGTAGACCGTGACCTCGATGGGCGGAAAGGGCGTCACGCCGCAGGCTCGTCCGGGAGTTCGGGGAGCGCAAACGTATGCCAGAAGACGACCCGTCGCACGTTCCCCGTTGCACGGCGCAAGAGAACTGCGAACGCCTTGGCGCCGTACGTGGGATCGAGCGTGACGCCATGCCCGGCTGCAAGCCCGCGCGCCGCCTCGCCCTCCTTCGTCGGCCAGCCGTAGCCCCTGCCCAGCCCATCGACGATCACGGGGCAGCTGGGCGGCGGAGCGGGGAGCGCCACTCCACGGCGCGCGAGCAGTCGCCGCCCGGCATACGCCAGCCACAGGGTCCGCCACCCATTCGCGGCGAGTACGGGGGCAACGCGGACGCCCACGACGCGCGTCGGCCACCGGAGGGTCGCGACCGCGAGCGCGACGCCGGCCGCCGTGCCACCCGTGCCGAGCGGCAGAACGATCTCATCCGGTGGCTCGACCATCTGTTGCGCGACCTCGAGGCCGGCGATCAGGTGCCCGACCACGGCGTGGGGTTCGGCGCCCCCGCCGGCGATCCACCGACGCGGGCCGAACCGGCGCGCGCGGTGCCAAGCCTCGAGCACCGCCACGGGCAGGGTCGCGCGGCCTCGTGCGCGTACCACGAGTGCGGCCCGCGCGGCGCAGGCGGCTGCCACCGCGCGGCTCACCGTCGTCTCGGGCTGGGGAAATTGCGCGATGACAGCGCGGCACCCCAACCTGGCCGCGTGGACGGCAGTCGCAAGGCAATGGGTCGAGCCGGTGCCACCCACGGTGACGAACACGCTGCCCGGGGCAGCATCGGCGAACAGGAACTCGAGCCCGCGCACCTTATTGCCGCCGTATCGCCCGGACGAACGATCCTCGCGCTTGAGGAAGAGCTCGACGAGGCCTACCGTGGCGGCGAGCGTTGGTGCGCGCTCCAGCGGTGTGGGCCACTCGCCCAGGCTCCGGGGCGCGAGCGCCGCGCGTATCTTTTGGATCAGCTGGACCGGATCTAACACCGACACCCCGATCACGAGGACACGATGCGGGTTGCTACCGATTACATCCGTCACGCGGCACGCGCCGCCCGCAAGTGCGCCGGCGATCCGCTCGGCGGCGCGCCCCAGCCGGCGGACCCCGAATTCTACAAGACGCTCGCCAAAGCGCTCGAGGAGATCGCCACGGGCATGGAAGAACTCGGCAAAGAAGAGTGAATTACGTCAGGACGCCCCAGGCGCTGGCCGACGCGATCGCCGCCCTGTCACGGGAGCCGCTCGTCGCGGCGGACACGGAAGCCGCGAGCTTCCATCGCTATCGGGACCGCATCTTCCTGATTCAGCTCGCCAGCCCATCCCGTACGGAGATCATCGACCCGCTCGCGCTGACCGACCTTTCCCCGGTGGGCGCGCTGCTCTCGAACGCGGCTGTGGAGAAGATCTTCCACGACGCCGACTACGACCTGCGTACGCTCGATCGCGATTACGGCTTCCGGGCGCGCCGTCTGTTCGACACCCGGATCGCGGCGCAGCTCGCCGGGGAGCCGGCGGTCGGGCTGGCGGCGCTGCTCGAAAAGTACGTGGGCGTAAAACTCGCCAAGGAGCACCAGAAGGCCGATTGGTCGCGCCGCCCCCTGCCGGCGGCCATGCTCGCGTACGCGGCCGCGGACACCGAGCATCTGCCCGCGCTGCGCGAGGCGCTGCGCGCGCGCCTCTCGGCGCTGGGCCGGCTCGGGTGGGCGGAGGAAGAGTTCACGCGGCTCGAGGATCTGCGCTGGACCGGCGCACCGGAGGGAGGAGGGGGGGACGCGTACCTGCGCATCAAGGGGGCCAAGGTCTTGCCGGCGCGTCAACTGGCCGCCCTGCGAGAGCTGTACCGCTGGCGCGAATCGGTCGCGGCGGAGCAAGACCGCGCCACATTCCGCATCATCGGGAACGAGGCGCTGCACGCCGTGGCCCGGGCCCTGCCGCGCGCGCCCGCGGACCTGAAAGCCATCACGGGGCTACCCGACTCTCTGGCCGGCCGGCACGGCGCGGCCCTGCTCGGGGCGGTGCGGCGGGCGCTCGAACTGTCCGAGCCTGAGCTGCCGCGCGTTGAACGAGCTCCGCGCCAGCCACGGGATCCCGCGCTCGAGGCCCGTGTGGAGCGGCTCAAGGCGGCCCGCAACCGAGTCGCGGCGGAGCTCGGGCTCGAACCGGGCATCCTCGCGGCGCGGTCGACGCTCGAAGCGGTGGCGCGCACGCAGCCCCTGCCAAACGATCGTGCCGGGCTCGTCCGCGGGGGCGAGCTCCGGCGCTGGCAGATCGAGGCGCTCGGCGACGCGCTGCTCGGCGCGCTGTCCTAGAGTCCCATCAACGCGCGCACCTTGGGGTCCATGCGTTCGGGAGTCCAATAGGGCTCCCACACAATCTCGATGTCCACGTCCTTCACGCCCTCGAGCCCTCGCAATACCCGGTAGGCGTCGTTCGTGATCATCGGGCCCGCCGGGCAGCCCGGCGAGGTGAGCGTCATGTTCACGTGCACCGCGCCCTCGACGATCTCGACGTCGTAGACGAGCCCAAGATCGATGATGTTCATGTCCAGCTCCGGATCCTTCACCTGCCGGAGCGCATTGCGGACCGATTCATCGTTGAGCGCCACAGGCGCCGTCATCGGCGACTCCTCTCCCATGCCCTTGCCATGCGAACCTAGTTGGCCGCGTACCCGCGCACCAGGCAGCGTCGCTGGCGCGCCACCCGGGCGTACACCCGCCGCGCGATTGGCAGAACCCCGGGAATGCGAAACCCCCACGCCAGCCACCGCTTTCCCGGCAGCAGGCGGAGGATCTCCGGCGCCGCGTCCGCGCCCGCGAACACCCGCCCGTCCGTACGGACGAGATGCATCGCGGCGGCGAGGGCGGGGAGCGGAATCCCAAACGCCGCGACGCGCGCTTGATCCTGAAACGGGATCATCACGAGGCGGTGTTCCCGGTCCCACCGGCGTACGGCGTCGACACATTGCCGACAAAACCCGCACTCGCCGTCGTAGATGAGGGTGGGGCGGTCAGGACGCATCGGATGCCCTCGCCGCCGCATCGGCGACGGCGCCGCGAACCTGCTTCAAGACTGTAAACGGCTTCCGGGCGCGCGGCGTGTACGCGCGATTGGTGAGCAGCACCACGAACAGGTCGCGATCGGGATCGATCCACAGAGAGGTCCCGGTCCAGCCCGTGTGCCCATAGCTGTGCGGGCCGAACAGCGTGCCCGCACTGGACACGCTCTCTCCGGTCGGTACCGCCTGCCAGCCAAGCGCCCGGGCTTCACTGTGGGGCCCGAAGTCGGTCGCCTTCGCGGTGAACAACTTCATCGTCTCCGCGCGGACCAGCGGCCCGCCATCCGGAGGGGGACGCGTCCCGCCGCGCATCACGAACTGCGCGAACCGTGCGATATCTATCGCCGGCGCGAACAGGCCCGCGTTACCCGACACGCCCCCCAGCTTGAAGGCACTGCCGTCGTTCACGACGCCCGCGATCGAACGCCCGTGCCACACCCCGGTCGGCGCGATCCGAGGTCGTAGGCGTGCCGGGGGCCGGAACATGGTCCCGCGGAGCCCCAGAGGCTCGAAGATTTCACGGGCGGCGAAACGATCCAGCGGCTCCCCGGTTACGTGCCGCACGACCTCACCGAGCAGGATGGCATTCAGGTCGCTGTAGGTCACCCGGGAGCCAGGCGCGACGCGCGGCGTCTCGCGCATGACGCGCGCCATGAGAGTCGCGCTGTCGCGGATCGCCTTGAGCTCGGCGTCCGGGATATCGGCACGGAGCCCCGATGTGTGCGTCAACAGCTGGCGCACGGTGATGGTCGATGTGCCTGCGGCGTTAAACGCGCGGACGTACGTCGCGACCGGGGCATCGAGGCGCACCTGCCGCCGCTCCACGAGGAGCATCAGCGCGGTCGTCGTCGCGATCACCTTCGTGAGCGATGCCAGATCGTAGAGCGTGCTCTCCGGATCGGCCGCCGGGCTCGTGGCGGCCCACGTGAGATGCCCGTAGCCTTTGGCGAAGAGGAGCGTGTCGCGCCGACCGACGATCAGCACCGCTCCGGGATAGGCGCCGGCACGGATGCCCTCTTGAACAAGGCCGTCGAATGTCGCAGCGCCAAATGCGGCCCCCGCCCCCGTCCCCCTGGGCGGCGCCGACCCCGCCTGCAGTAGGACGAGCAGCGCCGTCAGCACCATACGCCAGGGATCCGCCGGTCGCACGCGGTGCAGCGGCCATCGCTACCGATCCGCTGCTGCCGAATCGTATAGCCGTAACGCTCGATCAAGAGCTCCCCGCAGTCGGGGCACCACGTATGCTCCCACCGGTCCACCCGACCGGGGAGGTTGCCGGCATAGATGAACTTGAGGCCAGCCGCCGCCCCGATCTCGCAGGCGCGAAGCAACGTCTCGGCCGAAGTGTCGTCGGGATCGGTCATCCGGTAATCCTTGTGGAACGCGGTGACGTGCCAAGGGATCTCGGGGCTCACCGACGCCACGTAGTCGGCGGCGCGGCGCAGCTGGGAGTCGTCGTCGTTGAACCCCGGGACCACGAGGGTCACGAGCTCGAGCCAGAATCCGCGCTCGTACACCATGCGGATGGCGTCGAGGACGTGCTGCAACACCCCGCCGAGCTCGCGATAGCGTCGATCGTCCATCGCCTTGAAGTCGATCTTGTAGCAATCGGTCCACGGGCGGATGAAGTCGAGCACCTCCGGGGTTGCGTTCCCGTTGGAGATGAACGCGGTCTTCAACCCCTGCGCCCGGGCCACCTTGAACACTTCGACCGCCCACTCGGCGGTGATCAAGGGCTCGTTGTACGACGAGCCCACCAGCCGGGCGCCCTGGCGCAGCGCGAGGCGCACGAGGCCGTCCGGCGTCACGTCGGTCGGGAGGACGCCCGCGGCGTCATCGCGCAGCGCCTGGCTCGTGAGCCAGTTCTGGCAGTAGCCGCAGTGAAAGTCACATCCCAGCATGCCGAACGTGAGGGTGTCCGAGCCGGGCAATGCGTGGAAGAACGGTTTTTTCTCGGTGGGATCGCACTGCAGCGCGGCGACGTATCCGGCCGGGACATAGAGCGTCCCGTCCTTATTGAAGCGTACCTTGCAGATCCCGCGGCGACCGGGCTTTACGAGGCAACGATGGCCGCAGGCGAAGCAGCGCACCGCGCCGTCGGCCCGCTTCTCGATGAGTGTTCCCTCGCGCACCCGGGCGTCCAGGGCCTGGGCGAGGGTTGCCGCGCCGCCATCCGGCGTTTCGTGAGTGAGAAAAGAGACGATGCTGCGAGGTGCCATGAGACCTGCCGCCCACCTTTCCTCAATATAGCGCCGGCGCGGGGTGGGGGGGGCTCAGCGGCTCCCTCGCAGGGAGCCCGGCGCAAGATCGTACAGCAGCTGCACGGTGGCGATATCGCGGGGCGAGAGGTCACGCACCTTCGGCTGGGCGTACATGATGTCGCCCGCATCGTGCGAGTGGTCGAGCCCGAGCAAGTGTCCGATCTCGTGCAGGGCCATCACCCGGACGTCGTCCGGTCCGAGGGGCTGGCCCTTGGGATCGAAAGTCGCGAGCGTCACCGTGCCGCCGGTCAGCTTTCCCTCGTCGTCCCATTGCAGGTCGGTCTGTCCCGATTTTTCCCCCTCGAACTGGATGCGCCACTGGAACCGCACTTCGGCCGAGGACGAGTCCGCGTCGAAGGTGAACCGCACCGGGACACCGGCCTCCACCCACCGCTGGAACGCCGCGCGCACCTGATCGAGGAACGCCGGCTGGAAGTTCGCGGTCGTGGAGGGCGTGAGCAGTACGCGCACGGGCGACCCGACTCGCCCGTCCCAGCGGTGGATCTCCGAGTCCGCCGCGACGATCTCGTTCATGTAGGTGAGGCCGGCGCTGGCGCGGATGCGGCGACGGATCTCGGAGCGCGCCAGCAACACGATGTAGCTCGGGCCCCCGGCGTCGTTGGGCGGCGGAGCACCCTGTGGTGCGACACCGGCCGCGGCGGCCGGCGGCGGGCCGGTGGGCGGTGCACCGGTCGTCGACGTGACGCTGTCGGCCGCGCCGGCGGGTGGCGGCGCGTCGGCGCGCGGCGGTCGACGGACGAATGCGTTCCACAGCGCCGCCGACGCGAGCAGGACGAAGAGCGCTGACGCGAGGATGAGGATGCGTCGTTCGAACATGCGCGCAATATGGGAGACACCGCAGTCGGGCCGCTAGCTTTGGTCCGCGACGGTCTCTATGATTGTGGCCTGCCTATGCTTGGCCAATAAGTGATCGCGTTACCCGCGGCACCCATCATCCGCCTGCGCGGATGGGTCATCGCGGCGTGGGCGGCCCTCGCGTTCTTGTTCGGGCCGCGCGCGTGTCATGTCCAACAAGCACTCGCGCTACGCGGCAGCGGGAGTGAGACGACCGAAGCCAGTCGCGCGACGGAGCTCCTCAAGAAGGCCTTCCCGACGCCGTTCGCCGACTACGTCGCGATCGTGGTCCACGGGCCGGTCCGCTGGACCAATCCGCGCTTCGAAACCGTGCTCGACACGCTCAAGGCGGCGGTAGAGCGGCGGCCCTACGTGGGTCAGGTGATCTCGCTCCGCTCGATCGGAGAGTCGACGTATGTGAGCGAAGACCGGCGCACCACCTTTCTGATCGCCGCGCTGACACCCGAGTCCACGCACGATCTGAGCGCGAGCTTCGTCCCCGACCTGCGCGCGGTCATCCGAGACGCACTGGACCGCGCCCCCAGCGGCGCCGGGTTCGATGTGATGGTCACCGGATTCCCCGCCCTGGATCACGACGTGCGCACGATCAGCGCCGAAGACACCGAACGCGGCGAGCGTCGGGCGCTACCGCTCACGCTGCTCGTGCTCATTGTCGCCTTCGGGGCGCTCGTGGCCGCCGCCCTTCCGGTCATCGTGGGGGTGCTGGCGATCACCATCGCGCTCGGCCTCGTGACCATCGCCGCGCTCTACACCCCCATGTCCGTGTTTGTGCTGAACATCACCACCATGGTGGGGCTCGGCGTCGGCATCGATTACTCGCTCCTGATTGTCACGCGCTTTCGCGAAGAGCTGAACCGCGGGCTCTCGGCCGCCGACGCCGCGATCCGCACGGTGGAGACGGCCGGCTCGGCGGTCGTGACGTCCGGGCTCACGGTGGTGGTCGGGTTCGCGGCGCTGGTCACCACCCCGCTCTCGGATACCCGCTCCGTGGGCGTGGGGGGGTTGCTGGTGGTGGCGGTGGCGGTCCTCCTCGCCACCACGTTTCTCCCGGCCGTGTTGGCGTTGCTGGGGCGGAACATCGACCGACCCAAGTGGCTCGCGCGCCCGCTGGCCCGGTTTCATGCGCCCACGGGCTGGGAGCGCTGGGCGCGATGGCTGGGTCACCGACCCTGGCGCGCCGTCGCGGTCGGCGGTATGGCCGTCGCCCTGCTCACGTTTCCGGTCAGCCAGATCCGGCTCGGCCTCCCCGCCACCAATTGGTTTCCACCGGAGTCCGAGTCCGGCCAAGGTCTCGAAGCCCTGCGCGAAATGGGAGCGAGCGGCGTCATCCAGCCGGTCCGCGTCGTCGTTCAATTGCCCGAAGGCGAGTCCGCCATCTCCGGACGCCGCCTCCCCGGGCTCAAGGTCCTGACGGACTCCATCCGGAAAGATCCGCGGGTGAGGGAAGTTCGCGGCGTCGCGACCATCAAGCCGGGCATGTCGACGCTGCAGCTCGCGATTTACTACAGCGACCCCGACCAAGTGCGCGCGAAGAACCCGAAGTTCTTCGACGCGTACCTGAGCGCCGACGGACGCGTGACGCTGCTCGACGTGATTCCGGCGGACACCGTCTCGCTCACCGGCCTCATGGACGTCGTGCGCCGCGTGCGCGCCATCGTGTCCCACGGCACGCGCGGGCTCGCCGGCGCCGAGGTCCTAGTGGCGGGGTTCGCCGCGTCGAACGTGGACACCCAGCAGGAGCTCATGAGGCGTTTCCCCGAGACGGCCGGGCTGGTGCTCGGCATCACCGCCATCATGCTGTTCGTGGCGTTCCGCTCCCTGCTCGTGCCCATCAAGGCCGTACTGCTGAACCTGCTGTCGGTGGGGGCGGCGTTCGGGCTCACCGTCCTCGTATTCCAGCACGGGTATGGCGGGCGGCTGTTCGGGCTGGCGGGGCCGACGCAGGCGATCTGGGCGGTGGTCCCGGTGCTCGTCTTTGCGATCGTGTTCGGCCTCTCGATGGACTACGAGGTGTTCCTGCTGACCCGGGTGAAAGAGGTGTTCGACAAGACCGGCCGGAACGACCATGCGACGATGGAAGGCTTGTCGGCCACGGCTTCCACGATCACGAGCGCCGCGCTGATCATGATCCTGGTGTTTGGAACGTTCGCCTTTACGCGCGTCCTGGCCGTGCAGCTCATCGGCTTCGGCCTTGCCGCTGCGGTGCTGCTCGACGCGACGTTGATCCGGATGGTCCTCGTCCCGGCCATCATGCACATCGCGGGACGGTGGAACTGGTGGCCGGGGGTTCGAGCACCGAAGCTGGAAAGAGAGAATAGCGACTAGCTGCGTCTAGCCGTTGCATGTCCTGCATCTAAAAGCCTGAGCCGCGAACCCCGCACATCCCAGTGCCACGCCGGCACCCTGACCCCTGTTCGCGGGTCCTTGAGCGGCTTGTACTGCAGCCACTCCGGCCGGAGCTCGAGGCCCGGACCGAGCGCGAGCAGGCGTTCCTTATCCGCGCTCACGAGGTGGACCATGGGCTCATCGCGGATTCTGTGGCGATGAAGCCAAACGCCGCCGTCGAGGGCGAAGCACATCCCCTCGCGGCGGCGTTCGAACTCCCGATAGAGCGGGCCTACTGGCAGGTGATGCGGCCCTCGATGGTCGCCGGGGCGATCGGGTTCGCCGTACCGGAGAACAAGGCGCACTGCCGGCCGGGGGCGTAGAGGCTTGTCGTCGTCGCCGCCCAGCCGGACCCCGTCGCCTGGTTGATGGCCATCACCACGCCGGTCGACGGCGTGAAGTTGCTCATCAGCGCGAAGTTGGTCGTGTACTTGGCGCTGTCGTAGAAGAAGGCTTCCTCGGCGGTCGCGAGGTTCCGCAGGTCGGACTTCATCGCGGCCACGTACGCCTTCTCCTTCGTGTTGGAGAACTTCGGGATGGCGATAGTCGCCAACAGCCCGATGATCACGACCACGATCAGGAGCTCGATTAAGGTGAAGCCGCGTCTAGAAAGCACTGCCGACCCTCCGGGCGCGAAAGGGGCGTCGAGCCCGCGCACGGCCAGGCCCGACGCCACGTATAGTTGGCGCCGACGTCCGTTCACGCAAGAGCTATGCTTATCCCTTCGCATCGACCCAATTCGTTCCAACGCCGATACTTACAACGAGCGGCACTCGCAGGGCGGCGGCTCCCTCCATATGGCTTTTTACCAGCTCCGTTGCGGTCTCCCGCTCGGCGTGCGGAACCTCAAACACAAGCTCGTCATGCACTTGCAGGATCATGCGGGATGCGAGACCCCGCTCGCCCAGCCCGTCGGCGATGCGGACCATCGCGACCTTGATCAGGTCGGCCGCCGACCCCTGCAGCGGGGAGTTCGTCGCCGTCCGCTCGCCGAACGCCCGGATGTTGAAGTTCTTGTCCTTGAGCTCGGGGATGTACCGCCGCCGCCCGAACAACGTCTCGACGTAGCCCTTCGCTCGCGCCTCGGCCACCGTCCGATCGAGCCACGCCCGGACGCCCGCGAAACGCGTGAAATACTGGTCGATGAACCGCTTGGCGTCGTCCAACGTGATGCCGAGCTGGCGTGAGAGCGCGAACGGCCCTTGTCCATAGATCGTGGCGAAATTGATGGTCTTCGCTTGGGCTCGCATCTCGGACGTCACCTGCTCGGGGCCGACGCCGAAGATGATCGCGGCCGTCTGGCGGTGAATGTCCCCTCCCCTCTCGAACGCGTCGACGAACGCCGGATCGCCCGAGAGGTGGGCAAGCAGTCGCAACTCGATCTGGGAGTAGTCGGCCGTGAGCAAGGCCGCCCCTGGGGGCGCCACGAACGCGCGTCGGATGGCTTCACCGCGCGGCGTGCGCACGGGGATGTTCTGCAGGTTCGGGTCCGAGGAGGAGAGCCTGCCGGTCGCCGCGCCCGCCTGATTGAAGCTCGTGTGGATGCGGCCCGTCCTCGGGTTGATGAAACCGGGCAGGGCGTCCACGTACGTGGACTTGAGCTTCGATAGCTCGCGGTACTCGATCAACAGCTTGGGCACCTCGTGCCCCATCGCCGCGAGCTGCTCCAGGACTTCGTAGTCCGTCGACGGACCCGTCTTGGTCTTCTTGAGAATCGGGAGCTGGTGCTTTTCGAACAGGACGTGGCGGAGCTGGGGCGTCGAGTTGATGTTGAATTCCGTGCCTGCGGCGTGGTAGATGGCGCCTTCGAGCTGCGTGAGCTCGTGCGCGAACGTGCGTGCGATCTCGCCGAGGCGCTCCAGATCGACCCGTACGCCGTGCCACTCCATGTCCGCGAGTACCGCGATGAGGGGAATCTCCACGGTCTCTAGCAGCCGCAGGAGCTGATGATCCTCGAGCTCGGGCTGGAAGGCCGCATGCAGCCGGAGCACGGTCTCGGCGTCCACGGCACAGTAGCGCGCGGCCTCGACGACCGGCACGGCCGCAAACGGCCGTTCGGCTTTGCCTCGCCCGACGACCTCCACGTACGTTCGCATGCCGATCGATAGGCGCTCGCGGGCGAGATCATCGATGGCATGCGAGCGACGCCCAGGGTCGAGCACGAAGCTCGCCAGCATCGAGTCGTAGGTCACGCCCGCGAGCACCACGCCCGCCCGTCGCAGCACGAGGCAGTCATACTTCACGTTGTGCCCTGCCTTCGGGACGCGAGGGTCCTCGAGCAGCGCGCGCAGTGGCGCGAGCGCCTCGCTCACGACCGGAGGCAGGTTGCGGGGCGGTGTTCCGCCGGCGAGCTCGCCGTCAGGAGCGACGTGAGCGAAGGGGAGGTACCACGACCGCCCGGGTGCGACCGCGAGCGACATGCCCACGAGGTCGGCGCGCATCGCATCGGGGGCCGTCGTCGTCCCGGTGTCGAGGGCAAGGAGCGGACCGCGCCGCCACTCGGCGACGGCGGCCGCGAGGTCCGCCGGGTCGTCGAGGATCGTCGGCTCGGCTTGCGCCACGACCAGCGTCGGCGGCGCGAGCGGCCCCGAGACCGCGGGTTGGGCATCGGGGAGGGGCGCGGGTGCCGCCGCGATTTCTATGGTGGAGAGCTTGGGGATGAGTGATCGGAATTCGAGCTCGGTAAAGAGCTCCGTGAGTCGCGCGACGTCGGGCGGCTGCACGCGCAATCGGTCCAGATCGAGCGGTAAGGGCACGTCCCGCTGGATGGTGACGAGATCGCGTGAGAGCCTCGCCAGATCGGCGTGCTGCTGCACGGCCTCTCGCGCTCGCTTCCCCGCGATCCGATCCGCGCCGGCCAGGATGGCATCGAGGTCACCGAACGACTTGAGCAGCTCGAGCGCCGTCTTCTCGCCCACACCCTTCACTCCCGGCACGTTGTCGGACGTGTCACCTACGAGCGCCAGATAGTCCACCACCCGCTCGGGCGGGACGCCCAAGCGTTCGCTGGCGTTCGACTGATCAACCCAGTGCTCTTCCACGCCGGCCGGCCCGCCGCGTCCCGGGTTCAAGAGCGCGATCCCCGGTCCGATGAGCTGATAGAAATCCTTGTCGCCCGACACGATCACCACCTGGAGCCCGCGCGACGCCGCCCCAGTCGCCATCGTGCCGATCACGTCGTCCGCCTCGTAGCCGTTCACGCCGACCAGCTGCAAGTGGAACGCATCGAGGATCTGTTCGATGCGCTCGACGGAGCGGTCGAAATCCTGTTGCAGCTCCCGAGTGAGCTTCTCCCGCGTCGCCTTGTACTCGGGATAGGCCTGGTGCCGGAAGGACTCGCCCATGTCGTGCACCCAGGCGAGATAGTCCGGTCGTCGTCGCTCGAACAATCGCAGGAGGAAATTGGTGACCCCCCACGCCGCAGATGTGTTCTCGCCCCGGCGCGTCGTGAGAGGACGCGCGATCATCGCGAAGAAGGCACGATAGATCAGCGCGTACCCGTCGATCAGATAGAGGGTGGCCGAGGGCAGGGCGTCCGGCATGCGCCGAAGAATAATGCGGGGCGGAATGAAAACCCCGCCCGATGATGCGGGCGGGGCGGCGAAACGCCGAATGGCGCGGGGGCGGGGGGCCGGTTACACCCGAACGACGTTCTCGGCGTGAAGCCCTTTGTCCCCGGTCTTTACCTCGAACTCCACCTGCTGGCCTTCGGCCAGCGTCTTGAAACCATCCATCTGGATCGCCGAGAAGTGTACGAACACGTCCTCGCCGCCCTCTTGTTCAATGAAGCCGTAGCCCTTCGCGTCATTGAACCACTTCACCTTTCCCTTAGGCATCCGGTCTGCCTCCTGCAAAGTCTCGAATGGGGCGCAGAGCACCCGGCCCGGCACCATGTCGGGCGCGATAGAAATGACGCCCAGCGGAAAGGTTGTCAAGAAAGCTGCACACGGCTGCGCATCGCGCGTGTAAGTGCCGGGCGATCAATTGGTTGGGCCGAGGTACAGCGCGCGGTACAACTCTCGATTGCGCAGCACCGCGCGCACGTAGCCGCGCGTCTCCTGAAACGGAATAAGCTCGATGAACTCGTCGGGATCGCCAGCGCCCGGACGGGAGAGCCAGCGCGCCACGGCCGCACCGCCGGCGTTGTACGCGGCGGCGGCGACCTCCACGCGACCGTCGAACCGCTGGAGCAGCTCCTGGAGGTGCGCGGCGCCGAGGTGCAGGTTCAGGTCGGGCACCGTGATCCACTCGGGATAGAATGTGACGTCGAGACCCCTCGCAGTGAGGGCGGCGGTGCCGGGCAGAAGCTGCGCCAGTCCTCGGGCGCCTGCGGGCGACAGTGCCTGCGCGTCGAAGACGCTTTCCTGGCGCACGATGGCCACGAGCAGGAGCGGGTCCACGCCGAACTCCGCGGCTTCGGCTTCGACCGCCCGGCGGTTGGGCCACGGAAAAATGGCGCGCAGCACGCGGGGATCGTTGGACGCCTTGAGCGCCGCTTGCCAGCCCAGGCGGACCGCCGCGGGCCCGAAGCCGCGCGCGGCGAGGCCACCGCTCCACGCGAGGAGGTTCTCCAGGTCCAATTGCGGTGCCCGCGCCAGCACCGCGCGCACCTCCGCTTGCGCCGCCGTGTCGAGCCCCGCGAGCAGCAGCGTGTCGATGCGGCCGAGCGCCGTCACGGCGGCCGCGGTCGGAGCGGGCGCCGTCGCGGCGGCGATGCGCAGCGGCGGCAGGCCGAGCTCGCGTCGCGCGCGAAGGCCGTAGTATCCGATCGAATCTTCGCGCGCCAGCGCCAGCCAGGCCGCCCGCGCCGCGACGGAATCACCACCAAGGCGCTCGAGCTTGCCGAGCCAGAAGCGCGCGCTGAGACGCTGCGGCGCGCCTGCGTCGATTTCGCGCTGGAAGAGCCCAGCGGCGCTGTCGTTCAGGCCGGCGCGCAGCGCCTGCGCGGCGAGCCGGAAGCGCGCCAGCGAGGCGCGCACGTCCGCAGGGTAGCGCGCAATCAGGTCGCTGAACCAGCGCTCCGCCCCGCTCCAGTCCCCGCGGTCCACCAGCATGTCGCCCAGCATGTAGAGTGCGGTCGGCGCCGCGGTATCCGATGGATAGGACTGGGCGAAACCCGAGAGCGCTTCCTGCGCGCCCGCGTCCCCCAGGCGGACCAGCACCCGCGCCCGCCGGTAAATGGCGAGGGATCCGAGCGCGGGGTCGCGGGTCGCGGCCCGATAGGCACGCTCCGCCTCGCGGTAGCGGCCGTTAGTCGCGAACAGCTCGCCCGCCAGGACCAGCGTCGAGGCACTCGAGTCCCCCTGCCGTAACGCTCGCTCGACTTCGAGCTTCGCGTCCGCCGCGGCGCCGTGGAACTTCATCGCGCGCGCCAGCGCCACCCGCTCAGGGGCCGAGCGCGGCCACACGGATGCGAGCGCCACGCCGACCGCCGCGCCGCCGTCGTCCGACTCGGGCGCCCGCGCCATGAGTCCGTACAGCGCGTCACGTGCCCGGCTCGAGTCTCCCAGCGCGAGCGCCAAACGGGCGACATCGAGCGACCGACCCGCCTGCGCCAGCGCCTCGAGCGCTGCGGCCGAATCGCCGGCGGCAAGCAACGCCTGCGCTCGGGCCGTGCCCGCCTCTCGTCCCGCCGGTGCCGGCAAGTCGGCGAGCAGCCGGAAGGCCGCCGCCGTGTCGCGCGTGACGCGCGCCAGCCGGAGCCGCAACCATGGGTCGATCGCCGCCAAGCCCGCCGCCCGCGCCGCGCCGTAGGCCGCCCCCGCCGAGTCGGGCTGCCCCGCCCCTTCCCACGCCAGTCCCTCCCGCACCGCCAACAACGCGGCACGAGACCCTTTGGCGCGAGCGCGCGCCCCGGCGT
>DASZCN010000091.1:0-2215 GCA_035943095.1 Gemmatimonadales bacterium | reverse complement strand
GTAGCAATCACTGCGACTTGTCGGCGAACCAAGTCAGTCGCCAGATCCGGCAGTCGATCCAATTTATTTTCTGCCCAACGATAGTCGATCGTCACGTTCTGGCCCTCGATGAAACCAGAGTCCCTCAAGCCTTGGCGAAAGCCGCGCAGACGATCCGCCAATTCTTCAGGTGATCTCTGATCGAGAAGACCCACAACCGGCATCACCGATTGCTGGGCACGTGCGGAGAGCGGCCAGGTAGCGGCCGACGCCGCAATTATTTTTATGAATTCCCGCCGTCTCATGAGCTTTACCCAAAGCCCGAGAACGACACCCTACCACATCGAATTAGTTGTTGTGCATCACGGCAAAGCGGGCCGCTTGACTCCCGTTATGGGTCAGAAGCGGACATCACAAGGCGTTTAGTCCATGTTCGCGGTAGGGACGGCTGTTGCCAGCCGCCCCCCGCACAGATCCGTACAAGCCCAATTCGGGCATACGGCTCCCACCTCGAGTATCTAACGGCCAAGCGTTGCTGCTTGCCGTACGCGCGCAAGCGCCTGTGACACGCGCACCCGGCTCAGTGTCCGGTGCGTGCTTTGCTCGCTCGCGTTCCTCTTGGTCTCCGCCCTTGGCTCCACCGACTCCGCAGCGGATCGCTCCGCTTTGTTCGTCGGCTTCGTTGCTACTATGGCGGAGTCAGACTTCTCATGGTCGTGCATCATCGGCTTCGGCTCCTCGCCTTCCCGATGCGGGCCAGAGCGGCGCACAATACAACGCTGTTGACCGACCGTGAGAGCTCCCGGTTCCCGCGCAAGGAGCGTCCGCACATGCCAGTGTCTGCGACCACGCCGGACCGTCTGCGCGCTCGCGATGTCGCGCCCATCCGTTTTGCCTTCCGTCAGCGGAACAACGTCAGCGTCCGGGAAGAGGGTACTTTCGCGGCTCAATGGCTGGCCTGTGCGCTCCCCTGTCAACGCTTCGCTGATGCCCTCGCGGGCAGCCGCGCATGACTCAGGGTCGATGCGGTTCGCTACTCCTTCATCGTGATGGACTTCCACCATCTACTCCTTGCCGGTCTCCCGTCGCACTCCGCTTTACCCCCAAAAGCGGACATTGGTTGAGTGCATTGTGATGTCCGCTTTGTGCCAAAAGCGGACTCATGCAGTGCAGCAAAAGCATCGCTATTCGATCACCTCATCGGCGCGCACAAGCAGCGACGGCGGCACGTCGAGACCGATTGCCTTGGCGGCCTTGAGGTTGACCACCGTCTCGTATTTGGTCGGTGCCTCCACAGGAAGGTCGGAAGGTTTGGCGCCGCGCAGGATGCGGTCGACATAGGATGCTGCGCGCCGGAATTGCGCGATGAGGTCAGTGCCGTAATACATCAGGCCGCCGGCCGTGACGAAATCGCGAAACGCGTAGACCGCCGGCAAGCGATGTCGCGCGGCGAGCGCGATGACAAGATCGCGATTTGCCTCAACTGTGCTGTCATTGGGAGCTAGCAAGCCGCCGTTCGGCACGCGCGCAAAAGACTGGATGGACTGTTCTCGTTTTCGTCGGCATTCGCGACCGGAGCTGGGACCACCTCGATCCCTAGCGACGGCGCGATGACCCCGGCAGTGCGCAGAAAATAGCCGTACGGGAACCCCTTTGGGTTGCCGAGGAGCGCGGCGCGCGTCAAATGCGGGGCAATCTCCTTGAGCATCCCAAGCCATTTGCCGAGGATGCTGTCCTCGTAAAACAAGAAGCCACTTATGTTGCCGCCCGGCCGCGCTAGGCTGGCGACCACGCCGGCACCGATTGGATCGGAGACTTCGACAAATATTAGCGGAATGGTATCGGTTTCATGCTGCAACGCCTTGATCGCCGGCGTCGTGTTCGTGAAAATGACCTCCGGATTGAGGGCCACTATCTCATGGGCCAATCGTGGGAGGCGATCGTAGTCGTTGGCAGAATATCGCAACTCGATATGCACATTGCGATTTTCCAGCCAACCAAGCCCTTCGAGTCCCTCACGGAACGCCGCGAGCCGCTTCTGCCACAATGGATCAGTCTGCAGGCCATGCAGCAGGATGCCGAGGCGCCGCATCTGTTCCGGCTGCTGCGCGCGCGCAACGCGCGGCCACGTCGCCGCACTGCCAATTAGCGCAATAAACTGCCGTCGCCTCACGAGCGTTCCCCCTCAAGCCGAGGACCTTAGCATATCGATGAATTAGAGCTGTGCTGTGCTGTG
>DASZCN010000090.1:0-4527 GCA_035943095.1 Gemmatimonadales bacterium | reverse complement strand
GGATGCGGCGTTCTGCAGGGCCGTGCGGGTGACCTTGGTCGGGTCGATGACGCCGGCCGCGACCAGATCCTCGTACTCGTCGGTCTGGGCGTTGTAGCCGAAGTTCAGCTTGGCCGACTCCTTCACCTTCCCCACGACGATCGCGCCCTCGGCGCCGGCGTTCTGCACGATGATCCGAATCGGCTCCTCGAGCGCGCGGCGGACGATCTCGATGCCGGTCTTCTCGTCGTCATCGGCGCCCCTGACCTTCTCGAGGGACTTCCGGCACCACAACAGCGCGACACCGCCACCCGGCACGATGCCTTCCTCGACGGCGGCGCGGGTCGCATGCAACGCGTCCTCGACCCGGGCCTTCTTCTCCTTCATCTCGGTCTCCGTGGCCGCCCCCACGTTGATCACGGCGACGCCGCCCGCCAGCTTGGCGAGCCGCTCCTGGAGCTTCTCCTTGTCGTAGTCGGACGTGGACTTCTCGATCGCGGCCTTGATCTGGCCGATGCGGCCCTGGATGTCGGCCTGCTTCCCCTTGCCGCCGATCAGCGTGGTGTTGTCCTTATCCACCAAGATGCGCTTGACGTGGCCGAGATCGTCGAGCACGGTGTTCTCGAGCTTCACGCCCAGCTCCTCGGAGATCACCTTGCCCCCTGTGAGGGTCGCGATGTCCGCGAGCAGCTCCTTGCGCCGGTCGCCGAAGCCCGGGGCCTTCACCGCGCACACCTTCAGCGTGCCCCGCAGCTTGTTGACCACCAGCGTCGCCAGCGCTTCGCCCTCGACGTCCTCGGCGATGATGAGCAGCGGCTTACCCGACTGCGCCACCTTCTCGAGCACGGGGAGCAGATCCTTCATGGCGGAGATTTTCTTGTCGTGCACCAGGACGTACACGTCCTCGAGCACCGCCTCCATCTTCTCCGGATCGGTGATGAAGTAGGGCGATAAGTAGCCACGGTCGAATTGCATCCCGTCGACCGTTTCGAGCGTGGTCTCGAGGCCCTTCGCCTCCTCCACCGTGATCACGCCGTCCTTGCCCACCTTCTCCATCGCCTCGGCGATCAGGTTGCCGATCTCTTTGTCGTTGTTCGCCGAGATGGCGCCGACCTGCGCGATCTCCTTCCTGCCTTTGGTGGGCGCGGAGATCACCTTCAGCTCCGCCACCACCAACTCGACCGCCTTGTCGATGCCGCGCTTCAGCGACATCGGGTTGGCGCCCGCGGTGACCGACTTCAGGCCCTCGCGGAAGATCGCCTGCGCCAGCACCGTCGCGGTGGTGGTGCCGTCCCCAGCGATATCGGAGGTCTTGGTCGCCACTTCCTTCACCATCTGGGCGCCCATGTTCTCGATCGCATCCTCGAGCTCGATCTCCTTGGCGACCGTGACGCCGTCCTTGGTGATCGTGGGAGTGCCGAACTTCTTGTCGATGACGACGTTCCGACCCTTGGGACCGAGGGTGACCCTCACCGCGTCGGCCAACTGGTCCACCCCCCGCTTGAGTCGTGAGCGGGCCTCGGTGGTGAATTCGAGGTACTTGGCTGTCATGTATTTCTCCCCCGCTCAGCTGAGCTTGGCGATGACGTCGGCTTCCTTGATCAGGATGATCTCTTCGTCCTCCAGCTCGACCTGCGAGCCGGTGTACTTCCCATACACGACCCGGTCCCCGACCTTCAGCTCCATCGGGACGCGCTGGCCCTTTTCCATCCGGCCGGGCCCGACCGCGATGACCTCACCCTGAATCGGCTTTTCCTTGGCCGTGTCCGGGATGTAGAGGCCACCTTTCATCTCCTCGGTCTCTTCCAGCGGCCGGATCGCCACTCGATCAGCGAGTGGGAAGACCTTCAGCCTCGTCTTTGTCGCCGTAGCCATGGTGCTCCTTGTGACGCGACTATAGTTAACCGTTTTGAGTTCACAACTACAGAATTCAAGCTATCTTACTGTACTACACTAGTCAAGTACACTTTATGATCGTATATTTGCTGCCTGGAGGAGCTAGCGTACTCGGGAGGTTAATGGGCCGAGCCAGCCCTCAGGAGGATGCCCGTGGACGTTCCGTTTGTGATCCGGCAGCGGTTGGAGGAATTGGGCTTGGAGCAACAGGACCTCGCTCGCGCCGCCCAAGTGACGGAGTCCTACATCTCGCAGTTACTGACGCGGCGAAAGGCGCCCCCAGCGCCGAGTCGCACGGACATTTATGACCGGATGGACAAATTCTTGAAGCTCCCGAACGGGGAGCTGGCCAAGCTGGCGGATCTCCAGCGGAAAGAAGAATTGAAGCGAGATCTGGGCGACCAGCCCGTCCCCTTGTTTGACGAAGTCCGCGAGTTGATCCTGCGCAAGTGCAATCCCGAGAACGAAAAACACGTCCGCGCGATCTTTGAGCAGCAGCCCTTCGGAGAGCTCGAGCGCCTGGTCACCCAGACGCTGTTGGACGTCGTCAAGCGCGTGGCCAAAGACGAGCTCGACAATGAATACTGGCTTCGGATGGTGGCGCAACTCAGCGGCCGCAGCTTTCAAGAGATGCGGGTCATCGTGCTCGAGTTCCTCGATACGGACATCTTCCACGTGTCCGCGGAGAACTGCGTCTCGTTCCTGGACCCGCTGATCGAATCCTGGGACATCGACCTCGCGACGTTCGCTCTGGAGATTGTCCTGAACCACAGCGTCGTCCCCGGGCAGGCGAAGCGATTCGAATTCGTCGAGCGGGACGTCGAACAGCCCGCGGGCGTCGAGCCGGGGCTCGAGGAATTCCTGCAGGATCCCTCCCTCAGCGGCACTGCGACCCCGGAGGAAGTGCAGTTTCTCAAGCAGCTCAAATTCACGCACAAGCGGCCGACACCACTGTTTTATTACCGGGAGCTGCAGAGCCTCAGAGACCCGCTCCACTTTCGCTCCGCGTAAGGAACTGCTCGACGCGCGCGTACGATCCGCGTTTTCTTGATACCGGTCCGCGCCGAGGGCGGCCGGTAGTCGTCCTCACCCCCTGTCCCCCTCTCCCGTGGGGAGAGGGGGCACGAAGGGCTCCATCACGCCGCCGGCTTGATGGCGTTCGGTTCAGACCCGGCCGGCGTTTCGCCCTGGCCCGGCTCGGGCTCTCCCTGGGACTTGAACGGTCCCAGCACGTTGCGGGCGCTGGCCCATGCGGCCATGAGCTCCGCGTTGGCCGTGAACCGATAGCGCACCAACCCGTCGAGCAACCGCACCTGCTCGGCGATCTCGACGGTGACCGCCTGGAGGTCGGCGCTGGCGCCCACATGATCGCGCCGGCCCGCCCGTGTGGCTTCCAGGGTCTGCTCGAACTCACCCAGCGCCGCGGTGAGATCATCGAGCAGGGTGGCGGACATCCCCCGGCTCACGAGCAGGTCTTTCTGCGCGGTGGCCTTCTCGAGCATTCCCCGGGCCGCCGTGAGCAACGCCTGATTACTGGCGTTGCGGCGCGGCAGCTGGAACAGCGGCGCCAGCTCGGTGTGACCCTTCGCCGCCACCGCGCCCGCCGCGGCGAGATACTTGAGGAGCTTGGTCTCGAGCGCGCGGCGGAGCTCGAGGCGCAGCATGGTGGCCGACCGCGTCGCCACCACGCCGGCCCGTTGCTGGGCCGCGAGCACCTCCGCGCGCTGCATCAGCTCCTCGAGGCGAGCGAGCGCTGTCCCCTCCCCAGGTCCTTCCGTCCGATGGGCCCGAAGGAAATCCCGGACCCGCGCGGCCCTTTCGAGCCGTCTGCGCAACACCGCTTGCATAAAATCCTCCCTTCGCCACATCGCCAGGCACGGCGTCGGGCTCCGTGCCGCCGCACTCGACCTCCCCCGACGGGCCGAGCCCCAGTGCGATAACCGTTCCATTACGAATCGTGCTCGCACGGCACCGATGTTGTCCTCGGTGGAGGACGATCTGCGGGCAGTGCAACGCTCGCACGCTCCGAAGCGTGACGTCCGTTGCGGAAAGGTGTCGCCTGATCGGCCGAAGGAACGCCCGTGGTAGAAGGCGGCAGAGGTCGGTAGAGGGCGGGAGAGGGCTCGCAGTGTGTCGACACCGGTGATGTAATGATCGGAACGTCCTCGTGCCGGCGAGCCGCGCCCTGATGCGCCTAAGACGAGGATTAACGGCTGGGAGACCGACCCGCATTCCGCAAAGAAGAAGGCTGAGCTCGCGGAGCTCGCCCCTCACGGCCTGGAGGTGGAAGCGCTCAGCGGCGAGTGGGAGCTGCACGAGAGGAAGTTGCAGTCGCACCGCTACGAGGCGGGCCTGCGCCACGCGTTGCGGGACGCTCGCGGCCCGAACCGGGAGGCGGACGATCTGAAGCTGGCGGCGTGTCCCTGCGATATGGAGGCTCACGACACGAAGCGGGACGTGTGTGCCGTGAACCAGGAGCCTGACGGCGCGAAGAGGAAGTCGTGGGAACGCGCCCAGCGTCCTGACGTATCATGGATCCAATGCGCTCCCAGGGCGTGCTCCGCATCGCATGCGTCGTGATCTTGGCGGCGCACGCGAGGTGGAGCGCCGCGCAGTCCGACATCCCCGACTCTACCGCGCGCGCGATTATCG
>DASZCN010000089.1:0-22848 GCA_035943095.1 Gemmatimonadales bacterium | reverse complement strand
ATTCGCAATCCGGGCAGGAGCCGTCCCTGCCTCCGGCAGTGTTCCAGCGCCGCCTCGAGCGCGCTCAAGCCGAGCTCAAGGACCGGCGCTGGGACTTCCTCGTCGCCACGCCGAGCACCAACTACGAGTACCTCACCGGCTACAACCCCGGCCGGAGCGAGCGCCTCATCGCACTCATCCTCCCGGTCTCCGGCACGCCCACGGTGGTCTGCCCGTCCTTCGAGGTCGAGCGGATCAAGCGGCACAGCGTGATCACCGACCTCCACGGGTGGGAGGAGCAGGACGACCCATACGTCCTGGTGCGCGACGCCGTGCGGCGCCTGAAACCGCGGTCCACGAGCGGTACGATCGCACTCGAGTCGTCGACGACGTACCAATCGTCGCTTCGGATCGCGCGTGCACTGCCTGGCTGGAAGCTCGTCGACGCCGCACCGGTCACGGAGCGGCTCCGAGTGATCAAGTCCCCCGAAGAAATCGCGCTCATCCGGCGCGCGATCGCGATCACGCAGGACGCCATGGCGGCGACGTTTGCGCAACTCGCCGTCGGGACGACCGAGGTCGAAGTCTCCCACCTCCTGTCCCGCGAGATGCAGCAGCGCGGCGCCCCGGGAGGCGGGCTCGTGCAGTTCGGCCCATCGAGCGCCCTGCCCCACGGCGGCCCCGCGGGCCCGAAGCTCGAGCGCGAGATGGTCGTGGTGATCGACTGCGGCTGTACGGTGGGCGGCTACGAATCGGATATCACGCGCACGATCTGGTTCGGCGATCACCCGTCGGACGAGTTCGTGAAGGTGTTCAACGTGGTGCACGACGCCCAGACCGCGGCTATTACACTAGGTCACCCCGGTACGGCGTGTCAGGAGATGGATCGCGCCGCACGCAAGGTGATCACTGACGCGGGCTACGGCCCGTTCTTCACCCACCGGCTCGGCCACGGGCTCGGCATGGACGGTCACGAGCCGGCATACCTGGTCGAAGGCAACAAGACGCCGCTCGAGCCCGGGATGGTCTTCACGGACGAGCCGGGGATCTATCAGCTGGGGAAATTCGGCGTGCGGATCGAAGACGACTGCACGATGACGGAGCACGGCGTGGAAGTCCTGAGTCGCCGCGCCCAGAAGCTCTAGCGCCTCAGTTCTTCCGCACTACCTCGAAGCGCGACTCCAACCCTTCCGCCGAGCTCGGCCCGACGTACAACGAGAACCAGCCCGGTTCGACGACGAATTTCATATCCTGGTTGTACAGGCCGAGTCGCCGGGGCGGTATCGCCAGCTCGACCAGCTGCGACTCGCCGGGGCCGAGCGTCAGCCGCCGGAAGTCGGCGAGCTGGCGCACCGGCCGGGTGACGCTCGCGACCTCGTCATGCACGTAAAGCTGGACGATTTCGGTGCCGGCGCGGCTCCCGACGTTCGTGACGGTAACGCGCGCCCGTACTGTGTCTTCAGGTCCGATCGGGGTGGCACCCAGGCGCAGGTCGGAATACCGGAATCGCGTATAACTCAAGCCGTAGCCGAACGGGTAAAGCGGCGTAGGTGGGAGATCGAGATATTGCGAAGTGAAGTGATCCGACGGGGAGAACGGCCGGCCGGTGTTCTTGTGATTGTAATAGATCGGCACTTGCCCGACCGAGCGCGGGACGGTCACCGGGAGCTTGCCGCTCGGATTCACGTCGCCGTACAAGACGTCCGCGATCGCATGCCCCGTTTCGACACCCAGGAACCACGTTTCGACGATCGCACGCACATGCTCGGCCGCCCACGGCAACGCCAGCGGCCGTCCGTTCATCAGGACGAGCACCACCGGCTTGCCAGTGTGCACGATCGCCTCGAGGAGTCGTTCCTGCACGCCGGGCAAGTCGAGGGCCGAGCGACTCGACGCCTCGCCGCTCATGCCGTCCGTCTCGCCAAGCACGAGGATGGCCACGTCCGAGCCACGGGCGACCCTGATCGCCTCCGCGAAGCCGGCGGTTGATGTGTCCGTCGCCGCACAGCCGCGAGCGTACCGCAGTGTGGTGCCTTTTGGCGCCCGTTCCTTGAGCCCCGCGAGCACGGTCACGACGTCGGCTGAATCACCCAACGCGTGCCAGGGCCCGAGCGGGTCCTCGTGACTATCGGCGAGCGGCCCGATGACCGCTACGCGCCTGGCGCGGCTGCTCAGGGGGAGGAGGCCCCCTTCATTATTCTTCAAGAGAACGATCGACTCGCCGGCCACCTTCCGCGCCAGGCTCCGCGCATCAGGCGTGAGCGTCACGGCTCGCTCGCGCGCAACATCCGCGCCACGATAGGGGTGGTCGAACAGCCCCAGCCCTGCCTTTGCGCGCAACACGCGTCGCACCGCTTCGTCCACCGTCGCCTCGGGAATCCCTCCGGCGCGCACCACCGTCGGCAAATCGTCCGCGTAGATGCTGCTCTGCATATCCATGTCGACGCCCGCTTGCAGGGCCAACGCGCCGGCGGCCGCTGGGCTTCCGGCCACCCCGTGGGCCTGCAGCTCCTTCACCGAGGTCCAGTCACTCACCACCACGCCGTTGAACCCCCACTCGCCCCGTAACACGGAACTGAGCAGCCAGTGATTGGCGGTGCTCGGGACGCCGCCGATCTCGTTGAATGCGGACATGATGCTCCCGGCGCCGGCCGCTACAGCGGCGTGGAACGGAGGGAGGTAAACCTCGCGCAACGTCCGCTCGGAGAGGTCGGCCGTGTTGTAGTCGCGGCCCCCTTCTGCCGTGCCATACGCGGCGAAATGCTTCGCGGTCGCGAGCACGCTGGTCGGGCCAAGTGTGTCGCCCGGTCCCTGGAAGCCGCGCACGCGTGCGACGGCGAACGCCGATCCCAGCTCGGGATCCTCTCCTGACCCTTCCGCGATCCGCCCCCAGCGCGGGTCACGCGCGATGTCCACCATCGGGGCGTAGGTCCAGTTCACGCCCGCGGCCCCGGCTTCGAGCGCCGCAGCCTGTGCGGTGGCTCGAGCGGCGGCGGTATCCCAACTGCTCGCCTCGGCGAGCGGGATCGGGAAGATGGTGCGATACCCGTGGATGACATCGTAGCCGAGCAGCAGCGGAATCTTCAGGCGCGACTCCTCAACGGCGATGCGCTGCGCTTCGTGCGTGGGCCCGGCGCCCACGACGCCGAGGAATCCCCCGACTCGACCGGCGCGAACCAAGGCAAGCTGCGCCACGGTCGCGGTATCGCGGTCGCCTGCGATCAGATTAAGCTGGCCGAGCTTCTCCTCGAGGGTCATTACCCGGAGCAGCGAATCGACCAGGTGCTCGCGGGCGTCCCGCGGGGTTGCGGGCCTGGTCCACGCGAGGGCGAGCCCGCCGGACAGACCAACCAATCCGCTCAGCAGGGCGAGTCGCGACAAGCTCAGTCGGCGAGCTTCTTGGCGAACCCGATGATCCGATCGAGCGCCTTCTGAAGGTTCTCCGTGGAGGCCGCGTACGAGAGACGGACGTAGCGGTCGTCCCCGAATGCCGCGCCGGGCACCAAGGCCACGCCGGTGGTGGTGATCAACCGGGTGCAAAACTCCGTCCCGCTGACGCCACCGAAGGAGTCGACGCGGAAGAAGAAGTAGAACGCGCCGAGCGGCTCCACGAACTCGACGCCGGGCAGCTCCTGGCGGAACCGCGCGACGACCAGGTCGCGGCGCTTGCGAAACTCGGCGACCATCCGCATCACGTCCTGCTCCACCCGCTCGTCGCCGAGCGCGGCCGCGGCGGCGAACTGTGCGGGATGATTCGCCCCCGTGGTGGTGTGCGACTGCAGCGCCGCGATCGCCTTCGCCGCCGCACCGGGGGCGAGGGCGAACCCAATCCGCCACCCCGTCATCGCGTAGGCCTTGCTCACGCCGGAGACCACTACCACTCGCTCGAGCATCTCATCAGGGAGATCGAGAAACGACGGCGCGGGACCCGTGCCGTAATGGATGCGGCGGTAGATCTCGTCCGCGACCACCCACACCTTGCGGTCCCGCGCCCACGTGGCAATCGCCTTGATCTCGGCGTGCGTGTACACGGCCCCCGTCGGGTTGCACGGTGAGCACAGGATCAGGCCCCGGGCGCCCGGCACGACGCGATCCAAGTCCCGGACACTGACCTTCAGGCTCCACTCGGGCTCCCCCTGGACGAGCACCGGCCGGGCGCGTGCCAGGTACACAATCTGGGGATACGACACCCACGCGGGCGCCGGGATGGCGACCACGTCGCCCGGGCCGAACAACGAGAAGCAGACGTTGAACAGGGACTGCTTCGAGCCGTTCGACACCACGATGTGGTCGGCGTTGACGGGCCGCCCCCCCGAGAGGAGGGACAGATGCTTGGCGGCGGCGGCGCGCAGCTCGAGGATCCCCTCGTTCGCGGGGTAGTGCGTTTTCCCATCGCGAATCGCGCGGATGCCGGCGTCCGAGGGAATCGAGGGCGTGGGGAAGTCAGGCTCCCCCGCGCCGAGGTCGATCACATCCTCGCCCGCCGCCTTGCGGCGCTTGGCTTCCTGCGAGATCGCGATCGTCGCGGAGGTCTCGAGGTGCTGCAGGTTGGGGGACATGCCGCTGGGCGGACTCATGGGCGAGAGGATAGCCCTACCGGGCAAGGGCACGCAACCGTTCCCAGGCCGAAGCCTGATTGCATTGGGGTGGCCTTCGGTATACCATCCCCCAGCCCTTCGCCATTTGACAATCGAGGATCGTGTGACGGCAGCAGATGCGAAAGCCGCGCTCGAGCGCGGCCGGCCGGTGGTGCTGGTGCGACCGCCGGCGGTGGAGCAGGCGCGGGACCTCTGGGAGATTCTGGGTCCCTTGACCCCCGGGTCTGGCCCCGGGGTCGGTCCCGCTGCGCTGATCATCTGCGCTGACGACGCGGCCGCAGGCGACTGGGTCTCCGCCCCGCCTGCCGGGATGCGCGTGCACGCCGTCACCGGCCTCGCCCGCAGTGCGCAACTTCTTCGTCAGGGTCTCGTCCACGTGCTCGCCGGCGGGGCGAAGGACCTCGGGGCGCTGGTGGAGCGCGCCGTCCTGAAGCTCGAGCGCGTGTCCACGGTCGTGATCGCTTGGCCCGAGACGTCGCTCGCGGGCGATCACGCCGCGACGCTCGACGCGCTGCTGGCCGAAGCCCGCGACGCCCGTCGCGTCGTACTCAGCTGGAACCCGACCTTGATCGCGGACTTTCTGGAGCGTCATGCGCGCCGCGCCGAGATCGTCGGGGCGCCCGGAGTGGACGAGAGCGGCCGGCCGCTCCCGCCGGTCTGCCGCGCGCGATACGCGATTGTTCCGTCCCACCGTCGGTCCGTCGCGGTTCTGGACGCACTTGACGCTCTCAGCGCAACGAAGCCCTTCGTCTGGAACGGCGGCCCGATCGCGCCGACCGCAGAAGCCCACCCCGATGCGGTGCTCTGTACCACGCTCCCGACGCGCGAAGAGCTCACCGCTCTCGCCCGGGTGGGCGAGCCGTTGCTCCTGCTGAGCGCGGCCCAGGTTCCCTATTCCCGGGCCATCGCGACTCTCACGCCGCTCGTGCTAGCGTCCGGAGCCGACCGGGCGCGCGACCGCGTCGAGGCGCTGCGCGGGCGAGTGGCAGAGCGGCTCGAGGCCGGCACCGTAGACGCGGAGCTGGCGCTGCTCGATCCGCTGTTTCAGCGGTTCGACCCCGCCGAAGTCGCCGCCGCCCTGCTGGCCCTGCTCGGAGAGGGAGGACGAAGGGAGAAAGAGGAAGAGGCCGCGGCGCCGCTCCCCGCCGATGCGCGCGTGAAAGTCTTCGTCAACGTGGGAAAGAAAGACCGCGCCTCCGCGAAGGACTTGGTGGGCGCGCTGATTCGTGAAGCGGGCCTCACCAAGAACGACATCGGCCGGATCGAGGTGCGGGACTCGTTCAGCCTGGTGGAGCTCGCCCCGCCGGCGGCGCAGCAGGCGGTGCAAAAGCTCGCCGGCGCCACGATCCGCGGGCGTCGGATGGCCCCGCGGCTCGACCGCAACACATAGCCTGGAACGCGACTCCCGCGCTCCGGTACAATGTGGGTGCCATCCGGAACTACGCGCGTTCAACCGATTGTCCTCAGCGGATACCACGGATCACCCACCTCCGGCAGCGTCACGATCCACACGTTCGAGCGCGAGCAGCGGGTGCAGCGGGCGTTCGCGGGGTTAGGGAAGTGGTGGGCCGTCGCCCTCTTCAGCGTATTCATCCCGGTTGCGCACTTCGTCCTCGTCCCTTCGTTCCTCGCCTACGGCGCCTGGCAATTCTTCCAGCGGCTCGGCACCGTAGAGCTCGCGACCGACGCCCGCGGGACCTGCCCCGATTGTGGCGCCGAGCAGCCGCTCGAGCTGGCGCCCCGGTGGCGCGCTCCGCAGCCGGTCACGTGTCAGCACTGCCACCGGGGCCTCAGGCTCTCGCTGCCGTCTTGACGCATCAGGGCCGGATGCGCTCCGCCAGCCAGCGCATGCTCTCGCCTACGTGCGCGTGCCAGTATTTCCAGTCGTGTGCGCCCGGCCATTCGGCATACGCATGGGCGATACCCATGCTCGAGAGCTCGGCGTGAAAGGCGCGTGATTGGTCGGCCAGACCGTCCTCCGTGCCCACGTCGAAGAACAGCGCCGGGACCGGATCGCCCTTCGTCCTGAGGCTCCGGGCACGATGTGCCGGATCGCGTGCCTCCCAGGACGCGAGCGAGGTGCCGAACGCCGGCGCGACCGACGGCCACACACCGCCCCACGCCATCTCGAGCGTATCGATCGAGGTCAGGTAGCGCACGGGTGGCGCGAACGGATGCGGGCCACCGTACATCGGTGACAGAACGCCGGAGTGGCTCGCGGCGGCGGCGAACAGGTCAGGATGGGCCAGCGCCAGCATCACCGCGCCGTATCCACCCATGCTCAACCCGGCAATGCCCCGGTGACTGCGATCGGCCAGCGTGCGATACGTCGAATCGACATGCCGCACCAGATCGCCAGCGATGTAGTCATCGTATCGGGGCGTCTTGACGCAGAAGGTCGGCGCCGCGCGGTTGCTTCCAGCGCCGCTGGCGCATTCGTCGTACCGGCGCTGCGTGACCCAATTCGTGTACCAGCCATCGTCGCCGTCGGGCATTACGAGGATCATCTCGGGCATTCCGTGGGCGATGAGTGAATCGGCGATGATGTCGATGTCGGCGAGCGACATCCAATCGGCCTCACTGCCGGAGAGCCCGTGCAGGTAGTACGCGACCGCATAGCGACGCTGCAGCTCGCTCGAGTACGACGGCGGCAAATACACGAGATAGTGTTTGGTCACGCCGAGCGAGGGCGTGAAGAAGCGCTCGACGAATACTGTGCCCTGCTTCGGGGGCGCGAGATTCTGCGGCGCGGCAACGACGAGCGTGACGGCGCCGAGCGCCGCCGTGAGTCGAATCATAAGAGATCTTCCTCTTCGTGGGAGCTCACTCAATTAAACGTCGACGGGCCGCCCAGCGGAGCGGCCCGTGAATGGCTGACGGTGAATCGAGGCGCAGCTTACTTCCGATTATTGACGGCCTGCTTCAGCTGCTTACCGGCGCGGAACGCGGGGGCGATGGACGCCTTGATCTGAATCACGCCACCCGTCTTCGGATTGCGGCCCATGCGCGCGGCGCGCTTGCGGGCCTCGAAGTTTCCAAACCCGGTGATTTGCACCTTTGCGCCCTTCTTCAGCTCGCCGGCGATGATGCCTTTGTCGTCGAACAGGGCTTCGATCGCCCGGCCCGCGTCGGCCTTCGACATCTTGGTGCGCATGGCCAGTGCCGCGGTCAGTTCGGCTTTGTTCACCGTATCTCCTTGTGAGGGTCTAGGGCAGAAACCCTTGGAACTGCGCCCCTTTCACGGAGGGGCACCCGGAAACCCGCATAAAACCGCCACAATATGGGGGTATCCCCCGGAAATCCGCAAGATTTGGGCACTTTCGAGCCTCCGGGGGGGTTAGGCTGTGGGCCTCGTGAGACTGCTACTCGTTAGCGGAGGGGTTTGAGGGCACCTATCCCATTCGGAGGAAGGCGGTTGCAGGCCGGCGGGGCTGGCGAGGCTGTCCTTACTTAGATTGCCGCGGAAGGAGTAAGGCATGGACCTCGGCATGAGTAGGGTGTGGATCCCAAACGTGCCCGTTCTGCGGCTTCGAAAAGCCAGAGTTAATGCCCGAGAACGCGTGTGTTCACCTTCTATGAGCGCCCGAAGTGCCACTGCCTGCTCCACCCTCGAGCGGGTGACTGCTGTGTGTTTTGCTCCTATGGCTCAATGCGGTGTCCCCCCCGTCAACTCGAGGCCGGACGATGAGGCAGTCGTGATAGCACGGAGCATCGCTCGGCCCATCCCGGCTCTCATACTGGCAGCCACCGTGGCCATCGGCGCCTGCCGAGCGACGGGCAGCGCTCGCGGAGACGGCGCATCCCGCGTGGACACTGCCTTCGCGGCAATACAGAGCCGCGGCGCACGCGTCATGGGCGTGGACCAATACACCTCGGCCCACGTCTTCGACGACCTGCCCGATGGTGGACGGGTCGTCCTGGACCGCGACGACGGTGCTGATTCGAACGGCATCGCCGCGATCCGCCAACATATGCGTGACATCGCCGCCGCGTTCCGGGCGGGTGACTTCGCGAAGCCCTTTCAGGTCCACGCGCAGGTGGTGCCCGGGACAGCAATCATGGCCGCGCACCGTACCACGATCACCTACGATGCAGTCGACCGCCCCCGCGGGGCGGAGGTGAGGATTCGGACCGGAGATCCCGTCGCCGTCGCTGCCGTTCACGAGTTTCTCGCCTTCCAACGCAGTGCTCATGGAGCCGCGGGGCATGAGGGCATGACGCACGCCGAGCACTGAGCGTACGGGGCTCCGCCGCTTGCGCCTCCGCGCCCCCTGCCTGCAGGTTAGGCGATCCTTTCGGCAGGCTACTCCCGCGCAAGGAGGTCCCTCGTGAAGAAGAACCTCGGTCTGCTCCTCTTAGGAATCTGGCTCGTCGTTCACGGGCTCATCCAAGTCGCGAACTTCAGCTTCTCAGGGCTCAGCACGGTGATGGCCATCTTGGCGATCGTGGCCGGCGCGTTGATCATCGTGGGCCGGTGACGGCAGCAGCAGTCGCATGCGGCGTCGCCTGCGTTCCCTCGCCGCAGCCCTATTCGTCGTGACTGCCGGTGCGTCTGCGGCGGGCCTGGATCACATGGATAGCCTGCCCGCGTTGTTGCTCATCGCACCAGGCTACCTGGTGCAAGCGTGGCTCTTCGAGAGGCATCGCGCCTTGGGAGGGCTGGGCTATGACGTCACGATCATCACGACGTCCGCGATTTTCTGGACTGCGCTATTTCTGGGCATCTTTGTCGCCGGCGCGTCCCTTCTCCGTCGCCTGCGCTAACTTCTTCCTGCTTCCGGCCTAGGGAGTTCTGATGCCGCCGACACGCGCCAACGGCAAGATCTGCTACGTCGAGATCCCCGCGACCGACATCGGTCGCTCGGCGGGCTTTTATCAAGCGGTCTTCGGCTGGACTATCAAGCGGCGGGGCGATGGGAGCACCGCGTTCGACGACTCCGTCGGTGAGGTAAGCGGGAGTTGGGTCCTTGGGCGGCCGCCGTCGTCCCAACCCGGTGTTCTGTTCTACATCATGGTGGATAGCGTTGCCGCGACCGTCACTCAAGTCACCGCACATGGAGGCGAGATTGTGCAGCCCGTTGGAATGGACGCGCCGGAGATCACCGCCAGGTTCCGGGATCCGGGCGGCAATGTCATCGGCGTCTACCAAGAACCGACCCGCTAAGGACGTGGCTTCCCGTGATTGACGCCGGAGCACGGGTGCGGACCTATCTCGCGGCGTTGCCGCCCGACGCCCGGAGGGCGCTCCGGAAAATCCGCGCGGCGATTCGTGGCGCGGCGCCCGGCGCCGTCGAAGCCTTCAGTTACGGGATTCCCGCCTTCAGGCTCGAAGGACGGATGCTCGTGTGGTATGCGGCCTTCAAGCTGCACTGCAGCCTGTACCCGATGACCGCGGCGATCCGGCGTGAGCACAGAGTCGCCCTCAAAGGATACGAGACGTCCAAGGGGACGATCCGATTTCCCCTGACGAAGCCCGTGCCGACGGGTCTCGTGCAGCGACTGGTCAAAGGGCGCATCGCGGAGCTGCGCAAGAAGAAGGCAACGTGAGGGCCTCCTGATGTTCCACGGCACACGCCCGGGCTGGATCGAAGTCATCGCCGGCGTGATGTTCTCCGGCAAGAGCGAGGAGCTCGTACGCCGGGTGCGGCGCGCCGTGATCGCCCGCAAGTGCGTCCAGGTGTTCAAGTCCCATCTCGACGCCCGCTACGCAGGGCTCTATTCCATCAGCACGCACGACGGGGGCACCGTCGAGGCCGAGCCCGTTGACTCCTCGGAAGCGGTGATGCGGGCGGTCCGCCCCGCGACCGAAGTCGTCGCGGTGGACGAGGTGCAGTTCCTGGACGACGGCATTGTGGCGGTCGCGAACACGCTCGCGGACAAGGGCGTACGCGTCGTGCTCGCCGGGATCGACATGGACTTCCGCGGGCTGCCGTTCGGCGCGATGCCCACCTTGCTCGCGGTCGCCGAAATCGTCGACAAGCTGCAGGCGATCTGCGTCGCGTGCGGCGGACCCGCGAGCCGGAACCAGCGCCTGGTGAACGGCCAGCCCGCCCTGTGGGACAGTCCCACCATCATGGTCGGTGGCCGGGAATCCTACGAGGCAAGATGCCGGCACTGTCACACAGTCCCGAGAGCCGATGAAGATCAGACCGCCTTGCTCTGATCGGGAGCGGGGAGCAGGGAGCGGGACCCTCCGCAGCACCGCAAGGTACCGCTCCCCGCTCCCTGCTCCCGCCGCATGCTGAACGTCGCATTGACGGGGAATATCGCCGCCGGCAAATCCACCGTCGTGGCGCTGTTTCAGCGCTGGGGCGCCACCGTCATCGACGCCGACCTGCTGGCGCGCGAGGCGCAGGCGCCGGGCGGCGACGTGATCGCCGCGATTGCCGGCCGGTTCGGCGCCGACGTGCTCGCCCCCGATGGCAGCCTCGACCGGACTGCGTTGCGCGCGAAAGTCATGGGCGATCAGGCCGCGCTCGACGCCCTCAATCAGATCGTGCACCCCGCGGTCCGCCGCCGCCGGGACCAGCTCGTGCGCGACGCTCAGGAGCAGGGCGACGTCCTGGTGGTGAACGACATCCCGCTGTTATTCGAGGTGCTCGATCCGTCCCAGTTCGACGCGGTGGTCCTCGTGGACGCGAGCGTCGACCTACGGCGGACGCGGCTCCGCACCACGCGCAGCCTCTCGAACGAAGAGGCAGACCGCATGATCGCCGCGCAGATGCCCGCCGAGCGCAAGCGCGACAAGAGCCAGTTCGTGATCGAGAACGAAGGCTCTCTCGCGGCCCTGGAGCGGCAAGCGCGGAGGGTCTTCGAAGAGCTGCGCCGTCGCGCCGCGGTGAGCGCGCTGGGATCTCCCGCGCATGCCCTGTTGCTCGCGGCTTCGGAAGCGAGCCAGCACCCCGCGCTCAACGCGATCGCGGCCCGCTACACCGACGCGGGACTCACCGTCCGGCGCGTCGCCGGCGCCGCGCCGACCATCGAGAGAGCGTTGGGTCGTCCGCCGCGCCCAGACGCGATCGTCGCGACCGCAGCCGCGGCGCCCGCCGCTGAGCAGGCGTGGGCCCGCGCCGGGCGCCACGGAGTGCTCGTGACGCTCTCGGAGGATCCTGATCCGGTGGCCGTCCGGCTGGACTTGCGGCCGTGGGGATTTGATCGCTTGCGTCTGGTCGAGCCTGGAGCGGCGGGCCTGGCACCGCGCGCCGACCTGTTCGTCGCGGCCAACCCATTGCCTTGACAGAGGTTTCGTGCTCCGGTAACCTTCGGCGCGACGTTACAGCCCCGCGAGCGAGCGACCCCGCATGGCGAACATCCCGGCCAATTTGCGCTATACCAAGGACCACGAGTACGTGAAGGCCGGCGACGGAGCGTCAGGGGGGGCCGTGATGCAAGTTGGCATCACCGACTACGCGCAGGGCGAGCTCGGCGACGTGGTCTACGTGGACTTACCCAAAGTTGGCGCCAGCGTCGGGCGTGGGGACGTGTTCGGCACGATCGAAGCCGTGAAGGCGGTGTCGGAGCTGTACGCGCCGCTCTCCGGAACGGTGACCGAGGTGAACGCCGCGCTGCAGAACGACCCGGCGCTCGTCAATCGCGACCCTTACGGCGCCGGCTGGATGATCAAGCTGCGCGTGAAAACCCCCGCGGAGCTGGACCAGCTGCTGGACGCCGAGGCGTACAAGAAGCAAATCGGGCAATAGAGTCGTCTGAGCATGCTGAAGGTCACGTTCCACGGCCACGCCTGCTTCTCGCTCGAAGCCGACGGCCGGCGCGTGGTCATCGATCCGTTCCTGACCGGCAATCCGGCGGCGGATATTCCGGTCGCCCGCCTTCCCAAGGTCGACGCCGTGCTGCTGTCGCACGGGCACGGTGACCACCTGGGCGACGCGATTCCCATCGCGCAGCGCGACGGGGCGACGATCGTCGCCACGGCGGAGCTGGCCGGGTTCTGCGGGAAACGCGGCGCCACCGTGCACGCCATGCATATCGGCGGCGCCCATCAGTTCCCGTTCGGACGCGTGAAGCTCGTCCCGGCGTTTCACGGCGGCGCGGTAGAAGGAGACACGACGGGCCAGTTCACGACCAACCCCTGTGGCGTGGTGGTGACGATGGGAGGCAAATCCGCCTACCATTGCGGCGACACCGGCCTGACGCTCGAGATGCAGCTCCTCGCGGGCCGCGTGGACGTGATGCTGGTCCCCATCGGGGATAACTACACGATGGGGATCGAAGACGCCGTCCGCGCCGTGGAGCTGGTGAAGCCCGCCACGGTGATCCCGATGCACTACAATACGTGGGACGTGATCAAGGCCGACCCGGAGCAGTTCAAGCGCCAGGTGGGAGAGCGGGTACGCGTGGTCGTGCTCGCGCCGGGCCAGTCGCACACTCTTTCCTGAAGTCATTCATAGCGATCCCCTTATGCCGACCGTCCGCGCTTCCCTCGCCCCCGCCGACCGTTTCGCATCCCGCCATATCGGACCGAGCCCTGATGAAGTGCGGGGCATGCTCGCGACGGTCGGCTATGACTCGCTCGATGCCTTCATCGACGCGGTGATCCCCGCCCACATTCGCCTGGGACGCCCCTTGCAGCTGCCACCCGGCCGCACCGAGCGCGAAGTCCTCCAGGCGCTGCGCGGCCTGGCGGCGCAGAACCAGCTGTACCGCTCGTACATCGGGATGGGCTACCACCACTCGTTCACACCCCAGGTCATCCAGCGGAACATCGTCGAGAACCCGGGCTGGTACACCGCCTACACGCCGTACCAACCGGAGGTCGCGCAGGGCCGCCTCGAGGCCCTGCTCAACTTCCAGACGATGGTCGCCGATCTCACCGCCCTCCCGATCGCCAACGCCTCTCTCCTCGATGAAGCCACCGCCGCCGCCGAAGCCATGAACTTGACCGAGGCCGTTGCCCGTGTGCCGGCCGGGACGACGCCGACGTTCATGATCGCGACGGGGTGCCATCCCCAGACGATCGCCGTGGTACGGACGCGGGCCGAGGCGCGTGGCGTGCAGACGGTGGTCGCCGATCCGGACGGCTTCGAATTCCGCCCCGGCGTGATCGGCGCGCTACTGCAGTATCCCACTACCGAGGGCAAGATCGACGACTACCGGTCCTTCTGCGAACGGGCGCACGCGGTGGGCGCGCTCGTGACGGTCGCGACGGACCTGCTCGCCCTCACGCTCCTCGTCCCGCCCGGCGAGTGGGGCGCGGACATCGCCGTGGGCAACTCACAGCGGTTTGGCGTGCCGATGGGGTACGGCGGCCCGCATGCAGCCTTCTTCGCCACGCGCGAGGCGCACAGACGTCACGTGCCCGGCCGCATCATCGGCGTCTCGAAGGACGCCGCCGGTCGCCCCGCCCTCCGCATGGCGCTGCAGACGCGCGAGCAGCACATCCGCCGCGAGAAGGCCACGAGTAACATCTGCACGGCCCAGGTCCTGCTCGCCGTCATGGCGAGCATGTATGCCGTGTATCACGGCCCCGACGGTCTCCGCCGGATCGCCGAGCGCGTGCACACGCTCGCGGTCCTGCTGGCGCAGGCGCTCACGCGGCTCGGCTATCGCGTGGTGCACTCGTCGTTCTTCGACACGCTCAGCGTGGAGGTCGAAGCGTGGGCATTGCCGCGGTTGCTCGACGCCGCCCGGGCTCGCCGCATCAATCTGCGAGTCATCTCCCCGACGCGGGTGGGCGTCGCGCTCGACGAGGCGACTACGCTCGGCGACCTCGCGGACCTGGTGACCGCGTTCTCGCTCAACGAGGTGCTGCCGTTCATGGTGGAGGACTTGGGAGCCAAGGCCGATCCCTCCATCCCTGACCCGCTGCGCCGCACCTCCTCCTACCTCACGCATCCCGTATTTCACCGGTACCGATCCGAAACCGAGATGCTGCGTTACATCAAGCGGCTCGAGGCGCGCGACCTCTCGCTCACGTCGGCGATGATCCCACTCGGCTCGTGCACCATGAAGCTCAACGCCACCACCGAGATGGTCCCGCTCTCGTGGCGCGAGTTCAATCGGCTGCACCCGTTCGCCCCGCGCGAGCAGGCGACCGGCTATCGCACGCTGTTCCGGCAGCTCGAGGAAATGCTGGCGGAGATCACGGGCTTCCCCAAGGTCTCCCTGCAGCCGAACTCCGGTGCCCAGGGTGAGTTCACCGGCCTGCTCGTGATCCGCGCGTATCACCGCTCGCGCGGCGAGGACCACCGCACCACTTGCTTGATCCCGACGTCCGCGCACGGCACGAACCCCGCCAGCGCCGTGATGGCCGGCCTCGAGGTGGTGCCGGTGCAATCCGACGCGCGCGGCAACATCGACGTCGAGGATCTGCGCAGCAAGGCGACCAAATACAAGGACACGCTCGCCGCGCTGATGATCACGTATCCGTCGACGCACGGCGTGTTCGAATCATCCATTCGTGAGATCTGCGAGATCGTGCACGCGCAGGGCGGGCAGGTGTACATGGACGGCGCCAACATGAACGCCCAGGTCGGGCTCGTGCGCCCCGCGGACATCGGCGCCGACGTGTGCCACTTGAACCTCCACAAGACGTTCTGCATCCCGCACGGCGGCGGGGGACCCGGCATGGGACCGATCTGCGTGGCCCCGCACCTCGGCCCGTTCCTGCCGGACCACCCGGTAGTCCCGCTGCGGCAGCAGCAGCCGTGCGGGACCGTCTCGGCCGCGCCGTGGGGCAGCGCCTGGATCCTGCCCATCTCGTGGGCATACATCGCGCTGATGGGCCGGGAGGGACTGGTCGAGGCCACCAAAGTCGCGATCCTCAACGCCAACTACGTGGCGCGCCGGCTGGCGCCGCACTACCCCCTGCTCTACACCGGCCAGAACGGCCTCGTGGCCCACGAGTGCATCATCGACTGCCGGCCGTTCAAGGCGTCCGCGGACATCGAAGTGGAGGACATCGCCAAGCGGATCATCGATTACGGCTTCCACCCGCCGACGGTGTCTTTCCCCGTCGCCGGCACGCTCATGATCGAGCCGACCGAGAGCGAATCGAAGGAGGAACTGGACCGCTTCTGCGATGCCCTCATTTCGATTCGTCAGGAGATCCAGGAGGTCGAGCAGGGCACGCAGCCACGCGGCAACAACGTGCTGACCAACGCGCCGCACACGCTGGAGGATGTGATTGCGAACACGTGGGACCGGCCGTACGCGCGCGAACGTGCCGCCTTCCCCGCCGTCTGGACGCGGGCGCACAAGGTGTGGCCCTCGGTGAGCCGCGTGGATGGCGCGTACGGGGATCGAAACCTCGTGTGCGTGTGTCCGCCGATGGAGGCGTATGCGCTGGCGGCTGATTAGAGAGGCGAGCGGCCGTTCCGGCACCGAGAATATGGCCCTCGATGCCGCGCTCCTCGCGGAATCCGACGCCACGGGGCAAGCATTCCTGCGGCTCTATTGGTTCGAGCCCGCCTGCCTGTCGCTCGGACGAAACGAGCCGGCGGACCGTTACGATCGGGCCGCCGTCGACCGACTCGGCCTCGACGTGGTGCGGCGCCCCACCGGAGGACAAGCGGTGTGGCACGAGCACGAGGTCACCTACGCCGTCGCCGCGCCGATCGCGACATTCGGGGGGCTCAAGAATGCGTACCGAGCGATCCACGAGCGCCTCGCCGCCGCGATCCGGTCCCTCGGTGCCGACGCCACGCTCGCCCCCCACCGACCTCCGTTATCCTCCACCGTCCTCGACCGCCCTACGTCTTGTTTCGCGCGGCCCGTCGGCGGCGAGGTGCTGGTCGCTGGCCGGAAGGTGATCGGATCGGCCCAGGTGCGGAGGGGAGGGGCGTTCCTGCAACACGGGTCGGTCCTGCTCTCCGGCTCGCAGGAGATGGTGAGAGTCATCAGTCGTCAGTCGTCGGTCGTCGGCAATGAGACGACGCTTGCTGCAGTGCTTGGGCGACGCGTCTCATTCGAAGAAGTCGCCGACGCGATCGTCGCTGCATGGGGCGCGGAACTGACCTCTACCAACCTCCACCAACCTCCCCCAACCTCCCCAACGTTTCTCGCAGACCTGGCGCCGCTAGCGCGCCCGTGGAATCTTAGGCGCCATGCCGACACCTCGATCGGGTGACCGCCTGAGGGCCGTCGTGGCGCTCGCCTGCGTGATGCTGCTGGGTGCCTGCCAGCGCCGGCCCAGCTGCATTGGGGAGTACTGCGGTACGCTCGTCATCGCGGCCGCGGGAGAGCCGGATGTCCTGCTCTCGCCGATCAGCGATCGCTCGATCACGCGCGACGTCACCGACCAGCTATTCCTGAAGCTGGCAGACCTCGGCCTGTCGGGGAACACTATCGGGGACGAGGATTTCCAGCCGCAGCTCGCCGAGCGGTGGGAATGGGACGCCCCCACGACGCTCGTGTTCCACCTCGATCCGCGGGCCCGCTGGCAGGACGGCCAACCCGTCACCGCCGCCGATGTGGCGTTCACCTACGATGCGTACACCGACACCATCGTGGGCTCCCCGTTCCGCTCTTCGCTCCGCCAAATCGCGGCGGTCACCACGCGCGACTCATTGACCGTGGTTTTCCGGTTCCGGCAGCGCTATCCCGAGATGTTCTACGATGCCGTGTACCACATGCGCATCATGCCGTCGCATCTGCTGCGCGAGGTGCCGCGCCCCCAGTGGAGCAGCACCGCCTTCGGGCGCGCGCCGGTGGGCGACGGGCCGTACCGCTTCGTCGCCTGGAAGGCGGGCGAGAGCCTCGAGCTCGCCGCCGATTCGACGTTCTTTCTCGGGCGCCCTCACATCCGGCGAGTGATCTGGCGCTTCACCCCGGACCAGACGGTGGCCGTCACCCAGCTGATCGCGGGCGACGCCGACGCCATCGAAGTGCTGGTCGCTCCGGACAACGTGCAGCGCGCCTGCGCCACCCCCCGGCTCGCGTGCTATCCCTATAAGGGCGCTCAGTACGGCTACCTCGGCTTCAACCTCGCCGCGCCCGGAGACACCACCAAGCCCCACCCGCTGTTCGGGGACCGGGACCTGCGGCGCGCACTCGTGATGGCCGTCGACCGGGAGCGGCTGCTGCGCACCGTTTGGGGGGACTTCGCAAAGGTCCCGCCCGGCCCGCTGTCGCAGCTTTGGTGGATCTGGGACCCGGAGATCCGGGAGCTACCCTACGATAGTGCCCAGGCGGCGCGGCTCCTCACGCGGCTCGGCTGGATCGATACCGACGGCGACGGAGTCCGCGATAAGGACGGGCATCCGCTGGCATTCCGGGTGCTCGTCCCGACCACGAGCGCCATCCGCCGCCAGTACGCGCGCCTGCTGCAGGAGCAGTACCGGACCATGGGCGTGGACGTGCAGCTCGACGAGGTGGATTTCAGTCTGTTCAACGAGCGCTCGCGCGCCGGTCGGTTCGACGCCCTGATCAACGTGTGGACGACCGACCCGACGCCTTCCTCGGGATTCCCCCAGACCTGGACCGGAGGCGGCCGCTCCAACTACGGTCACTACGACAACCCAGACGTGGACCAGCTCGTGGACCGGGCGGTGGTGTCGGCCGGGAACCGCGACCAGGCCCGCCGCGCGTGGCGCTCGGCTACCGAGACTCTGAACCGGGACGCGCCGGCTGTCTTTCTGTTCGCGACGGAGAACGTGGCGGCCGCGGACAAGCGCGTGGAGGACGTGCGGATTCGACCGGACTCCTGGCTCGCGCTGCTCCGCACGTGGCGCATCCCGGTGGATCGGCAGACGGATCGAGACCGCGTGGAGCGCTGAGTGGCGGCGTGGCTGGTGCGGCGCCTCGCAGCCTCGATCGCCATCGTGCTCGCGGTCGTCACCATCACATTCTTCGTTGTTCACCTGGCGCACGGCGACCCCTGCGGTGGCGGCGAACAGCGCCCGTTGCCGGAAGAGATGTGCCGGCGGCTGCGCGCCCGCTTCGGATACGACCAGCCCGTGTACGTGCAGTACGCGAAATACCTGGTCGCCCTGCTGCATGGGGATCTGGGCGAGTCGCTAGGCCTGCATCGACCCGTCGCCGACGCGCTGGCGGACGCGATCCCCAATACCTTCACGTTGGCGCTTGCGGCGCTGGTCATCGACTTCGCCCTCGGTCTGGCGCTCGGGATCTACCAGGCCGTGCGGGAGCGCAGCGTCGTCGATATCGCGCTCGGAAACGCCGCCCTGTTCGTGAACTCGATGCCGGTCTTTTGGCTCGGGCTCGTCGTGCTGCTCGTCTTCGCTCAGCGGCTCCATTGGTTCCCGGTCGGTGGCCTCGGCGACCCCGTCCTCTGTCCGAGCGTTGCGTCGCTCCCGTGCCAGCTGGATTTCCTGTGGCACCTCGCCCTCCCCGCGCTCACGCTCGGGCTGGTCGGCGCCGCGGGCACGGCGCGCTACCAGCGCGCGGCGATGCTCGAGGTGATCGGCCAGGACTACGTGCGCACCGCCCGTGCCAAGGGGCTGCCCGAGCGGCGCGTGCTCCTGGTACACGCGCTGCGGAACGCCCTGCTCCCGTTCATCACCCTCATCGGCCTCACGTTTCCCTTCTTGTTGACCGGCGCGGTGCTGGTCGAAACCGTGTTCGCATGGCCCGGGATGGGGCGACTCGCCGTGAACGCCATCCTGCAGCGCGACTATCCGGTGGTGACGGGAGCGGCGCTCGTGGCGAGCGGGATGGTCGTGCTGGGCAGCCTCATCGCCGACGTCCTGTACGGCGTGGCCGATCCGCGGATCCGCGTGCGTGACGCATGAACGTCGAGAACTGGCTCGCTCTCGGTGGCGCGGCCGTCCTGGCGCTCCTGGTCGTCGCGGAGCTGCGACGCCGGGCGGTAACCAGTGCCGCGGGTCGCCGCTTCTTCCGCCATCCCACGGCCGCTCCCGGCGTGTTCGCGCTCGCTTTCTTCGTGACGGTCGCCGTGGCCGCACCGGTGGTCGCTCCCTATCCGCCGTATTACCAGATCGCCCGTCGCGAGAACCTGCGGCCATCTCCGCAACACGTGTTAGGCACCGATCCGTACGGTCGGGACGTGTTGAGCCGCCTCGTATACGGAGCGCGCATCTCGCTCGGCATCGGTGCGCTTGGAATGGCGGTGGCGGTGACCGTGGGGGCGATCGTGGGTGGCGTGGCGGGCTATTTCCGAGGCTGGGTGGACACCGCGCTCATGCGCCTCGTGGACGTGGGTCTCGCCATGCCGCGTATTTTCGTGCTGCTGATGGCGGTGGCGCTCACGGAGCACATCTCGCTGTGGGTGCTGGTGCTGCTCATCGGCCTCACGGGGTGGTTCGGCACCAGCCGGCTGGTGCGGGCGGAGGTGTTGAGCCTGCGCGAGCGTGAGTTCGCGGCGGCGGCGCGGGCGATGGGCGCTGGAGCCGGTCGCGTCATCTTTCGCCACGTACTTCCCAACGCGGCCGCTCCGATCATCGTCTCGGCGGCGCTCGGGATCGGCAGTGTCATGTTGCTCGAGGCAGGGCTCTCGTTTCTCGGCATGGGTGTGCCATCCCCGGTTCCCAGCTGGGGCAACATGATCGCGGACGGCTGGATCAAGATGGCCGTGGCACCCTGGGCGGCGACGTTCCCCGGACTCGCCATCTCGCTCGTCGTGATGGCGCTGAATGCCGTGGGCGACGCCCTGCGAGACGCGTTGGACCCCCGCAAGGAGGCGGTGTGACCGAGCCTCTACTGCGCGTGCGGGACCTGAAGACGTACTTCGTGACCGAGCACGGCAGCGGCACGGCGCGCGCGGTCGACGGCGTCTCCTTCGACGTCCAACCCGGTGAGACCCTCGGCATTGTAGGGGAGTCGGGGTGCGGCAAGACCGTCACCTCGCTCTCCATCCTCCGCCTCATCCCCGAGCCACCGGGCCACATCCGCCCCGGGAGCTTCATCGAGTTCGAAGGACGCAACATCCTCACGCTCGAGCCGCGGGAGCTCCGTGCCGTACGGGGCAACCAGATCGCCATGATTTTCCAGGAGCCGATGACGTCGCTCAATCCCGTGTTCACGGTCGGCGATCAGATCGCCGAAGCGGCGATCGTTCATCAGCACCTGTCGCGCCCGGCGGCGCGCCGCCGGGCGATCGAGATGCTGCAGCTCGTGGGCATCCCCGATCCCGAAGAGCGCGTCGATCATTACCCGCACCAGATGAGCGGCGGCATGCGCCAGCGCGTCATGATCGCGATGGCGCTCGTGTGTCATCCCAAGCTGCTCATCGCGGACGAGCCCACCACCGCCCTGGACGTCACGATTCAAGCCCAGATCCTCGAGCTGCTCGGACGGTTGCAGGCCGAGCTCGGCATGGCCGTCATGCTCATCACGCACGACCTGGGGGTCGTCGCCGGCACCGCCGATCGGGTCGTAGTGATGTACGCCGGTCAGGTCGTGGAGCAGGCGCCGACGACCGAGCTGTTCGCGCACCCGCTGCATCCGTACACCGAGGGATTGCTCGCGTCGGTGCCCCGGCTCGATGCCCCTCGCCCTACGGCGCGCGCGCACGGCCGGCTCCACAGCATCCCGGGCCAGGTGCCGGCGGCCACCGCGTGGCCGGATGGCTGCCGTTTCCATCCGCGCTGCCCCTATGCGTGGGACCGCTGCCGCGCCGAGGAGCCGCCGCTCTTGGACGCGAGCGGGGGAGCCGAGCCCGGCACGCATACGGCGCGCTGCTGGCTCGTCGCCGAGCCGCAGCGCCGCACCGCCCGGCCGTGAGCCTCCCCCTCGTGGCTGTGGAGGATCTCATCAAACACTTCCCGGGCGAGCGCCGCTGGTTCGGTCTGGGGCGGCCACGCTCCGTGGTGCGCGCCGTGGACGGCGTGTCGTTCGCGATTCCGTCGGGCCAGACCCTCGGCCTCGTGGGCGAATCGGGGTGCGGCAAGTCCACCACGGGCCGGGCAATCCTCCGCTTGGTGGAGCCCGATGGCGGCCGCGTCACCATCGACGGACTCGATGTCATCACCCTCGGCCCCCGCGAGCTCCGGGCGCTCCGCCGTCGCATGCAGATCGTGTTCCAGGACCCGTACGGCTCGTTGAACCCGCGCATGACGGTCCGGCAGATGCTGGTCGAGCCGCTGGTGATCCATCGCATCGCGACGGGCGCGGATGCGGAGCGGCGGGTCGCGGCCCTGCTCGAGGAGGTGGGTCTCAATCCCGACTTCGGTCGGAGTTATCCGCACGAGCTGTCCGGGGGTCAGCGGCAGCGGGTGGGTATCGCGCGCGCCCTGTCCGTCGAGCCGGAGTTCCTGGTGTTGGACGAGCCCGTGAGCGCGCTCGACGTTTCGGTGCAGGCGCAGGTGTTGAACCTCCTCGCGGAGCTTCAGGAGCGTCGGCGGCTCACGTACCTGTTCATCGCCCACGATCTCGCGGTTGTGAAGCACATCGCCGACGAGGTCGCGGTGATGTACCTCGGAAAGATCGTCGAGCGCGCCCCCGCGGGTGTGCTGTACGCGGCGCCACGACACCCGTACACGACCTCGCTGCTCTCCGCGGTGCCGATACCCGATCCGACGGCGCAGCGCCACCGCATCGTGCTCTCGGGAGACGTCCCCTCGCCCGTGCGTCCCCCGTCGGGCTGCCCGTTTCATCCCCGATGCCCGCACCCAAAGAAGAACGATCGCTGTCGCACAGAGCCACCCGCATTGCGGGCGGTCGCGCCCGGACAGCTCGCTGCGTGTCACTTCGCAGAGGAGCCGCTCTGATGGTGGGCGATCGCAGTCGCCTCCACGCCACGCTGCGTGACGCACAGTTCTGGGTGCCCGTCGCCGTGCTCATTGGTGGCTTGGTGATCCTCTGGTGGATCCGCTAGGCGCTGCGGCGGGACTCGACCCCGGACGGCTGCGGCGCCTGCAGCTCGCGGGCATCGCGAGCGGGTTCGCCGCCGGCGCCTGGCTAGGCGCCGCCGAGGCACCCACCAAAATGGTCACGCTCGGCCTCTCGCCCGTCGTGATTTCGTTGACGATGGTGCTGGGCGTGTTCCTCGCGCGCTGGAGCCTCCCGGCGCTGCTCCGCGGGACTCGGGCGATCGGGGCGGATGTACGCCAGGCTCCGCATCTCGTCGTGTGGGCGGTCCTCGCCGGGTGCCTCTGGGCCGTCGCCAACACGCTCACGGTGTTCGCGATTCGCGATATCGGACTCAGCATCGCGTTTCCCCTGTGGAATGCGAACAGCCTGCTCGGCATCCTGTGGGGCGCGGTGTTCTTCAACGAGCTCCGCGGAGCCGGCTGGTCGCGCCGGCTGGGCGTGCTGGGCGGGGCCGCGCTCATGTGCGCGGGCGCGACCCTGCTCGCCATCGCATCGTCGGCCGGCGCGGCGGCGGGGCATGCGG
>DASZCN010000088.1:0-2243 GCA_035943095.1 Gemmatimonadales bacterium | reverse complement strand
GATCGACCTGCTCGATGTCCCCGCGAGTTATTCCCGCTCGGGAGGCGATATCCATGTGTTCGGGAATCCCCACATCTGGACCGGGCCGTTGAATGGCGTGCAGATCGCGCGCAACATCCTGACGGGTTTGCGGCGCGTCTCACCCGAAAACGCGGAGTATTTTTCGGCGCGGGAGAAGGACTTCGAGGATCGGCTGTTTCGAGCCCTGTACGGCGATGAGCTGGTGAAGTTATTGGGAGGGCAGACGCTGGCCGATCTGGACAAGCAGGGCAAACTGTTCGATTTCCTCGGCGCAAAGCAATACCAGGGGGCGTCGCTCCTCAGCCGGCTGGGCGGGTGGCTCAAGGAGAGCGAGGTGTTCCGCGGTAAGCAAATGGTCTGTTACCACAAAGAGTGGGACTACTTCTCGCGCGAGTTTCAGGTGCCGTGTGTGGACTACATCGAGCCGAAGCCAGGTATCCCGCCGACGCCGAGTCACGTGCAAGAAGTGATTACGGAAATGAAGGAGCGCCACATTCTCGTGCTGTTTGCGGGGAACTATTACGACCGCAATCAAGTGCAGGAAGTCGCCGCGCGCACCGGTGGCAAAGCAGTGATCGTCGCCGGGAACGTCGGCGGCGCGCCGGGCGTCAACACCTTCTTCGACCTGGTCAATCTGTGGGTGTCGGAGCTGGCAGCGGCATTCGGGAGCCCGAACGCGGGCACTCAACAATAGCGGGAGAGGCCAACAGTGCTGCAATTCATGCTGGCGCCGTTCGTGGCGTGCATGGTCCTCGTGGGAATCCACTCCTACCTCGGCCTGCACGTGATCGCCCGCGAGGTGATCTTCGTGGACCTCTCGCTGGCGCAGATGGCTGCGCTCGGCAGCGTCGTCGCGCTCCTCGCGGGCGTGGCGCCGGATTCACCGACGGCCTTCATCTCTTCGCTTGCCTTCACCGGTGTGGGCGCGGTCGTATTCGCCCTGACGCGAACGGCCGGGAAGGGCCGCGTCCCGCACGAAGCCATCATCGGGATCGTATACGTGGTCGCGTCCGCCGCCGCGATTCTCGCGGCCGCGAAGGAGCCCCGTGGCGCCGAAGCGATTCGCGACGTGCTGCAAGGCAGCATCATTTGGGTGACGTGGCCGACGATTGCCAAGAAGACGATCGCCTATGCGGCGTTGGGATTGTTCCACTACATCCTGCGGCGGCGCTTCCTCACCATCTCGTTCCATCCCGAGGAAGCGGAGCGCCAGGGATGGCGCATCAAGTGGTGGGACTTCTGGTTCTACATCTCGTTCGGCCTGGCGGTGACGATCTCGGTGCCCCTCGCCGGTGTGCTCATGGTGTTCACCATGCTCGTCGTGCCGGCGACGATCGCGTTCCTGTTCACTCGGGACATCCGCAAGCTGGTGATCATCTCCTGGGGTTCCGGGGCGCTCGCGTCGTTGCTCGGGCTGTGGGTCTCGTACGTCGCCGATCTGCCCACCGGCCCCCTGATCGTGTGTATGTACGGCCTGTTGCTGGTCGTGGCCGGGGCGCTGCGCAAGCTGGGTGTGGCGGGCGTGGCCCGCGTCACAGCGCCCGTGGGAACTCCAGGATGAGTTGTACGTACTAATGCCCCGTATGCCCAGGCACTCCCTCGCGGTCCGGGCCGGCTGCCTTCTCGGCGCCACTCTTCAGCTCACGCTGCCGGGGGCCGCCGCCTGGGCCGATGCGCGCCTCGACGCCGCCGGGTCCCACGCAGTCGCACACGTCGAGTCCCACACTAGCAACAGCTGCGCCCGCATCCACCCGCCGGACTGCCTCCTTTGCCACTTCCTCATTACGCCCGTCGTCGCCAGTCGGGCGACCACGGTCCCGATTCCGACCGCAGACGAACCGCCGGCGCACCACGCGGATCCCGCCGCGCTGCTGCATCCGCAGTCCCGACCCCACCCTCAGCCTCGAGCACCTCCCGCGCTCTTCTAGCGACGCGCCAGTAGTGGCGCGTCGCCCGCACGTGAACCGATCCGGCCGGTCCGGCAGCCCGAGGACCGCGGATCACCTCGATTGACTTCACGTCAGGGGAGAACATATGAGCACGCAGACTTTTTCACGACTCGTGGCGGCCGTGTGGCTCGCGGCCGCGGGCCTGGCCGCTCGTCCAGCTGCCGCATCACCCCTTGTGGGTGGTCATGTCGATGACGGCGACATCGGCGGCTCGGTCACCGACAGCGCGACGGGAACGCCGTTGCCCGGTGGGGAAGTGCGCATCTCGAGCGG
>DASZCN010000087.1:0-5545 GCA_035943095.1 Gemmatimonadales bacterium | reverse complement strand
AGGTCACGTAGGTCGCGAGCCCCTTGTCGGCCGCCACCTTCGTCAGCGCCGCCGTCAACGTCGTCTTCCCGTGGTCCACGTGCCCGATCGTCCCGACGTTCACGTGCGGCTTCGTCCGCTCAAATTTCGCCTTGGCCATGATCTCCTCGTGGTCCGTTATCCGTCGTCCGTCATCCGTTACGGATAACGGATGACGGAGAACTGATGACGCCTCTCCCAAGCTCGCGACCGGGATTGAACCGGTGACCTCGTCCTTACCAAGGACGCGCTCTACCGACTGAGCTACGCGAGCGAAAGCGGGCGACGGGGCTCGAACCCGCGACCCTCAGCTTGGAAGGCTGATGCTCTACCAACTGAGCTACGCCCGCGCGCCGAGTGGTGGGGGAAGGATTCGAACCTTCGTAGGCTGACGCCGGCAGATTTACAGTCTGCTCCCTTTGGCCACTCGGGCACCCCACCTCGCCGGCAGCGCTCGCGATCCCCCAAGGCAATCCTTCGGCCCCAGTGACAACGCACCCCGCGTTCCCAAAGCGCGGGGTGTGTAGTTCCCTCCGAATTCGAAAAGGGTCGGGGCAGTGTTGTGTTCCTCTTCGGCAACGTGAGCTGACGAAGGGACTCGAACCCTTAACCTGCTGATTACAAATCAGCTGCTCTACCAGTTGAGCTACGTCAGCTGGTCAATGCTCAAAGTTTCTAGACTCGAAGCTTAAACGGGGAACGTCGCTATCGCAAGGGACGTGGCGTTAACGACTTAGACCCGTCGCCACTTCGTCCCGGCGGCCGTGTCCTCGATCTCTACACCCTTGGTCCGGAGCTCGGCGCGGATCCGGTCGGCCTCCTTGAAGTCCTTGGCTTTGCGGGCTTTGTCCCGCGCCGCAATGCGCTCGCCGATCCAGCGCTCGAGAGCCGGGTCGGCCGCCTTGGCGCTGGGCAGGATGTCGAGGACACCCATCGCCCGCTCCAAAACGGCCCCGGCCTCGGGCGCCCCGGCCGCGCGCCGATCGAGCGCGCCGTTTCCCTCGTGCACGAAGTCGAACAGCGCCGCGCACGCGCGCGGCGCGTTCAGGTCGTCGTCCAACGCCATGCGGAAGTCCGTCTCGAACCTGGCGGCCAAGTCCGCGAGGGGCCCGTCACCCGTTCCCCGTCCCACGTCCCGCGCGAGCCGCTCACGGAACTCCCCGAGGCGCTTCACGCCCGCCGCCGCCGCGGCAAGCGCTTCGTCCGTGAAGTCGAGCGCCTTGCGATAGTGTGTTTGCCAGAACAGCAACCGCACCGCGGCGGCGTCCACGCCCTGCTCCCGGAGGTCGCGCGCGGTGAGAAAGTTGCCGAAGCGTTTCGACATCTTCGTCCCGCGCACGTTCAGGAACTCGCCGTGCAGCCAGACACGCGCGAACGACTGGCCCGTCGCGGCCTCGGACTGCGCGATCTCGTCCTCGTGATGCGGGAAGATCAGATCCACACCACCCGCGTGGATGTCGAGCGTTTCGACATGGCAGCATTTCCCGATCTGCTCGAGCGACATCGCCGAGCACTCGAGGTGCCACCCGGGGCGCCCGCGCCCGAACGGCGCGTCCCACGCCGCGCCCACCTGCTCGTCGAGCGGGTCGACCTTCTTCCACAACGCGAAATCGCGCGGGTCGTCTTTCGCGTATTCGTCGCTCGCGACTCGCGCGCCGGTCTTGAGCTCGCGCGTGTCGAGCCGCGAGAGCCGGCCGTATGTCGGAAACTTCCCGATCGCGAAGTAGATCGACCCGTCCTCACCCTTGTACGCCACGCCCCGCTCGAGCAGCCGCTCGACTAGCCGCACCATGGCGGGCACCGACTCGGTGGCGCGCGGATAGGCGTGCGCCGGCTCGATCCGCAAGTAGTCGCGATCCTCGAAGAACGCTTGGACGAATGGCGCCGTGTGCTCGTCGAGCCGCTTCCCGGCGGCCGCCGCTGCCTTGATCGTGCGATCGTCCACGTCCGTCAGGTTCATGATGTGGTAGACGTCGTAGCCCGAGTACTCGAGGTAGCGGCGCAGCAGGTCCTCGAACAGGAACGTCCGGAAATTCCCGATGTGGGCGAAGTTCCAGACCGTAGGCCCGCACGTGTAGAGCGTAACGCGCGGTGGCGCGAGCGGCTCGAACGGCTCGACGCGACGGGTGAGCGTGTTGTAAAGCGAGAGGGTCATCGGCGCGGCTGAAACGTAGGACTACCGAATGAGCGGGTCAACGCGCGCCGGGGAAGCGCCGGCTCGCACACGACCGGACCGTCTCGGAACACCAGCACGCGCGCGCGGGCCCAGTGTCCCACCGAACCGTCGTCGGGCGCGAGCAATCCGCGGCGCACCAGCCGGGCACCGACGTCGGTCACGACGAGTAGCGGTACAGCTTCGGCGGCGCGGACCGAAGGGGTCGACATCGGACGACGTTAGCGAGCCGCGCGCCACCCACGGCACCCGATCGTCGCCGCGCCGACCGTTATTTCGCAGCCCCCGCCCTCGCCCCCGCCCCCGCCCCCGTCCCGGCGCCTACCCCGGCCGTCGCACCGCGAACGATCGCGTCGACCAGGGGCGCGGAGTCGAACCGCACGGGATCCGTCGCCGGGAGGCCGGTCTCGCGGGCAGCACGCGCGACGGCGGCCTTGGCATCCGCATCGCTTAGGTCGTACGTGTTGAGGCAGATCCCGATCACCTTGGTGGGCCGCACCGGCGCGGCGGCGCGCTCGTAGATCCCGACCAGCTCGGGAAGCGGGGGGATCTTCACCCAGGGCTCGCGCCCGTGATAATCGCCGATATAGTCTCGGCTCGCCTGATGGCACAGGATCAGCGCGTCGGGACAACAGCCGTGCAGGAGCCCGAGGGTGACGCCGGAATACCCCGGATGTATCAGGCTCCCCTGTCCTTCGACCAGGATGATGTCGGCGTCCTTCGCCGCCTCGCGGACGAGCCACTCCGACGCCCCCGCGATGAAATCCGCGACCACGGCGTCGACCGCGATCCCCCATCCTTCGATGAAGATCCCCGTCTGTCCGGTCGCCACGAAGCGCGTGCGGTGCCCCCGCTTGACCAGCGCGTTCCTGAGCTCGACCTGAGCGGTCATCTTCCCGACGTTGCAGTCGGAGCCGACGGTGTGGACCACGTACGCGTCCACTTCGGCGGCGAGCCCGTCGGCCACGGGCAGATTCGCGGGCGGCTTGCGGGCGTCGAAGATCCGGACGCCCCGCTCGCGCGCGAGCGTGCCGAGCTCCGGGTCGTCCCCGATAAACGTGTGCAGCCCGCTCCAGATCTCGAGCCCGCGCTCGATGGCGGTGCGCAACCAGGCGCGCCATTCGACCGGCAGGCGGCCCCCCATCGGGGCAATGCCGATGAGCACGGCCGTAGCGCCCAAGCGGAGGCCTTGCTCGAACTCGCCGACGACCGGGATGGCACCGCCGAACCCGAGCACGTCCTGGGCGGTCTTGCCGGCGTGGGTACGATCGAACACGCCCACCACGCGCTCCGGTATGTAGCGAATGCAGCAATTGGCCGTCTTCGAGGTCATCGGCTCGAACTGACCGTCGGCGAGGATGAGAAAGCGATGTGTCGCCTGAGGTCTCACGTGAGCGCCTTCGTCTTCTGCGAGGGGTACTCGCCGGTCGCGCGCAGCACCGCAGGCTCCGTGAGGCCGATGTCGCCATAGATCTCGCCTTGCAGCACGTGGCGGACGACGACCATCGTGACCGCAAGCACCGGCACGGCGACGACCAACCCCACGACGCCGAGCAGCGTCCCCATGACCAAGACACTCGCAATGGTCAGTACCGGCGGCAGGGCGACCTGGCGCTCCATGATCCTGGGTACGACGAAATTGGCCTCGATCACGTGGACGGCGACGCCGAGCAGGATCACGGCGAGCACTTTGACCCAGTCGCCCGTTCCGACCACGAACAACGCCGGCAGCAAGGTAGAGACGAGGGTCCCGAAGAACGGCACGACGGCCACGAGGCCGGTGAAGATGCCGAACGCCAACCAGTAAGGAACACCGAGCGCCCAGAGGCCGACCGCGGTGAGCAGCGCCAGCACCATCATGGCCAGCAGCTGGCCGATGACCCAGGCGCGCAGCGTGGCGTGGGCGTCCGCGAGAATCCGTGCGGCGAGCACGCGGTACTTCGGGGACGCGATCGCCAGGATGCCGTCTCGATACAACGTCGGGCGTACCGTCAGGTAGAGGGCCATCACCACGACGCCCGCACCCTCGATGAAGAGCTTCCCGCCCGCCGTGACGTACGGCAGGAGCGAGCCGCGCAGGAAGTTCGACGCGTCGTCGATGAGGCGGACGACGAACCCCGACGCGGGGTCCGCGAGCTCGGTACTGCGCAGCACCGGATAATCGCGGGCCCAGTTCGCGAGGACGTTCTGGACGCTGTTGAGCGTCTGGGGAAGCCCGCTGATCAGTGCCTGCGTCTGGTCGATCACGGGCGGCACGAGGAGCGCCCCGACGCCGGCGACCGCGGCCAAGGTGGCCACGACCGCGGTCGTCAGCCCGAGCCAGCGTGCCATCCGGAAGCGTCGCTCGAGGAGATCGGTGATGGCCGAGAGGTAGACCGCCAACAGGGCCGCGATGAAGACGAGGAGGAGCACCTCGACCACACGGATGAGGAACCAGATGGCGAGGGCGGCAACGAAGAGCGCCACGAACGTGGCGCCCGACAACCGAGAGGGAGTGGGAGACGGCTCGGTGTTCAGTGGTGGTGCTCGGGTCCGGCGTCGTCGTCCTCGACCAGCTCGGCGTCCGCGGCGCCCTTGCCGAGCTGCTTCGACTCGCCACCCGACCCGGCCGGAAGCATTCCCAGTTTGCGCTTCAAGTCGAGCAGCTGCTGGTCCGCGTCCGCCTTCACTTCCAGAGTCTGGAACTGCTTCACCAGCGTGTCGCCCGAGAGATCCTCGTTCACTTCCGCTGCGGCGATGAGCTTTCGCTCCTCGTGCTCGATCTGCTCCGTCATGCGCTCGAACGTCTCGAACACGCTCTTATCGCCGATCGAGGACATCGTCTCCTGGATGCGCTTGTGCGCCTCGGCGCGCTTCTGTCGGGCGATCAGGATGTTCTTCTTGCGTTTGGCTTCCTCGATCCGGTCGTTGAGCTGGCGCAGCGAGAGCTTGAGCTTTTCGGTTTCCTCGCGATGCTTGACCCACGTCTCGTGCAGCTGCACGGCGCCCTGGGCGTGCTCGTTGTGCCGCAGGAGGGCCTGCTTCGCGAGGTCGTCGCGCCCCTCCTGTACCGCCAGGACCGCCCGGCGCTCCCAGTCCTCGGCGCTCTTCTTCTCGGTATCCACCTGGGCTGCCAGGCGCTTCTCGTCCGCGATCGCCGAGGCCACCTGTTGCTTGGCCTTCGCCAGCTGACTGCGCATGTCGACGATCAGCTGGTTCAGCATCTTTTCCGGGTTCTCGGCGCGGTTGATCAGGTCGGTGATGTTCGACCGGATCAGTGTCGAGAGACGATCAAAGATTCCCATGAGAATCCTCGGTGTCCTGGCGGGCGGTCACTGTCCCGCACCTAACTTCCGCTCGCGCCGTTCGGCGAGC
>DASZCN010000086.1:0-18692 GCA_035943095.1 Gemmatimonadales bacterium | reverse complement strand
CTGCGCCGGGCGACGTGCGACTCGTGCCCGTCGACACTCCGCCGCCCGGCGGCCTACGGGCCGTCGCGCGAGCCGCCGCCCGGCTGGCGCGTCCCCTCCTCCCGGGCGAACGCGTGGACCTGGACCGCGCCGACGTGACCGAGATCACGCGGCTCCCGCGCGTCGGTCCCGCGTTCGCGCAGCGATTGTCGCCTGGAGAGATCAACACGGTCCGTTCGGCGGGATGGCGCGTTTCGACAGCGTGCCGGGCGTGGGGCCGAAGCTGGTCGAGGCGCTCAAACCCTACGTCATGTTTTCGGGGGTCATGCCCTGAATTGGAACAGCCTCCCCCGACCACCCCAACCTCCACATCCTCCAAAACCTCCCTTTCGGGGTTGACTTCCCTTCGCCGCCACATATGTTATGCCGTTCATTTTCAACGAGTTGCGTACGGCGACCGCAGCAGCCACCTCTGACAAGCTGGGTGAGATCCTCCTCCGTGAGGGGCTGATCACCCAGGACCAGCTCAAAAAGGCGCTCCTCGAGCAAAAGAATACGGGGATGCGCCTGGGGTACACCCTGGTGAAGCTCGGCTTCGTCGAGGAGACCGAGATCTCCAAGATGTTGGCCCGGCAGTACCGGATGCCCGCGGTCGATCTGTCGCGCTTCGAGGTCGATCCCAAGATCATCAAGCTGATCCCGCCGGACGTGGCCGTGAAGCACGCCGTCCTCCCCTTGAAGCGCGAGGGACGGACCCTGACGGTGGCGATCACCGATCCCAACAACGTCACCGCAATCGAGGACATCAAGTTCATCACCCGGTGCGACGTGTTCCCGGTGATCGCGGGCGAGTACACGCTGCGCAACGCGATCGACAAGTATTACCAGCAGTCTGACGCCCAGCTGCAGACGCTGCTCAAGGACATCGAGGCCGCTGAAGACCTCGAGGTCGTCGAAGACCAGACCGACGAGGATGTGAAGGCGCAGGATCTCGCGGATGACGCGCCCGTGGTGAAGCTGATCAACGGCTTGCTCACGGACGCGGTGAAGCGCGGGGCCTCGGACATTCACATCGAGCCCTTCGAGCACGAGATGCGCGTGCGCTACCGGGTCGACGGCGCGTTGCACGAAGTGATGAAACCGCCGGTCAAGATGCGCGCGGCGCTCACCTCCCGCGTGAAGATCATGGCGCAGCTGAACATCGCGGAGCGGCGCGTGCCCCAGGACGGCCGCATCAAGCTGAAGTTCGGCGCTAAGGTGATCGACTACCGCGTATCGACGCTGCCGGTGCTCTTCGGCGAGAAGATCGTGCTCCGAATTCTCGACAAGGGCAACCTGGCACTCGACCTGACCAAGTTCGGGTTCGAGCCCAAGGCCGAGCAGGAGCTGATGCGGGCGATTCTGAATCCGTACGGCATGGTGCTCGTGACCGGCCCGACCGGGTCGGGCAAGACGACGACGCTGTACTCCGCGCTGTCGCGCATCAATCAGATCGACGTGAACATCATGACCGCCGAAGACCCAGTGGAGTACAACCTGATGGGGATCAATCAGGTGCTGGTCCGGAACGACGTGGGCATGACGTTCGCCGCGGCGCTCAAGGCGTTCCTGCGGCAGGATCCCAACATCATCATGGTCGGCGAGATCCGCGACTTGGAGACCGGCTCGATCGCCATCAAGGCGGCGCTGACCGGCCACCTGGTGCTCTCGACGCTGCACACCAACGACGCGCCGTCGACCGTCACCCGTATGATTGACATGGGCATCGAGCCGTTCAACGTGGCGAGCGCGGTGAACCTGATCGTGGCCCAACGGCTCGTGCGGCGCGTGTGCGTCGAATGCAAGCAGGAGCACAAGTACACCGAGGAAGAGATGCACGCCTTCGGCATTCCCATGGCGGAGGCCGCCAAGCTGACGTTCTACAAGGGTGCCGGCTGCGACACGTGCAGCGGCTCGGGGTACAAGGGTCGGCAAGGGCTGTACGAGGTGATGGCGATGACGAGCGCCGCGCGGCGCATGGTGCTGAAGGGCGGTTCGACCGAAGAGCTGCGGGAGCAGGCGGTGAAGGACGGGATGCTCACGCTCCGTATGGACGGCATGCTCAAGGTGAAGCGCGGCATCACAAGTTTGGAGGAAGTCGTGAAGGAGACGGCGGCATGACGGCTGGCGCGTCGCAAGGGCTCAATCTCCGCTCCCTGCTCGAGGAAATGATCGAGAAGGACGCGTCCGACCTGCACATCGTCGCGGGTGAGCGTCCCAAGCTCCGCGTGGACGGGGACATCGTGAACGCCGGCGTGGATGTCGTCCTCACCCCCAAGGATACGCTGTCGATCGCCTACTCGGTGCTCACCGAGAACCAGAAGAAACGGTTCGAGACGGAGAACGAGCTCGATTTCTCGTTCGGCATCCAGAACCTCGCCCGGTTCCGCGGCAACTGCTTCAAGCAGCGGGGCTGCGTGTCGCTCGTGATCCGGCAGATCCCCTTCAACGTGCGCACGTTCGAGGAGCTGGGGCTGCCGGGGGTCGTGGCGAAGCTGGCCGAGAAGCCGCGCGGGCTAGTACTGGTGACGGGCCCCACCGGGTCGGGGAAGAGCACCACGCTCGCGGCGATGATCGACAAGATCAACAAGGAGCTGAAGGGGCACATCATCACGGTGGAGGACCCGATCGAGTTCATCCACCGCCATCAGAACTGCATCGTGAACCAGCGCGAGATCGGCACGGACACCAACAGCTTCGCGGCCGCGTTGAAATACGCGCTGCGGCAGGACCCCGACGTCGTGCTGGTCGGCGAAATGCGCGATCTCGAGACCATCGCCGCGGCGTTGACGATCGCCGAGACGGGGCACCTGGCGTTCGCCACTCTGCACACCAATTCGGCGATGGAGAGCATCAACCGCATCATCGACGTGTTCCCGTCGCACCAACAGGCGCAGGTCCGCGCCCAGCTCTCGTTTGTGCTCGAGGGTGTCATCACCCAGACGCTGCTGCAGAAGATCAAAGGCCGCGGCCGGGTGATGGCGTGCGAGATCCTCATCATGACGCCCGCCGTCCGCGCGCTGATCCGCGACGAGAAGATCGAGCAGATCCCGTCCATGATGCAGGCCGGGAAGAAGCATGGGATGCAGACGCTGAACGACGCGCTGTACCAGCTGTACGTCAGCCGCGAGGTCACGAAGGACGAATGCCTGCGCGTGACGTCGACGCCCAACGAGTTCCTGCGGATGATCGGCGAGCAGCCGATGGACGAGAAGGACGTGATGTCGCCGACCGCGGCGGCGCAGCAACCCGGCGCCGGCAAGGTCACGGCCCGTCGCTAGGCGCCCGGAAGGGAGTTGAGCTATGCCGGTCTTTCAGTACACCGCCCGCACGCTCAAAGGCGAGCTGGTCAACGATAAGATCGACCTGCCGAGCCGCGACGACGTCATCGCGCACCTGCGCAAGAACCGCTTGGTGGTGGTGCAGGTCCGGGCGGCGCCGAAGGAGTTCAAGCTCAACCTCAACTTCGGCGGTGGCGTCAAGACGCGCGACGTCGTCGTGTTCACGCGCCAGTTCGCGACCATGATCAACGCGGGCCTGCCGCTGGTGCAGGCCCTCGACATCCTGTCGCAGCAGACCGAAAACAAGATCCTCGCCGGCGTCACCCGCCAGGTGGTGTATGACGTCGAAAGCGGCCAGACCCTCGCCGACGCGCTCCGCAAGCACCCGAAGGCGTTCAGCGATCTGTACGTGAACATGGTGGCGGCGGGCGAGGCGGGCGGTATCCTCGACACCATCCTCGTCCGGCTCGCCGAGTTCCTCGAGAAGAACGACGCGATCGTCCGCAAGGTGAAGGGCGCGATGATCTACCCGGGCGTCATTCTCTCGGTAGCGGTGATCGCCGTGTCGGTCCTCCTCATCTTCGTGATTCCGACGTTCCAGAACATGTTCGCCTCGGTGAACCTGCAGCTGCCGCTGCCGACGCGCATCGTGATCGGCTTGAGCCACCTCTTGAGGGACTACTGGTGGGCCATCATCGGCGCCGCCGGGTTCGTCGTCTTCGCGATCAACCGGTACTACAAGACCGGGCCGGGACGGCTGCAGATCGACTCCCTGCTGCTCAAGATGCCGGTGCTGGGGGACGTGCTCCGCAAGGCGGCCGTGTCGCGGTTCACGCGGACGCTCGGCACCCTGATTTCCTCGGGCGTGTCGATTCTCGACGGCCTCGAGATCACGGCGCGCACCGCCGGCAACATGGTCATTCACAACGCCGTGATGGAATCGCGCGCCTCGATCGCCGGCGGCGAAACCATTTCGGCCCCGCTCGCCAAGTCGAAAGTGTTCCCGCCGATGGTGATCTCGATGATCTCGGTGGGCGAGCAGACCGGCGGAATGGACGAGATGCTGTCGAAGATCGCCGACTTCTATGACGACGAGGTCGATGCCGCCGTGAGCGCGCTGCTCTCGCTGATGGAGCCGATCATGATCGTCGTCCTCGGCGTGATCGTCGGCGGCATGGTGGTCGCCATGTACCTGCCGATCTTCGACATGGTGAACGCGGTGCAGTGACCGCGCCGCGCTATGCCGCGCTGGTGCTCTAGCGACCGGCGGGCATCGAGAAGACGAAGACGGTGGGCGATCCCTCCCGGCCGAAGTTGTATGATCCGCCACCGGAGGCCACCGCCACGTACTGCTTGTTGTGCACCATATACGTGATCACTCCGCCCGAGATCGCCGCGCCGGTGTAGAAGCGGTACAGCTCCTGTCCGGTTGCCGCGTCCAGTGCTAGGAAGTCCCCCGTGAGCTCCCCGGTCAAGACCAGTCCCCCCGTTGTCGCCGTGACACCGGCGACGAGCGGTCGTGGGGACCGGTAGCGCCAGCGTATCGTGCCGTGAGCCGCGTCCACCGCGGTGAGCCATCCGCGCGCCTGGCTGGCCGAGTCGCCGATGTAGGCGCCCCCCAAGTACAGGGCACCCGGTACGTAGCGCGCCTCCTGCGCGGCCTGATAGGTGCCGCACCAATCGACCGCTGGCACGTAGAGGAGGTGCGTGCCAGGGTCGTACGCTGGCCCGTTCCACTCGACCCCGCCGTGGACGCCCGGGCAGACCCTGGCAGGGGTCCGCCCCACGGGTGCGTCGGCGTTCAGGCGAGTGGTGATGGGGACTTCGTACACTCGCTCGTGTGTGTGGCGATCGAGCACCGTGAGGAGGCCGTCCTTGCCCGTCGTCGCGACGAGGTCCCGCTCCTGGCCCGCGATGGTCTCTCGAAACAGCGGAGCGACTTGCGTGAGATCCCAGTCGTGCGTGTCGTGGGGCAGCAGCTGGACGTACCATCGCAGCGTGCCGCGGCGCACGTCGAGCGCGACGATGGAATTGGTGTACAGATTCGTCCCAGGCCGGAGATGGCCCGGGAAGTCCGGCGCAGGGTTGGTGACCGCCGCGTAGAGCTCTCCGTTGGCCGGGTCGAGCGACAGCGGAGTCCAGACCGCTCCTCCGCCCTGGCGAACCGCGTTGGGGTTCGCCCACGTTTCTCCGCCGGGTTCATCCGGGCGCGGCACCGTGTAGAAGCGCCACACCGGCGTCCCGTCGGCGAGGCGGAACGCCCCGACCCAACCGCGAATGCCGTTCTCGCCCCCGGCGGGCCCGATCACCACCAGGTCCTCGAAGATGAGCGGCGGCATTGTGATCGTTTCGCCCGCATCCGGGTGTGCGACGTGGCGCGCCCACAAGAGTCTGCCGTCGCGGGCGTCGAGTGCCAGCAGGTACCCGTCCGCCGTGCCCCGGACGACGTACCCCCGCGCGAGCGCGACGCCGCGATTCATGGGCCACAGCTCGTCGTCCTTTGGCTGCCACATATACCGCCAGCGGGGTCGGCAGGTTGCGGCGTCGAGCGCTACCGTCTCGCGCCCCGTCGTCACGTACATCACGCCACGATACACGACCGGACCCGTCTGGAAGGTCTCACCCGAGCCGACCTGCAGCACGCAGGCGACGGCGAGGTGCCGAACGTTCGCCGGCGAAAGCTCGGTGATCGGCGAGTAGCGCGTCCCGAAGAAGTTGCCCGTGTGGTATGGCCAGTCGGCCGGATCGGGCCTCGCGACCTCGACGACGCTTGGTCCTGAGCCCGCCGGCGGCGGGTTGACCTTCCCCGCGATGAATTCCGGAGCCGGGCGGGTGTCAGGGCCCGGGGCGGCGGCGAGGCGCTCGAAGCGAATCAACCGGAGCAGCGAGTCCGATGCGTCGAACCGGCGGTGCCCCGCGGGCCAACCGTTCCGCTCGAGCACGTAGGCGAACACCGCCGTATAATCGTCGGGCCGGAGCGAGCCCATGGCCAGCTTCGGCATCGAGGTTCGTAGCAGGTAATACAAATCCCCCGCATTGCGCTCGGGCGGCTGCCATCGGCGGAGGAACGCGGGACCTACGAGCGCCGGCGCCACCGGTCCCTCGAGATCGAATCCATGGCACGTGGCGCAGGCGGCCCGGTAGATCCGTCGTCCCTGGGTTGCCTGTTCGCTGGTGAAGACTGGGGGGAGCTGCGGATTCGCCCGCTCGGTGGTACCCGAGCATGCGCTCAGGCTGGCGGTCAGAAGCGTGCACAGAAGCGGCGCCATGCGCTGCTGCCCGACCGCCGTCATGGCCCGGTGCGCGACTCGGCACTGCCACCACCCGGGTCGAGGGCGGAGATCACGTCCTTCAGCGGAGCCTTGCGAAGCTCCGCCCCGAAGGCCGGCAGCCCGTTTTCTACCAGGTCGCCGAACCGGCGGGCGGCGTCGGCGAGTCGCTGTGCGAAGAGCTCGTGCACGGCGAGCTGCTGCGCCGTGGGCGCGAAATCAGCGCCGCTCTCGGACGCATCGGACTGCAGTGCCGCGAGCCGGCCGTACAGCTGCATCGGCGAGCGGAACGCGTCCTCGCGCGCGCCCGTCAGGTGGACGTCGAACAGTGCACCCTCCACGCCGAGGGCGCGCGCGTCGAGCGAGTCGGCGAGGGCCGCGATGCGCTTGGCGTTCGGGTCGGCGGCGACGCCCGAGTCCCCGCGCAGCTGCCCCGCCAGGTCGCGCAGCTGCTTCCGGATCCATTCGAGCCGGTTAATCATGCGCGCCACGCTGTCCTGCTCGCCGCGAATGGCAAGCGCCAGCCGCGCTTGCGCCTGTACGTCGCTGTCACCGCCCGCCGTATTGGGATCCTTGAGTACGCTGAGTGGTTGCGAGAGCGTCACCGCGGCTTTCCCCGGACTCCCCGAATCGGCGATGGTGAGCTGTACCGTGTACGTCCCGGGAGGCGCGAGCGGCCCGCGGAGCGAGAGATCGAGGTCCCACGTCACGAGCGGGCGCGTGCCGTCGGGGCCCAGCCGGACGAACGCCTTGCCCGGCGGCGGAGTCCTGAGCTTGGGCGCCGTGGGCGGGGCATAGCGCAGATCCCACCACACGCGGTTCAAGCCGGGCCGCCGCTCTCCTTCGAGCACACGCACGGTGTCGCCTTTCGGGCTCAGGATGACCACCCGGGCTGGCTTGAGCCGGTGCAGGGTGTCGGGCGGCGTGCTCGTGTCGGCGACGGAAGGCGACACGTAGTACGTCACATCCGCCCCGTAGGGGACCGTGTCCGGCTCGACCGCGCTGTTCGGAGCGCTCGCCACACCCTGTTGCGGCCGGAACCGGTACGCCGGGCGCAGTGTGAACAGGAACGCCTTCGCCGCGAGGGTCGCGGGCTCGAGCTGCTCGAGCGGCGATATGTCCTCGAGGATCCACGCGCCCCGCCCGTACGTGGCGACCACGAGGTCGCGGGCGTGAGGCTGCACGGTCAGCCAGGAGATCGGGGCGTGTGGCAAGTTGGTCTGCAGCGGCAGCCAGTGCGCGCCGTCGTCGATCGTCACATACACGCCGTTTTCCGTTCCCGCGTAGAGCATGCCGGCGCGGCTCGGGTCCTCGCGTACGACATGGACGAACGAGAGCGGCGAGCGGGGCAGGGGATCGGAGATGCGCTTCCAGCTCTTTCCGAAGTCGCTGGTCTTATAGATGTACGGGTCGAGGTCGTCGAGCTCGTGCGAGTCCGCGGAGAGGTACGCGGTTCCCGGATTGAACCGTGACGGCTCGATGTTCGAGATCTTGCTCCAGGGCGGGAGCTTCGGGATGCCCGCTGTGACATTCACCCAGTTTGCCCCGCCGTCACGCGTGACGTGCACCAGGCCGTCGTTCGAGCCCGCCCAGATCACGCCGGCCTGCGCGGGCGACTCGGCGATGGCGAACAGCGTGGCCCCGTCGAAGGTCATGAGGTTGTCGGTCGTCACGCCACCCGAGCTCTGCTGATGCGTCGTGTCGTTCCGCGTCAAGTCCGGGCTGATGACTTTCCAGCTCGCGCCCTCGTCCGTGGTCACGTGAACGTACTGACTGCCCACGTACACGCGCGTGTGTTCATGCGGGGAGATGGCGATCGGGAACGTCCAGTTCCATCGGTACTTCACGTCCGCGGGCCGCCACCCGTACGCCGCTTCGGGCCAGACGCGCACGTTTCGCGCGTGGTCGGTCCGCGTGTCGTATACCTCGAGTCCCCCATCGTAGCACCCCGACCACACGGTCGTGTTGGTGACCGTGTCCGGGATCGCGAAGCCGCTCTCGCACCCGCCGACGTGGCCCCATTGTCCCTCCGAGGCCCCCCCCGCCCCCCCGGACAGGCTCCGGCTGGGCATCCGGTACGACGACCCATCCTGCCGGTTGGCGTACAGGTTGTAGGGCACGCGCGTGTCCGTGTGCACGTGATACAGCTGCGCGATGGGCAGCACAATCCGCATGAACGTCTTGCCGCGATTGAGCGTGATACTCACCCCTCCGTCGTGTGCGATCATGAACCGGTCGGGGTTCCGCGGATCGATCCAGACGTCGTGATTATCACCACCACCGTGAAAGTCGGAGCGGCCGAGCGAGCGGCCGCCGTCCCGTGAAATGCTGAACCGGACCGAGACGAAGTACAGCCGGTCCTCGTCGTCCGGCGCCACGGCGAAGCGCACATAGTAGGGCGCGCGCTCGGCCATGTTGTGTTCCCGGCTCACGAGGTGCCACGTCGCGCCCCGGTCGTCGCTCCGATACAGCGCGGGATCCTGATCTTCGATCAGCGCGTACACGGTGTTGGGGTTCGAGACGGCGACCGCGACGGCGATCTTACCGACGCTGTGCTGCGCGTCAGGCAGCCCGTGACCGGCGAGGCGCGTCCACGTCACACCGCCGTCGCGTGAAGCCCAGAGGCCGCTCCCCGGGCCGCCGCTTTGGAGATGCCACGTCTTGACCTCGAATTGCCACATCCCCGCGAAGACGGTATTGGGATCGCCCGGATCCATCGCAAGGTCGGAGCACCCCGTGTTGGCATCCACGAACAGCACCCGCGTCCAGCTCTTCCCGCCGTCGGCGGTGCGGTATACGCCGCGGTCCTGCGCCGGACCGTAGGCCCGCCCGAGGGCGCACACGAGCACCATGTCGGGGTTCGCGGGGTCGATCACGATGCGCGCGATCCGGCCGGTCGCGTCGAGCCCCATATGACGCCAGCTGCGGCCGCCGTCGGTCGACTTGTAGACGCCGTTGCCGAGCGCGGTGGTTGAGCGGATGAAGAACGTCTCACCGGTTCCAGCCCAGAGCACGTTGCGCGCCGACGGCGCCATCGCAAGCGCGCCGATCGCCTGCGCCGGCGCGCTGTCGAACACTGCCCGCCAGTGCACGCCGCCGTCCTCGGTCTTCCAGATCCCCCCTGACGCCGCGCCTACGTAGGACACCAGCGGATTGCCGGGCTCACCCACGACGGCGATCGCCCGATTCCCCTCCGGACCGACGAAGCGGTACCGCAGGCGCGTCCAAAGCGTGCTATCCAGCTGTTGTGCGCCGACGCCGGTGACAAGCAGCGCCTGCAGCGCGAAGACGATACGGATTCTGATCATGGGTGACTGCGCCCTGGGCGGAAGGACGGGCTAAGAATGGTGGCCGTCCCGCCGGTGCGCGAGGGGCGGTCGGGGCTGACTGGGACGCGGCTGACCTGCCTCGCCGCGCGCGGCAAGATCATCGTACAGCCGTCGGAGTGACCGCCGGCTGCGAGTTAAGGGATTGAGGGCGCGGGAGGTTTCTGGTCCGGATCGGCGCCCGCCAGATTCGGAAGCTCGAGCCACTGCCGGGGAAAGCGCGGCAGGAACTTTACATGGCGGTTTACGACCGCCTGCACTCGGCGCCACCAGCACACGATCGGGCCGCGCGTATGGCCCACGCTCACCACGGCGAACGGAATCGAGTCCGCCACGACGGTGCGCAGGTCGGGCTGGCTGAGCGAGCAGAGGTCTTCCGGTGTCTTCACGCCGAAGCTCGAGTCCGGCCCCGCCCAGACGTGGTTGTGCCACACCGCGAGCGTACCGGCCGCGCATGGCAGCGGCTCCACATGATCCGCCGCCGAGCTCACCACGTCCGGCATGATGAACTCCCGCACCAGCGCGGTATCACCCGCCACCGTCCCCTGCAGGCACAGCACCACTTCGCGATCGAGGCCTGCCGCGAGCAGGCTGATGCGGCGAAGCAGCGAGGGAGCGATCACGAGGCGCTTCAGGGGTTGCGACGCGAGAATCGCCGAGTCGGCGGGCGTCAGGGCGGCCTGAGATTCAGCCGCGCCCGGAACCACCAGCCCGACGACCAACAGCCAGACTGGGATCATCCCCGGCGTGCGGCGCATGACGTAGGATAGCGAACTCCCCTCGGTCCCGCGCTCTTGCACTTTGCGACACCAATCCCAATACTTACGCCGAGCGCCCGCAGTCACGCGATCCCGATGTGAGACAAGTAAGTCATTGCGAGTAATACCCTTATGAGGCTCGCCGCCCAGGCCATCGGGCTGTGCGGGCTAGCAAGGAGCGCGATGTGAGTTGGCTCGGGCGTGGCTCGCGAGGATCGGCGATCCCGACGCCACAGAGCCTTCTGCGGTCGGTCTACGCCGGGCGGCTGTGCGTGGCCACGGCGATCTACCTGGCGGCCACGTACAAGTTCGCGGTCGCCACGCCCGTCGACCTGCTGATCACGTCGTTCATGCTCGTGGCCGCTGTAGTGGTCACGATCGCGTCCTACTGGCACACGCACCTACGCAATCGCTCGCCCGGCCGGACCTTCCTGTACGGGCAGGCTCTGTTCGACCTCGTGCTCATCACGGCGGTCGTGCACGTCACCGGCGGTCCACAGAGCGACCTGACTCCGTTGTACGTCCCACTCATCGCCGTCACGGCGGTCCTGATGCCCCCGGCAAGCACCGCGCTCGTCACGGCGCTCGCCGGGCTCGTTTACTTCGCCGACGTGTTCTTCGGGCATCGGACGCCGATGACGGCGCAGATCGCGCTCCAGCTGCTGGTGTTCGTGGGGGTGGCCGCGGTGACCGCCTACTTCGCGAGCCGCGTGTCCGTGATGGGAGCCGAGCGCGAGGCGCTGGCCGGGGAGCTGCGCCAGGCGCGGCTCGAAGCGGCCGACGTGCTGCGCAACATCCCGACGGGGGTGGTCACGGTGGACCAGAGCGGCCACCTGCTGTATTGCAACCCGGCGGCGGAGCAGATCTTGGGCTTCAAGGAGCGCGGTTGGCGCGGGCGGCCGATCATGCCGGAGTTCGCGCGGATCGCGCCTGAGTTCTGGGCCGCCATCACGGCTACGGCGCGGCGGGGCGTGCGGGCGATGCGGGTCGAGGCCACGGTGCGGCGGCCGGACCGGACCTTCACGATCGGCGTGACCACGACGACGCTCGAGGTCGAGCCGGCGGGCGAGCCGCGCGTCACGGCGATCTTCACCGACATCTCGGACTCCAAGCGGCTCGAGGAGCTGCACCTGCGCGCCGAGCGGCTCGAGGCCGTGGCGGAGCTGTCGTCGAGCCTGGCCCACGAGATCAAGAATCCACTCGCCTCGATCCGCTCGTCGGTGGAGCAGTTGGGTCGGGCCAAGCGCGTCAATGCGGACGAGAAGTTCCTCACCTCGCTCATCGTCCGCGAGAGCGACCGCCTCTCCCGCCTGCTGTCGGAGTTTCTCGACTTCTCACGGGTGCGCGCCACCGAGTGTCGGCCGCTCGACCTGCGCGACGTGGCGGCCGCCGCCATCCGGCTGGTGCGCGAGCATTCCGACTGCCCGGAGGACGCGGTGATCGAGCTCAGCGGGGACGCCGCGCCGATGGAAGGAGACGAAGACCTGCTCCACCGCGTGGTCTCGAACCTCGTGCTCAACGCGGTCCAGGCCACGGGGAAGGGCGCGCGCGTCGACGTGCGCGTCGGCCGGCCTGCCTCCCACGAGCTGCCGGGGGGCGCCGGGATCGAAAATCCCGTGTCGCTCGCGGTCAGCGACAACGGGCCGGGCATCCCTGAGGGCCTGCGAGCGCGCCTGTTCGAGCCGTTCGTGACGGGGCGGGTCGGTGGCACCGGGCTCGGCCTCGCCATCGTGCAACGCGCCGTGGACGCCCACCGCGGCATGGTGCTCGTCGATACCACTCCAGGCCAGGGGACCACCTTCACCGTGTACCTCCCAGCCGCCCGAAGGAAAGAGGAAGCCGCATGAGCCAGCAGCCATCGATTCTGGTGGTCGACGACGAGATGGGGATCCTCGACGTGCTCCGGATCCTGCTGAAGGGTGAAGGATTCGAAGTCACGACCGCCCAAGGGGGAAAGGCCGGGCTCGAGGCGTTGAAGGGCAGTCCGCCCGACATCGTGCTCACCGACATCAAGATGCCGGGAGTGTCGGGTACCGAAATTCTCGCGGCCGTGCGCGAGCAGGATCCCGAGACGCCCGTCATCCTCATGACCGCGCAGGCTTCGCTCCAGAGCGCGATACAGGCCGTGAACCAGGGGGCGTTTTACTACATCCAGAAGCCGTTCTCGAACGACGACCTCGTCGCGATCTGCCGCAGGGCGGTGGAGCAGCGGCTGCTCAAGGCGGAGAACAAGCAGCTCAAGCAGGAGATCCGGCGGCGCGAACGCTCGGGGCTCGTGAAGCCGCTGGGCAAGTCCCGGGCGTTCCAGGACGTGCTGACGCTCGCCGAGCAGGTGGCGCCGACCGAGAGCACCGTGCTGATCCAGGGCGAGTCGGGAACCGGGAAGGAAGTCATCGCGCGCTACATCCACGAGCTCTCGGCGCGCACGGACGGTGGATTTTTCTCGCTCAACTGCGGCGCACTGCCGGAGAGCCTGCTCGAGTCCGAGCTGTTCGGCCACGTGAAGGGGTCGTTCACCGGCGCGGTGCGGGACAAGCAGGGCCTGTTCGCCGCGGCCCGGGGCGGCACCTTCTTTCTGGACGAGATCGGCGAGATGTCGCCCGCGACGCAGGTGAAGCTGCTCCGCGTGCTGCAGGAGCGCGAGGCGATCCCGGTCGGTGGCACCGAAGCAATTCCGGTGGACGTCCGCGTGGTGGCCGCCACCAACCGCGATCTCGAGGATGACATCAAGCGGGGCCGCTTCCGGACCGACCTGTACTATCGGTTGAACGTGATCGCCATCCACCTCCCGCCGCTGCGCGACCGTCGCGACGACATCCAGATCTTGTGGGAGGAGTTCCTCGGCCGGATCGCCAAGGAGCGCGGCGAGACGCCCAAGGCTCTCACCGAAGAGGCGAAGAGCTCGCTGCTCGCCTACGACTGGCCCGGCAACGTGCGCGAGCTGGAAAACGCGCTCGAGCGCGCCGTGGTGCTCTCCAAGAGCACGAGCATCGATCTCTCGGCGCTACCCGACAAGCTCACGGAGCCGCGCGCCGAGCCGCTCGTCGCGGACCGGGCGCATCCCAATCCCACCCTCGATGTCATCGAGCGTGCCTATATCACCTGGGTGCTGCAGAGCGAGGGCGGGAACAAGACCCGGGCGGCCGAGGTGCTCGGGATCGATCCCTCCACCCTGTATCGGAAGCTGAGCCGCTACGAGGGCGATGCACCCGACTGAAGCGGCCCCCGCGGATCAGTTCGGGGCCGCGACCCTCGAGCGGATGGCCGCCGCGCCCCGGTACAATCGATGGATGTTCGAGAGACTGCGCCCCTGGCTCGGGCGCCGCGTGCTCGAGGTCGGCGCCGGTATCGGCAACATGTCGGCGTTTCTGACGGACCGGGAGCGCGTCGTTTTGACCGACACGGAACCCTACTACCTCGGGCGGCTGCGCGAACGCTTCGGCGATCGGCCGAATGTGCGGGTCGTCGAGCTGCGGCTGCCGGCGTTCGATCCGCAGCTCGTTGCGGAACGCGTGGACACGGTGTTCTGCCTCAATGTGCTGGAGCACATCGAGGAGGACGCGGCATCGCTCGGCGCGATGCGCCAGCTGCTCGAGCCGGGCGGGCGCCTGGTGCTGCTCGTCCCCGCGCTGCGGCCCTTGTACGGCACGTTGGACCAGGCGCTTGGCCACTTCCGTCGTTACGACCGCGGTGAGGTCGTGCGCAAGCTCGACGAGACCGGGTTCCGCGTCCGTCACGTCGAGTACTTCAATCTCGGAGGGGCGTTCGGGTGGTGGCTCGCGAGTCGCGTGCTTCGGCGGCGCATGATTTCGCCCGCGGCGCTCCGGTGGTACGAGGCTCTCGTGCCGCTGTTTCGGATGGAGCGGTGGCTTCCGTGGCGCCTGGGACAGTCACTCATCGCCATCGCTGAGGTGCGTGCGTGACGGACGGCCCGCTGCTCTCGGTGATCGTGCCGGCCTATAACGAGGTGGCGACCATTGAGGCGCTGCTGCGGCGATTGCGACAGGTGCCGCTCCGAATCGAGGTCGTCGCGGTGAACGATGCCTCCACCGACGGAACGGGAGCCCTGCTCGACCGGCTCGCGGGCGAAGGGCTCGCGCAGTTGGTCATTCACCATCCCGTGAACCGAGGCAAAGGTGCGGCCTTGAGAAGCGGCATCGCCGCCGCCACCGGCGCGGTGATCGTCCCGCAGGACGCCGATCTCGAGTACGACCCCATGGACCTGCCCCGCTTGATCGGGCCGATCGAGGAGGGCCGGGCCGACGCCGTGTACGGCTCCCGCTTCCAGGGCGGACCGCATCGGGTGCTGTTCTTCTGGCACGCGGTGGGCAACAATTTCCTCACGCTCGTCTCCAACATGTTCACGAACCTGAACCTCACGGACATGGAGACGTGCTACAAGCTGGTCCGGGCGGAGCTCTTGAAGCGCCTCCCCCTCACCGCGGAGCGGTTCGGGATCGAGGTCGAGCTGACGGCGCGGCTCGCACAGGCGGGTGCACGCATCTGGGAGCTCCCCATCACCTACAGCGGCCGGACGTACGCCGAGGGGAAGAAGATCACCTGGCGGGACGGGCTGGCAGCGCTGTTTCACATTCTGCGATACAACCTGCTCCCGCCCCGGCGCAAGGCGTGAGCAAGAGACGCCTCTGCGCTGTCGTGGCCGCGTGCGCCGTGGTGTTCTATCTCGGTGCACTCTGGAATCGCTTCGCGGTCGATGACAACCAGATCATCGCGTTCAATGCCCTCGTGCACCACATCAGCGGGATGTGGCGTACCTTCGCGGCGCCGTATTGGCCGCCGGACGTCGGCGGTGGCTTGTACCGACCCTTGCCGATCGCGTCGTACACCCTCGACTGGGCGATCGGGGGGGGGGCGCCCTGGTGGTTCCACGTGGTAAACCTCGTTTGGCACGCCGGCGCGAGCGTCGCCGTGGCGCTCTTGGCGAGCCACTTGAGTGGACACCGGGCGGCCTGGACCGCCGGGCTCTTGTTCGCGGTCCATCCGGTCCACGTGGAGGCGGTCGCCAACGTCGTGGGCCGGGCCGAAATCATGGCGGCGCTCTTCGTCGTGCTTTCAGTCTATGCGGCCCTGGCGCGCGACCAGCTTTGGTGGAGCCTCGCGGCGCTCGCCTGCGCCGTGCTGAGCAAGGAGAATGGGATCGTCGCTCCGGGGCTCATCGCCTGGGCTTGGGTCCTCGCCTTGGCGCGGCCTTCGCGGCGGCGCATGACGGCGTATGCGACATCGTGGGTGGCGTTCGGGATTGCCTACTTCGGTTTTCGACTGGCCGTCCTCCACCAGGGCCTGGCGGACGCTCCGGCCCCTGTCTTTTTTGGCGCCTCCCCACTCGCCGTGCGTCTCACGGCCGTTGCCACGTTCGGAGACGTTGCGCGGCTCCTCGTGTTCCCTCTGAAGCTGCGCGTCGATTATTCGCCCGCCGAGCGGACGCTCGTGACCACGCCGCTCGATCCTTCCTTTGCGGTCGGGCTCCTGTGTCTCCTCGGCTGGGCCGGACTCATTTGGCTCAGTTGGCGCCGCGGGCGTCGCGTCGAGGCCTTTGGCCTGGGCTGGATCGCGATCGCCTTCTTTCCGGTCTCGAACCTCACCGCTCCGGTCAGCATCCTGCTGGCCGAGCGGAACTTGTACCTCCCGTCCGTGGGACTCGCCCTGGCGGTCGGAGCGTGGCTGCAGCAGCTCGAGCCGCGCCGCCTCGCCTGGGTGCTCGGCCTCCTCGTGGTCGCTGGGGGTGCCCGTACCGTGGAGCGCGTGCCCGTGTGGCGTGACTCGCGGACGGTAATCGAGAACGAGCTCGAGGACTCCCCACGATCCTTCCTTGGCCCCGCGCACATGGTGGTTCCCTTACTCACCGCCCATCAGCCTGCCAAAGCGCTTGAGGCATTCCGGATCTCCACCGGCATCTACGACGTGACGCTCCCGTGGCTGTACGTCAACGGTGCTGAGGCCGCGTGGGCGACGGGTCGGTACGCCTTGGCGGACTCGATCCTCACGCGGCTCGAAGTGGTCTGTCGTCCCTGCGATTTCTTTTACCAGTACGAGGCCCCGATCGCGCGGGCCCGCGGATACCCGGCTGCCGCTGATTCGTTTGTGGCCCGTATTGGCAGAACGCGCAGCCGATGAGCGCAAAGCGCATCTATCAGATCGTCGGCGTGTGCGCCGTGGTGGTCTATATCGGCGCCCTATGGAATCGGTTCGCGGTCGACGATCTGCCGATCATCGTCCAGAACCCGCTCGTCATCCACGCGTCCGGCATCTGGCGCGCGTTCGCCGCCCCCTACTGGCCGCCTGATCTGGGCGGCCACATGTATCGCCCGCTCGTCATCGCGAGCTTCGCCGTCGATTATCTCATAGACGGCAAGCCGTGGTTCCACGCGATCAACCTCCTGTGGCATGCGGCCGTGGCGATCGCGGTCGCGGCGCTCACCCGGCGCTGGTCGGATGACGCGACGGCGCTCGTCGCGGGGCTGCTCTTCGCCGTGCATCCGATCCATGTGGAGGCCGTGGCGAGCGTGGTCGGTCGCGCGGAGCTCATGGCGGCGCTCTTCACGGTCCTCGCGGTGTACGCGGCGCTCGTGCGCGAGAGCTTCGGGTGGTGCGCCCTGGCGCTCGCCCTCGGCATGCTCTCCAAGGAAAACGCCGCTGTAGCCCCCGGGTTGATTGTGTGGGGGTGGCTGCTCGGCCTCGCGCGACCCGACCGGCGTCGCATCGTGCTCTTCGTGGCGACCTGGGTAGGGGTCCTCGCGGTCTACGCGGTGGTTCGAGCCGTGGTCCGCCACCCGTACGGCGCCTTCGAAAGCATCGCGCCGATGTTCGTGGGCGAGTCCGGCCTCACGGTGCGGATCACCGGCGTCAGTGCCCTGGCAGACGTCGCGCGGCTCCTGGTGTTCCCCCTGACGCTGCGCGTCGATTACTCGCCCTCCGATCGCACCGCCGTAACATCGCTCGCCGACCCCCGATTCATGACGGGGGTGCTGTGCGCGGTGCTGTGGGGTCTGCTCATCCTGCTCGCCTGGAAACGTGGGCGGAAGGTTGAGGCGTTCGGACTGGGCTGGATTGGGATCGCGTTTCTCCCTGTCGCGAACCTCGTATTCCCGGCGGGCTTCTACCTGGCCGAGCGCACGCTCTACCTGCCGTCGGTCGGGCTCGTGCTCGCCCTGGCCGCCTGGCTCGCGCGGCTGCCGCGCCCGGCGCTCCGATCTGCCGTCGCGGCGCTCGTCATGTTGGGCGCCATCCGAACCGTGACACGTGTGCCGGTTTGGTATAACGACGCAACGGTAACCGAGAGTATTCTTGCAGACTCGCCGCGTTCCTACGTCGGCCAAAAGCGCAAAATCGCGTTGTATCTCGATAACCGAATGCCGAAGGAGGCGTTCGAGGCGGCGCGCGTGGCGGCCTCGCTCTACGATCGCGATGCCAGCACCTATGTGACCGGGTCCATCGCGGCGTTCGCGGCCGGGGATCCAACGGGGGCCGACTCGTTGCTCGCCGGCCTCGAGCGCCTGTGCCACGGTGGGTGCGCGGGCTACTACCGGTATGAAGCGGAAGTGGCCCGCACGCACGGTTACCCGGACGCCGCGGACTCCTTGCTTGCCCGCGCGGTCCGCCTTCGGGCCCCAACGTGAAACGTTGGAGGGGTCTTCTCCCTGCCTGGCGCCCGGCCCCGCACCTTGCAAAAAGCCCCAGTGGAGCTGTGCCCCCTCGCGCTCGCCTTCTTACGTAACAGACTGTAGTACTTTGAGTTGCGCCGCCATACGCACGGGGCACACGGTTTGCTGAACACCCACCGGGACACTCCCGACCAAGGGTGTCTGATGCCGTCAGCTAGAGACTTCAACGGGGGCGATGTCATGATGAACCGCAAGGGTTTTACGCTCATTGAGCTCTTGATCGTGGTGGTGATTATCGGCATTCTGGCCGCCATCGCGATCCCGAAGTTCGCCAACACCAAGGCGAAGGCGTACATCGCCTCGATGAAGTCGGATCTTCGGAACCTGGTGACCGCCGAGGAAGCGTTCTTCGCCGACT
>DASZCN010000085.1:0-3148 GCA_035943095.1 Gemmatimonadales bacterium | reverse complement strand
GCCTGGATGTCGCCGTCTGCCGCGTCCAGCTCGCGGAATTCGGCCGGCAGAATGGTGACTGCCGCGCGCATGTTCTGCTGCAGGTCGATCGTCTGCGTCTGCGCCAGATACAGGCGCTGATTGTTCACCAGCACCTTGTAGATGGCGGCCGACACCATGCTCAGGAGCACCAGGGCGATGAGCAGCTCGATGATCGAGTACCCGCGCCGTCCTAGAAGAGGCATGAGATCTCCGTCTCCGTGCTGTCCCTGCGCCATTTCCCCAGCGCGGTTTGGTACTTGCTGCGCACCACCACCTGCCAGTGTTGAGCCGGTGTGGTCGCCATGTTAGTGAAGCTCCAGGTGACCGAGTCGACCGGGGTCCCCCCGCGCCACCACACCTCGCTCCCGCCGGCTTGGGTCTTACAGCCGCTCGCGCGCAGCATCTCGAGTCGCCGCTGCGCGTATTGCGCGGCCACGGCCGAACGCTGTCCTCGCCCGATCATGCGAGTCACCAGGGCCGCTGACGTCACGAGCCCCAGGATCCCGACCGTGAGGACCAGGATCGCGATGATGACTTCGACGATCGTGAAACCCTGTTCGCGTTTCATTGCCGCACCACCTTGCCGATCGTGTTGATCATGACCGAGTCCTTGATGCCCGCCGCGCCCGTGATGCGGACAACCGTCACGGCGTTGTCCATGCTCAGGCCGCGTGGATCGTACTGGACCGAGTCGCGTGTGGCAGCCAGGGTGACGTTGAAGCGCGTGCTCAGCTTCTCCACGCCGGCTATCGTGTCCACCCTGGTGGGACACGCGGTGGTCACCCACACCGTCGCCGTGGCTCCCGAGGTGAAGTGCAGGACGGCGCGGCAGCCACGCTGAATGGCGGCGGAACGCGCGATCGCGGCCTCGGTGCCGAGCGCGTCTCGGCTCGACCGTACATTGGACTTGTCCAGCGCCCTGCGAATTTTCGGGAAGCCGATAGACGCGATAATCCCGATCAGGATCACGCAGATCACCATCTCGATCGTGGTAAATCCGGAACGCCGCATGACAGTCTCCTCCCAGTCGGCGCCTACTATATCACACCTTGTGCCATGAGGTAAGTTATTATGTTACAGCTGTTTACTCATCTCTACGGTGGCAGGCCATACTGCAAATTACTGCAGTTGTGCAGATCGTTGCACTAATCGAGTCGATAGCGCTCGATCTTGTAGAACAACGTTCGCAAGCTCACGCCGAGCCGCTGCGCGGCCTCGCGGCGGTTCCCTCCAGCTCCCCGCAAAGCCGCAGTGATCGCCTCGCGCTCTGCGCGCTCGACTGCATCGCGGAGAGTACCTCTTCCCTCTCCCTTCTCCCCCGGGGAGAGGGGAGAGGGGAGAGGTCCTTTCCGGAAATCAACCGGCTCCAGGACCTCCTTCTCCGACAGCACCGCCGCGCGCTCGATCGCGTGTTCGAGCGAGCGCACGTTCCCGGGCCATGGCTGCTCGCGCAGCCAGTCGATGGCCGCGTCGGTCAGCGCCACCGGATGACCCAATCGGCGCCCGAGCTGCGTCGCGAAGTGGCGGGCCAGTGGGGCGATGTCCTCGCGCCGCTCGAGGAGGGGCGGGAGGTGAATCGCGACGACGTTCAGTCGGTCGAAGAGATCGTGCCGAAACCGGCCGGCATCGGCGTCGGCGGCCAAGTCCCGAGCCGTGGCGGCGAGTAACCGCACGTCTACGCGGCGCGTCTTCTGATCGCCCACCCGTCGGATCTCGCTCTCCTGCAGAACCCGCAGCAGCTTGGCCTGAAGGGGGAGGGGCAGGTCGCCGATCTCGTCGAGGAGCAACGTACCGCCCTCCGCCTGCTCGAATAACCCGGCGCGATCCGCGGTGGCGCCGGTGAAAGCACCCTTGGCGTAGCCGAACAGCTCCGACTCGAGCAGCGTGTCGGGAATCGCGGCACAGTTCACCGCGACAAACGGCGCGGCGGCGCGGGGGCTCGCCCGATGGATCGCCTGGGCGATGACCTCCTTGCCGGTACCTCGGTCTCCGGTGATGAGTACCGTGGTGGGATGCGCCGCCACCCGCCCCACGACCTCGAGGGCCTGGCGCATCGCCGGGCTCTCCACCACGAGCGCCCGCGATCCCGGTCTGGTGTCGAGCTGGGCCTTAAGTGTCGCGACGGTGTTTCCAAGCTGCTCCCGCTCTTCAGCCTTGCGGAGCGTGAGGATCACCTCGTCGGGACGAAACGGCTTGGGGATATAGTCGTAGGCACCTTCCTTCATCGCCGCGAGCGCCGACTCCTCGCCGCCGTACGCGCTCATCATGATCATCAGGGCCGTCCCGCCACGTCCTTTGTACGCCCGCAGAAATGCGATCCCGTCCATCTCCGGCATCCGCACGTCGCACAGGATCAGGTCGAACGACTCGGCCAGCCCGCGCTCGAGCGCCTTGGCGCCATCGCCCTCGGCCGTCACCTGGTAGCCCGCGTCGGCGAGCAGCAGGCCGAGCGATTGGCGGAGGCCAGGCTCGTCGTCTACGACGAGTACCCGGGTCATTGAATGGCGGGGAAGAAGATCTTGAACGCCGCGCCGCCCTCTCGTGCCGTGTCCACCCAGACGACTCCTCCCATGTCGTGCACCGCGCGCGCCACGATGGCGAGCCCCAGCCCCGTCCCCCGCCCCGGCTCCTTGGTCGTGTAGAACGGATCGAAGATCTTCTCGCGGTCCTCCGGTCCGACGCCCGGCCCCGAATCGGCGACGTACAGGAGCGCGCCCGGCTGACCCTCTGTGAACTCCGTGCGCGCGGGGCGCGATTCCGGCCAGCGGGGGAACACGGCCCTCAGCGGGTCTGCGGCGCGTCGCGGCGGTGCCCGGCGGGGGTTGTAGGCCCACGCCCTCACCCCCAGGATCACGACGCCACCAGGCGCGGCGTCCACCGCGTTCAAGACCATGTTCACGATGGCCTGCTCGAGGAGGTGCGCCCTGCCCAGTGTGCGCGGCACATCGGGCCCGACGTCGAGGCTCGCCTGTACGGCGTTCAAGGCTCCCTGTGCCTGAAGCAGCCCGTAGGCGCTGCTCAAGACGGCGGCCGAGTCGAGAGGGGCAAGCGCTTCCTCCTGGGGGCGCGCGTAGTCGAGCAACCCTCGGACGATACGATCGATGCGCTCGAGCTCTCGCGTAACGCC
>DASZCN010000084.1:0-2589 GCA_035943095.1 Gemmatimonadales bacterium | reverse complement strand
CATCTCGAGGTCCCTCGCGAGATCACGTGCGAAGAGACGATACGCCTCCGCCGCATCCGCCCGGTCGCCGGCATCGGCGAGAACCATGAGCAGGTCGCGCAGGGCGAGTTCATCGGTAGGTGTCAGCTCGAGGCGTCGGCGGGCCCAGTGAATCGCCTCGCGAAGACGGCGGTCAGCACGGGCTGACGCGAAAAGCGACGAGGCCGCATCCGCCGCACGGAACCGCAAACGGCTACGGGTGGTTTCCACCCACCGCTCAAACTCGGATGCCCCGTGGATGGAGAATCCCGCGAGGAAGTCCCCGCGATAGAGCCGCAACGCCTCGAGGGGCGCGCGGCTCTCGACCGCACGATCGAACGCCATCGCATCGCAGCCCAGCGCGCCGTGGTTGACCAGCAGCTCCTGCTCGCCACGCGACTCGATCACGCCGGGACCGAGTGCCGATCGCAGCCCGTACAGCGCCTGATTGAGCGCCCGGCGCGCGCGCGGTTCCGGACAGTCCGGCCAGAACATCCCGCGCAACACCTGTCGCAAAACCGCTCCGCGGCTGGCGGCCAGGTATACCAGCACCGCCATCCGTTTCGGCTGCCGGAGCACCTGGGTAACGGGGGAACCGTCCGTCCGGTTCAGCTCGAGCGAGCCAAGGGTGATTAACTGGAGCAGGGCATTCCTCCGGCGGAACCGGCGCGCGCGGTGGTAGTGAGATGACCGCGAGATGATCGGGGCGCGCGACTATCAAAAGAATGCAGGACTGCGCCGTTCCCCTCAAGGAGGAGGGAATCATGAACACTGCCCCTCGTGCGACCGTGCTGTTGCTGGCCATGTCCGCCCTTGCATGCTCCGATCGCGCCCCGATCTCTGCGGACGCCCCTGACCTTCCCACCTTCGACTTTGCCGACAACCCGTCGTCGCCCAGCCCGATCATCATCCGCCGCGACGGAATCCTGGTTCGGGTCATTACCGTGGACCTCGCGCGGAACTTGATGGCGATACACGGCCCCGTGGACGTCTCACCCTGCACCAACCTCACTACGCGCGACACGGTGGACGGTCAGCAGATCAACACGCCGTCCGACGCGCAGGCGTTCAGGTTGCTGCTCCAGGCGCCGGCGACGCACGTCGAGATTTACCAGGGGACCGACATCTCGGCGGTCTTTCCCTTCGTGGCGGCTACATTCTGCGCGTTCGTCGCCAACACACCCACGCTGTATGCCGGCCTGGCGCAGTATCACGTCAACCTGGGCAGCTCCATGGCGTCATTCCGTTGGGAGGGCGACGTGACGCGCACCAGTGATGGCGCGCCGTTTCATTATGTGGAGAGCCAGGACGTCGTGACCAACGGGAACGGGTCCCGCGCGACCTCTTCTTTCATCCAGCTCCAGCAGACCGGCCAATGACTATCGCCGATCTCCGGGGTGGCGGAGGATGTAACTGGTGATGTAGCATCCGCACGACTCGTTTCCGAGGACCTCGATGCGCTGTGTTACCGGTCTCGCCATCGTGTGCGCCGTAGTCGCGCCGGCGCTCCGAGCACAGGGCAAGTTTCCGCCCGACTCCTTCACGAACCTGAAGGTCCTGCCCAAGAACATCGGCAAGCAGGAGCTGATCGCCACCATGCGGGGCTTTGCCCTGGGCCTCGGCGTCCGATGCACGTACTGTCACGTCGGGCGCGAGGGCGCGCCGCTCGATTCCCTCAAGTTTGCCTCAGACGACAAACGCACGAAGCGGGCGGCGCGGGTCATGATCGACATGGTGAAGCACATCAACGAGGAGCACCTCGCGGATGTACCCGACCGTCCCGAGCCGCACGTCGTGGTGAAGTGTGAGACGTGCCACCGCGGAGTCGCGCGGCCGCGACTCCTATCGGACGAGCTCGCGTTGTATCTGGCGGATTCGGGGCTCGCCGTCGCGACGCGGCACTATCGGGCGCTCCGGGAGCAGTACTACGGGAGCGAAGCCTACGATTTCCGCGAGTTCCCGCTCGTCGACCTGGCGCGGAGCGAAGCCCGCGCTCGCCGGATCGACAATGCGATCGGCCTGCTCGAGCTCTCAAGGGAGTTCTTCCCCAATTCCGGGATGACACCGGCGGCCCGGGGGGACGTGTACCTGCAGCAGGGAGATACCGCGCTCGCGCTCGCGAGCTACCGGGAGGCGCTGACGAAGGATTCCACCATGGGGATGGTTCGCGCCCGGATCCAGCAGTTGACAAATGGAGCGCCGAAGCGACCATAGCATTTTGCACGAACCCACGCACGATGGAGCAGTTTCGAGCCTTTCCGAGCACGCCCCGGAGCATGCCGGCACGTGGCACGTCTCATGCCCCCAATAGCGGAAAGCAGGGACCCAAGCGGATTCCATTCCGGGCCGCCCGTGGGTTGGCTCGCTCTCTACCTGAATACGAACGGAGGGTTCGGATGAACCGCAAGGGTTTTACGCTCATTGAGCTGCTGATCGTGGTGGTGATTATCGGCATTCTGGCCGCCATCGCGATCCCGAAGTTCGCCAACACCAAGGCGAAGGCGTACATCGCCTCGATGAAGTCGGATCTTCGGAACCTGGTGACCGCCGAGGAAGCGTTCTTCGCCGACT